>JBFYXW010000002.1:0-8439 GCA_041310335.1 Syntrophaceae bacterium | reverse complement strand
CCATGGCTGCCAGGCGGCCGCACTGCATCAGCTCGACCGTGTGGGTCGAGACGAAGGCGTCCTTGGTGATCTCCAGCCGGCACTGCGCCGGGATGCGGTAGTAGAGGCCCTCCGGGGGCTTCTCCTTTCCGACATCCCCGGGCCGGGGCCGGCAGTCGCCGATGGTCCAGGAGAGCTTGTTCTCCGCGGTCCAGGTGGCCAGCTGCTTCGCCAGGACGTCGCCGTGTCCGCCGCCCCCGAACCACCTGGAGAAGGGGGCGCCGTCGAAGGCGATGTCGCCGAAGGCGTCGCACTTCTTCGCCTCGACGGGAATCGGGACCCGGTACTGCAGCGTGAGGAACGCGTCCAGCCCGGCCAGGCGGTCCTGCGTCTTCTTCACGACCGCCTCGAGATCCCGGACCTTCGCGGCCGCGCCGTCCCCTTTTCCGGCCAGTTCCGTTTCCGTCTCGTAGAGCTTCTGTTTCAGGGCCTTCAGGTGATCCTGGAGGAAGCGGTACTCCTCCAGGCTGTCCCGGGCGGCCCGGTTGCAGAGGTCGGTCCCCGGCCCCGCCGCGCTTCGTCCGTCACCCTGGAACTGGAAGGACCGGATCATCCGCTCCTGGTTCAGCGACCGGGTGGCCGTGAGCAGCGACAGGGCGCCCCCGAGGGACGGCAGCTGCACCGGCAGCATGGCGGAGACGACGTCCCCGACGAGGGTCGCACCGCCCTTGAGGATGTCCTTCGTGCTGTCCTTGGCCTCGTAGGTGATGCCCGTCAGGAGGCCGCCTTCGATGGTGATCTTGGCCAGGGGGATCGTCTTGGAGAGGTTCCCGAACCGGGAGGAGTCGATCAGCCAGGCGCCGGCGGCCCGGTCCGGGACGATCCGGTGCTCCAGGGCGGTCTCGGTGATCTCGATGCCGCCCCGGCAGTCGGCGAGGCGGAAGGTCATCCGGTAGGTGAGTTCCGTGGCCGGGAGGTGGTAGGCGATGCCCCGGGCGGGGGCTGATCCCTCGACGGGGCGGGAGACGATCCGGGTGGTGCAGGCGGAAACGGTCAAGAGAACGACCAGCAGGGCGAAACCGATGACAGCACGCGGCGGTGATCCATCCTTCATGGGCATCCCTCGCAGGAGAGGTGGTGATTGTTTAAGGTCCGGGGCTCCAGGCGGTCTCCGCTTTTTACCACATTGCCGGCGGGAATGCCTGTCTTTCATTGAAATGGCGGCGGGATTTCTATATATCTGGTCGTGCCGCCCCGGCGGGGACGGGGGCGGTGGTTTGCGGCGGCGGTTCCGCCGCGTCACCCCGTCACCCCTGGAGGCCCGATGATCCGTAGCGACGCCAAGCCGTCCATCCTACTTTCCCTTCTTGTCCTGCTCCTCCTGTGCGGCCCCGCCACCGCCGCCGAGGAGCGGCTGGCCCTGGTCATCGGCAACGCCGCCTACAGCTTTGCCTCCCTGAAGAACCCCGTCAACGACGCCTCGGACATCGCCGGCGCCCTCCAGCGCCTGGGCTTCACGGTCATCCTGAAGAAGAACGCCGGCCTCAAGGAGATGGAGGAGGCCGTGGCGGATTTCGGGAACCGCCTGAAAAAGGGCGGCCCGGGTCTTTTTTACTATGCCGGCCACGGGCTGCAGGTGAACGGTGTCAACTACCTCGTCCCCGTGAGCGCCCGGATCGAAAAGGAGTCCGACGTCAAGTACGAGGCCCTGGACGCGGGACGCATCCTCGACGCCATGGCCGATGCCGGCAACGGCCTGAACATCGTGATCCTCGACGCCTGCCGGGACAACCCCTTTCACCGGCAGTTCCGCTCCCTGAACCGGGGCCTCGCGGTCCTGGGCAGCGCCCCGGCGGGGACCTTCATCTCCTACTCCACCGGGCCCGGACAGGTGGCCCTGGACGGGGATGGCCGGAACAGCCCCTACGCGGGGGCCCTCCTGAAGTCCATCGGGGAGCCCGGCCTGACCATCGAGCAGGTCTTCAAGAACGTCCGCCACCGCCTCGGCGTGGAAACGGGGGGCAAGCAGGTCCCCTGGGAGCTCTCGTCCCTGGAGGGGGATTTCTACTTCGTCCCCGGAAGAGCGGCGGGCCGTTCCCGCGAACTGCCGCGCGGGGAGGAGAGGGGCTCCGCCGGGGAAGGGGAGCCGCCGGCCCGCGGCGCGACGGAGGGGAAGGGCTTCACGGACCCGGTGACGGGCATGGAGTTCGTTCTCATGCCCGGGGGTTGCTTCCCCATGGGGGACACCTTCGGCGACGGGATGCCCTCGGAGAAACCCGTCCGGGAGGTCTGCGTGGGGAGCTTCTACATCGGGAAGTACGAGGTGACCCAGGGGCAGTGGCGGAAGGTCATGGGGAAGAATCCCGCCCATTTCAAGGACTGCGGGGACAACTGCCCGGTGGAGAGCGTCAGCTGGGCGGACGTCCAGTCCTTCATCGCCGAACTGAACGGCATGGGCGAGCGGAAGTACCGCCTCCCCACGGAGGCCGAGTGGGAGTACGCCGCCCGGGACGGCGGGAAGGCCGAGAAGTGGGCCGGCACGAGCAGCGAGGAGAAACTGGCCGACCACGCCGGGTACGACGCCAACTCGGGGGACCGGACGCACCCGGTGGGGCAGAAGAAGCCGAACGCCCGGGGGCTTTTCGACCTGTCGGGCAACGTCTGGGAGTGGACCCAGGACTGGTACGGGGAGACCTACTACCAGTCAGGCCCCCGGGACGACCCCCGGGGCCCCGACGAAGGCACGGCCCGGGTCCTCCGGGGCGGCTGCTGGCTCGACCGCGCCCGGGACTGCCGCTCGACCATCCGCTTCTCCTTCGCCCCCGGAAACTCGTTCAAGAGCATCGGTTTCCGCCTCGTCCGCCATTAAGAAAAAGGTGTCAGATTTATTTTTTGCGGTGCAACATAACGTGGCAGTAGTAAAAAAGGAATGATTAAAAACCTATTCTTTTTTTATTCCCGTGTTGATGCGGCCTGAATTGCTGCACCGCAATAAAATAAATCTGACACCTTTTCTCCTCGCAGACCTTCCTCTTGAGCTTTTCGGGCGGCTTTGCTATTTATCCGCCGAAGGAGAACGTCATGAATCGGATGAACGCAAGGAAAGGCTGGGTCGTCGCCGGCATCATCGGTGTCCTTGTCTCCTTCCTCGCCGCCGTGTCCGTCCAGGGGACGGACCAGGCCGCCGCCCCGGCAGCCGCCGGTCTCGAGAGGCACCAGAAGGCGGGCCTGACCTGCGAGAGCTGCCACAAGGAGAAGCCGCCCCAGGCCCTCGTCCCGGGCGACCAGTGCATGACCTGCCACGGAGACCTGGCGAAACTCATCCAGAAGAGCATCAAGGCCGTTCCCAACCCCCACGCGTCACCCCACATCAGTCCGGGCGAGCAGCCCAAGTGTGAAGAGTGTCACCACATCCACAAACCGCCGGAAGTCAGCTGTCTCAACTGTCACCAGGATTTCAAGTTCACCATCAAGTAAGGGCATCCCGTGGACGGCGGCGGATTTCCTTTGCCGTTCGTTCCGGTGCTGTGCCCAGCCGTGGAGAGATCGCACCGGCATGACCCATTCCCCTTGCTTTTCCGAAGGGAGGCGTGCGGTCTCAAGGGAGAACCCGCTTTACTCAAGAAGGGAGGCACAGATGGAGAAGGACAAGATCGGAACCGTAAACAGGAGGCAGTTCATCCGGGGCCTGGGGCTGGGTGCCGGCTTGCTCACCCTGGGCAAGATCGACCTGGCGCAGGCGGCCCTCTTGCCGAAGGCCAAGCGGAGCGAGAAGTGCAACGTCGTCGTCCTCGGGACGGGCTTCAGCGGCCTGGTGGCCGCCGTGGCGGCCGCGAACGGGGGTGCCAAGGTGACCGTCCTGGAGAAGATGCCCGAGAAGGCCCAGGGCGGCAACTCGATCCTCGCCGGGGGGCTCATCGCGGTGCCCCGGGAGAACAGCAAGGCCGCCCGGGACGAGTATTTCGAAGACTTCATGAAGAAGAGCTCCGGGAAGGGAAACGCGGCGCTCTCCCGGGTGCTGGCGGACCAGTCCGCGGACGCCGTAGACTGGCTGAAGAAGCTGGGCGCCGACCTGACGGACCCCATCACCGTGGCGGGCTACCGCGTCAAGAGCGTCGTCTTCAAGCCCGGCGCCTACAAGGGGATGCCCAAGGGCCTGGAGACGCTGCGGGCGAACCTGAAGAAGAAGGGCGGCAAGATCGTCTACGACACCAAGGCCAAGCAACTGATCATGAACGACAAGGGCGCCGTCGCCGGCGTGCGGGCGGAGGATGCCGCGGGGCTCAAGGACTTCCTGGCCGACGCGGTGATCATCGCTTCGGGCGGTTACGGGGGCAACCGGGAAATGCTGGAAACCTTCGTGGACCCGAATGCCGACGACATGATGGTGCGGGGCGTCAAGACCGCCACCGGCGACGGGCTGAACATGGCCCGGGAGGCCGGTGCGATGTGGGTGAACATGGGCGGCATGGCCTCCGTCCACGTGGCCGCCGTCTCGCCGAAGAACACGGCGGCGGGGAACCCCTTCATGGCCATCGCGTACACTCTGGGGATCAACAAGGACGGGAAGCGCTACGTCGACGAGTCCCTGGGATACGTTGCCAACGGCAAGGCCTCCATGAAACAGCCCGGCCAGGTGGTGGCCATGATCTTTGACGAGGAGATCAAGAAGCAGCCCGGCGTCGCCGCCTCGGTCAAGCAGTTCCAGGGGCTCGGCATCGACATCGTGGAGGCGGACTCCCTGGTCGACCTGGCCGACAAGATCAAGGTGCCCGCGACGGCCCTGGAGAAGACCGTCGCCGACTTCAACGCCGCCGTGAAGGACGGGAAAGCCCTCGGAGCCGAACCCGCCAAGGGGGCCTTCGCCTTCAAGGTCGAGAAGGCGAAGTTCTACGCCTTCTACCCGCTGTCACCGGGGATCACCCTCACCTTCGGCGGGATCAAGACCAACGAGAAGGCCCAGGCCCTGGAGGCGGACGGGAAGGTCATCCCGGGCCTCTATGCTTCGGGCGAATGCGCCGGCGGCCTCTACTACGAGGACTACATCGGCGGGGCCTCCCTGGCGAACTGCCTCGTGATGGGCCGCATCGCCGGCCAGCAGGCGGCGATGAAGAAGAAGGGCTGATCCCGGAAACAGGGGACAGATAGTTTCTCACAACGAAAAGGGGGACGGATTCGCTATCCGTCCCCCCCCCTTTTTTGCCGGATGGATTTCAAGCTCGTCCCCGTTTTTTCATCCCGGACCCCGTTGCTACAGCAGGAACATGTCCTCCGCCGCCCGGAGCAGGTCGTCCCGGAAGCGGGGATGGGCCAGGCCGATGATGGCCAGGGCCCGGTCGCGGGTGGACTTGCCCTTCAGGTTGACGAGGCCGTGCTCCGTGGCCAGGCAGTGGGTGTCCATCCGGGGGACGGTGACGGCGTTGCCCGGGCCCAGGCGCGGCACGATGCGGGAGACCGTCCCGCTCTGGGCCGTGGAGTAGAAGGCGATGACGGACTTGCCCCCCCTGGAGTTAAAGGCCCCCCGGACGAAGTCGAGCTGGCCCCCCGTCCCCGAGAACTGCGCCCCGTCGAGGGTCTCCGAGTTGCACTGCCCCAGGAGGTCCACCTCGATGGTGGAGTTGATGGAGATGAAGTTGTCCTGCCGGGCGATGGTCTGCGGGTCGTTCACGTGGGAAACCGGGTAGCTCTCGCAGCCCGGGTTGTCGTGGAGGAAGTCGTAGAGGTCCCTGCCGCCCAGGGCATTGGTGAAGACGTGCTTCCGGGGGTGCACGGTTTTCCTGCTCCCCGTGGCCGCCCCCTTCCGGACGAGGCGCATCAGGCCGGGGCAGAAGAGCTCGCTGTGGATGCCCAGGCCCTTCCGGTCGGCCAGCTGGTCGCACACCGTGTCGGGGATGGCGCCGATGCCGATCTGGAGGGTCGCCCCGTCGGGCACCTCTGCGGCGACGAGGCGGGCGATGGTCTCCGCCTCGGGCTTGGGCTCCGCGACGCCGGCCTCCAGGAGCGGGGCCTCGTGCTCCACGACGGCGTCCACCTCCGACAGGTGGAGGAGGGAATCGCCGAAGACCCGGGGCATCCGGGGGTTCACCTCCACGATCAATTTCTTCGCGCATCGGGCCGCCGTGGTGATGTAGTCGTTCACGGTGCCGAAGGTGAAGAAGCCGTTCCGGTCCGGGGGGGAGACGACGGCCAGGGCGACGTCTACCTCCATGAACTCCCGGATGAACCGGGGGATCTGGTGGAAGAGGTTGGGGACGAAGTAGTTCAGGCCGACGCGGACGAGGTTCCGGTCGGCGGCGGAGACGAACCAGGTGTAGGGCGTCACGCGGTCGGCCAGGTCCGGCGCCAGGTAAGTGTCGGCGGCGTGCTTCCAGGGGAGCAGGGTGAACATCTCGATGCCCCGGAGGTCCCCGGCCCGGAGGCGGTTAGCCACGGCCCCCAGCAGGGCCGGCGGCTCCCCCGAGGCCATGCCGTGGACGATCCGGCTCCCGTCCCGGATGGAGGCCACGGCCTTCTCCGGCGAGGTCAGCTTCTTTTCGTAAAGGTCTTCGTACACGCTCGCTCCTCGGGGTCCGTGATCCATCGGACCTGTTTGGGTGGATATGTGCTCACCGCATTGGGAAATTGCAATGCCTATTTACCGTATGCCTTTCACTGTCTCTTCACCCACCCCCCGACCTCCTCCAGGAACGCCTTCCGGAAGTCCTCGGGGCCGAGGATCGAGATGTGGGGGATCCAGGAGCGGAGGATGGTGCGGATCGCCTCGTAGTGGCCCACCCGGTAGGAGACCACGAGGGAGCCGTCGGGCCCTTCCTCCACGATCTCCTGGCTGGGGTACATCTTCCGCCGTCGGAAATAGTCGCTCACGTCGGCGTCCACCCGCACCGTCACCTCCAGGTGCAGGTCTTTCGCGAACCAGACGTTGCTGCTGCTCCGGAGGACCTGGTCGATGTCGCCCGGCACCCCGGGGAAGCAGGTCTTCGTGAGCCTGAAGTCGGCGATCTTGTCCAGGGCGTAGCGCTTCATGATCCCCGAGTCGTTGTCCTTCCCCACGAGGTACCAGAAGCCGCCGAACCAGGCCACCCGGTAGGGGTCCAGGGTCACCGGGTGGGGCTTCGCCGTGTGGTAGTGAAAGCCCACCTTCCGCTTTTCCCGGATGGCCCGGACGGCCCGGCCCAGGAGGCGGTTGTCCAGGACCACCGGGTCGTCGATCCTGACGAAGACGGGCATGGTGGTGACGCAGTCCCAGAGCCGGTCCAGGACACCGTCGGCGGCTTCCTGGAAGGGTCCGCCCAGCTGCCCCACCAGGTTCTTCAGGGCCACCACCAGGGCCAGTTCTGTGTCGTCGAAGACCTCCAAATTCTTTACCAGGTTCTTGCTCAGCGCGTAGAGCCCTTTCCGCACTTCGTGGAGGGGGAACCCCGCCTCCTTCAGGAGCAGGATGTCCCGCTGGATCGTCCGCGGGGTGGTCTGGAGCTCTTTGCTCAGCCAGGTGGTCTGGATCCGCTCCCGCTCCATGAAGAGCCGGAGGATCCGCCCCAGCCGGATCAGCCGCGTCTCGGAACCCTTCTGTGCGCCCATGTCCCCCTCCAACGATTTTGCGACACACCCTCGTCGTCTGACCATGGATTTATCAGCAGCCTGTAGGTATCGTCAAACGCAAAAATGACGTGGGGCGCTTCCCCAGGCAGGCGGGAGACACAGACGGGGGAAAGATTTGAAATCTGTCCCCCTGTCCCCCTGCCAACGGGGAAGCCGTCCCCCTTTTCTTTTCCGGAAGGAGGGAACATGGAAACCATCATTGCGAAAAGGCTGGAAGGCCTGCGGCTGGGCGACCCACAGGCGTACCGGAATGTCGCCGTCATCCCCCTCACGGGCCCCAACGGCGGCCCCGACTACCTCACCCTGAAGGAGGCCATGGAGGCCGGGTCCCTCGTCGTCACGGAGGTCAGCGAGGGGGGCGCCGTCCCGGAGCTGAAAGCGATCAACCGGGGCGTGAAGCCGGTTCTGCTCCTGGACGGGGAGGAGCTGGCGGGGGCCAAGCAGAACCGGGTCCTCAACACGACCATCCTGGTCCAGGTGAACGCGCAGCTCGTCATCCCCGTGAGCTGCACCGAGCAGGGCCGCTGGTCCTACCGGACGCCGCATTTCGAGGACTCGGGCATCATGATGTCCCAGATGGCCCGGCGGGTGAAGACCGAGACGGTGGCCCGGTCCCTAAAGCAGTCCCGCCGCTTCCAGTCGGACCAGTACGCCGTGTGGAACACCATCGAAGAGGAGGCCGAGCGGGCCGGCGTCCGCTCCCCCACAGGGGCCATGAAGGACACCCACGCGGCGAGGATGCAGGACCTCGATGCCTTCCTCGGCCCATTCCCCCTCACGACGGACCAGCAGGGCCTCCTCGTCCTGGTGAACGGCCGGGTGGCTGGCCTGGACCTGGTCTCCCGGCCCGGGGCCTACGGC
>JBFYXW010000242.1:0-7916 GCA_041310335.1 Syntrophaceae bacterium | reverse complement strand
TTCTCAGCCGGAGGGAGCGGGAGGTCCTGCAACTGGTCGTGGAGGGCAGGACCAGCGCACAGATCGCCGAGGCCCTCTTCCTTTCCGTGAAAACCGTCGAAACCTACCGGAGCCGCCTGATGCGGAAGCTGGACATCCGGGACATCCCCGGCCTCATCAAGTTCGCCATCCAGCACGGGCTCACCTCCCTGGAATAGCGGGGCCACCGCCCTCACATTTCCTCTTTTCCCCACACGCATTGTCAAGGTTTCCCGACAGACAGGCCTCTCTTCCAGGGTTAGATATAGTCGTTCGTCGACCGCGGCACGACATGAAGGCGATACACCATAAGGAGATGACAGCATGGCCGACCAATCCGAAAAAAAATTGTCCCGGGTCCAGAAGAAGGAGGCGGAGCACGAGGAAAACCGCCTGCACTGGCTGGAAGAGGAAAAGAAGATCCATGAACTCTGGGAGAAGGCCTACAATCCCGGCGGAGACGCGCAGAACCAGCGCCTGGCCAAGCAGGGCAAGAAGCCGCCGCGGCAGCTGATCCGGCAGCTCATCGACCCGGGGACGGAGTTCTTCGAGCTCTCCCGGGGGGCGGGGTTCGGCATCGGCTATGAGGGCGTGGAGGATGTCCCCTCCGCGGGGCTGGTGACGGGGATCGGGAAGATCCACGGCAACTGGGTCATGATGCTGGCCAACGACAGCCGGGTGACCGCCGGGGCCTACTACCCCATCAGCTGCAAGAAGCACCTCCGGGCCCAGGAGGTAGCCGAGAAGTGCGGCCTGAATTTCGTCTACATCGCAGACTCGGCGGGCGCTTACCTCCCCCTCCAGGACCGGATTTTCCCGGGCCGGAACCAATTCGGCCACTTCTTCTACAACATGACCCGGATGTCCGCCCGGGGCCTGAAACAGTACACCCTCTCCACGGGGGGCAACACCGCCGGGGGCGCCTACATCGTCTACCTGGCCTGCGAGTCCATCATGATCGAGGGGATGTCCTACTCCTTCCTCGGGGGGCCGCCCATGGTGAAGTCGGCCATCGGCGAGACCGTTTCGATGGAAGACCTGGGGGGCGCGAAAGTCCACACCCACATCTCCGGGGGGGCCGACCACTTCGTGAAGTCCCAGGACGAGGGCATCGACAAGCTGCGGGAGCTCCTGGCCTTCGATCCGAAGCAGACCCTGCACGTCGACCGGCGCAAGCCCGCGGACCCGAAGGTC
Source organism: Syntrophaceae bacterium (assembly GCA_041310335.1). GTDB lineage: Bacteria > Desulfobacterota > Syntrophia > Syntrophales > PHBD01 > PHBD01. The sequence continues at coordinate 6,704 of JBFYXW010000242.1, read as the reverse complement.
CCGGCGGACCATCTCTACCGGGTCCTGCCGAAGGAGACCAACAAGGGGATCAACGTCCGGGAGGTCCTGGCCGCCATCGCCGACGACAGCTACTTCAGCGAGTACAAGCGCCACTACAACCCCGGCCGGGGAGACAACATCGTCTGCGGGAAGATCTTCCTGAAGGGGATCCCCGTGGGCGTCATCGCCAGCAACAACAACGGCGTGATCTTCGTCGACTCCGCCCGGAAGGCCATCGAGTGGGTCATCCGCTGCTGCACCATGAAGATCCCCATCCTCTACATCCAGAACTCCCCGGGCTACATGGTCGGCACCGCCGAGGAATACGCCGGCATCGGCAAGTACGGCTCCGGCATGGTCCGGGCCTGCGCCTGCGCGGAGGTCCCCCGGATCCAGTGGGTCATCGGCCCGGACCACGGCGCCGCGAATTTCGGGATGTGCGGCCGCACCTTCGATCCCCTCTTCATCTTCGCCACCATGCGGGCCCGGACCTCCGTCATGTCCGGGGACACGGCGGGTTTCATCCTCACAAGCCTGGAGAGGGTCAACCGGAAAAAGCGGGGCGAGCCCATGGACGAGGAGGCGGCGGCGAGGTTCCGCCAGATGATGATCGACAAGTACAACCGGGAGGCCCACCCCTTCTACATGGAATCGCGCCTCTTCAACGACGGGACGCTGCCGCTCGAGGACTGCCGCGACGCCCTGGCCCTGGCCTTCGAGATCTCGCTCCTGCAGCCGGTCAAGGAGTCGAATTTCGGGAACTTCAAATTCTAGCACCTGCAAAAAGGGGAAGGGGGGACAGATGGAAAGCTGTCCCCCCTTCGGCAGGGAGGAAATGTGCGATGACGGAATACGACTACTGGAAGGTCTTCCCGAGAATGCCCCGGAAGGTCATGATCGGGGACATCACGATCCGCGACGGGTTCCAGCACGAAGAGAAGTTCATCTCCACCGCCGCCAAGATTTTCTACGGCGAGGAGATCATCCTGGCGGGTTGCCGGGAACTGGAGGTCACGAACCTGGGAAACCCCGCCGCGATCCCCCAGTTCCGGGACGCCCAGGAGGTCCTGGCCCACTTCCGGAGTGACGGCTTCAGGAAGCGCTGCGCCCGGAAGGGCATCGATTACGGGGAACTCGTCTTCAGCGCCGTGGCGATCCGCGAGGCCGCGGTGGACCGCGCTGTGGAACTGGCGAAGCGGGGCCTCGGCCCCGACCGGGTCCTCATGATGGTTTCCACGGACCCGGAGCACCACTTCGCCAACTCTGGCACGACCCTGTCCCAATACTGGCGGGAAGCGGAGCGGTGCATCCGGAAGTGCCGCGACGCGGGAATCAGGATGTGTGGCGTCGTGAGCACCATCTGGGGGAGCCCCATCAGTGGGGCCACCCGGCTCGAGGACGCCGTGGAATTCACAAAGCGCTGGTTCGAAATCGGCGCCAACGACATCGAGCACGCGGACCACGACGGCTCCGCCTCGGCGGCGGAGGTCTACCGGTACTTCTCCATGATCATGGACGCCATGCCCGACCCGGAGGCCCACCTCTGCCACCTCCACGAGACGAAGCGAGTCGCCTCCTCGTCGATCCTGGCGGCCCTCCACGCCGGGATCGCCCGGTTCGAAGGGACCTTGGGCGGCCTGGGCGGCCAGCCGGCCAACTTCCTGGACGACTGCCCCGTCCGCGGCACGGGCGAATACTACTACCGGGACCACCGCTACGTAGGCCTCGTCACGCTGGAGGACCTTCTCGTCCAGATCGACGAATTGGGGATCGAGCACGGCTACGACGTAGACCGTGTCCTGTGGCTGGGCAACAAGATGGAGAAAACCATCGGCCGGAGGCTTCGCTCCGAGGCCATCTACAACGGACGGACGGAGAAGCGCGGGAACCCTCAATTCTCGAGGCCGGGTCTCAAGAAGTTGATTGAAAGGGAAGGGGAGCAGCCGGGGCAACTCGTACCGGCCGAGTGGCCCGTCCGGGCCGTTCTCCCTGAAAAGTGGGGGCCCGGGGCCTGGGGAGTGTAGTCAAAAGGCCTTACGCCGACGGCAATTACGAAAAGGGGGGACAGATTTAAAGTCTGTCCCCCCTTTTCGTCCCCGCCGGAAAGGCTTCCTCCGGATCAAGTGAGCCGTCGTGACCTTGCAGGACGAAGTGACGGCGGTTTCTTTCCGCTGCCTTCTCCTGTCTTGCCGGAGATCCACTCCCGGAACGGGCGGGAAGAACCGTTGACAGGCTAAACTTCTTGACATATTCAACACATTACACGATAGTGCGCGCGTCCTTGAGCCGGCGATGCATTTCGGGCCGGCATTTCGGAGTGATTCGATGGATACAATCGGCTGGATCGGGACCGGCGTGATGGGCCGCTCCATGGCTTTGCACGTCTTGAAGGGCGGCTATTCCCTCTCCGTCTTCAACCGCACCCGGGACAAGACCCATGACCTGTGCCGGGAGGGGGCCGCCTGGTGCGACACGCCCGGGGAGCTTGCCGCCCGGAGCGACGTCGTCGTCACCATGGTGGGGGAGCCCTCCGACGTGGAACAGGTCATCCTGGGGGAGGGGGGCGTGCTGGAGCGCCTCCGGCCGGGGTCCGTCGTCGTCGACATGACCACCTCCGAACCCTCCCTGGCGCGGCGGATCTACGAAGCGGCCAGGGCAAAGGACGTCTTTTCCCTGGATGCCCCCGTATCCGGCGGCGACGTCGGGGCCCGGGAGGGAACGCTGGCGATCATGGCCGGCGGCGACGAGGAGGCCTTCCGTCGCGTCCTTCCGCTCTTCGAGCGGATGGGGAGGAACATCGTCCTCATGGGCGGCCCGGGCATGGGCCAGCACACGAAGATGAGCAACCAGATCCTGGTGGCCTCGAACATGGCCGGCGTGGTGGAAGCCCTCCTCTATGCCCGGCAGGCCGGCCTGGATCCGGCAAGCGTCATCGAGGTCGTGGGGAAGGGCGCCGCGTCCTCCTGGGTCTTCAACCAGCTGGGCCCCCGGATCGTGAAGGAAGACTGGGCCCCCGGATTCGCCATCCGGCACTTCGTGAAGGACATGGGCATCGCCCTCCGGGAGGCGAAAGGCATGAAACTGGCCCTTCCGGGACTCGCCCTGGTGAGCCAGTTTTACCTGGCCGCCGTGGCGGAGGGATTGGAAAACGAGGGAACCCACGCCCTGTTCCGGGTCCTCGACAGGTTGAACCGGCCCTGAGAGCGTTTTCGAAACGCGGGGCCACAGAGCGGATTGCTCGCGGAGCAATCCAGGAAACCAAAGCAGAGGAGAGATTTTCAATGCAGGAAGACGGAATGGAAAGAGAATCAACGGCCGGTGGGGCGGAGGAGTTGTCCGCGCAAGGCCGGGACATACCGATGCAGGAAGACGAACAGATCATCGAGCCGGAGAACGCCCTGCCGGAGATGAGTTTGGAGAGCATGCCCGAACGGCTGCGCGAGGCCTGCGCACGGGCGGGGTGGACCAGGCTCCTGCCGGTCCAGTCCCGGGCGATTCCCTACGTGCTGGCGAAGCGGAACCTGATGGTCCAGTCGCAGACCGGCAGCGGCAAGACGGCGGCCTTCGTGCTGCCGATCCTGGAGCGGATCGACCTGGAAAAGAAGGCCTGCCAGGCCCTGGTCCTGGTTCCCACCCGCGAACTGGCCGGCCAGGTCAACCGAGAAGCGGAACTCCTGGGCGGCGACCGGGGGATCCGGACCGCCCTGGTCTACGGCGGCGTCGCCTACGGGCCCCAGCTCGATGCCTTCAAGGCGGGCGCCCAGCTGGTCATCGGAACGCCGGGACGCATCCTGGACCACCTGATCAAGGGGGCCCTGTCCCTCAAGGATTTGCAGATCATCGTGTTCGACGAGGCGGACCGGATGCTCTCCATGGGGTTCTACCCGGACATGCGGCGCATCCAGCAGTTTCTGCCCAAGCGGCCCATCAACGGCTACATGTTTTCGGCCACCTTCACCGCCGATGTCCTGAAGCTCGCCGGCCAGTTCCTCCAGGAGCCGGAGTTTCTGAGCCTCAGCCGGGACCGGGTTCACGTGACGGGAACGGACCACATCTGCTACCTGGTCCCGGGGATGCAGCGGGAGCGGTCCCTGGTCCGGATCATCGAAATGGAAAACCCCGCCTCGGCGATCGTCTTCTGCAACACGAAGGTGACGGTCCACTTCGTGACGGTCGTTCTGAAGCGGTTCGGCTACGACGCCGACGAACTGAGTTCCGATCTCTCCCAGGCAGCGCGGGAGAAGGTGATGGGCCGGATCAAGAAGGGGAGCCTCCGGTTCCTCGTGGCCACCGACGTGGCCGCCCGGGGGATCGACATCCAGGACCTCTCGCACGTGATCCAGTACGAGCCGCCGGAAGACACGGAACTCTACATCCACCGGGCGGGGCGAACGGGACGCGTCGGGGCCTCCGGCACGGCCATCACGATCGTGGCCGGCATGGAGCAGTTCAAGCTGAAATCCATCGCCCGGGAATACAAGATCAACATGCTGGAGCGGGCGCTGCCCACGGAGGAGGACGTGGAGGCCATCGTGTCCCAGCGGATCACCGCCGCCCTGGAGGCGGATCTCCGCGGCCGCGACCGGGTGCAGGTCGAGCGGATGCAGCGGTTCGTGTCCCTGGGACGGAGCCTGGCCGAGGCGGAATCGGAGATCCCCGTGATCGCCATGCTCCTGGACGACTACTACCAGCGGACCCTCCAGTCCCCGCCCCAGTCGCCCCAGGATGAGGAACCGGTTCCGACGTCTCTCCCTCCCGAGAAGAGGGAGACAACCGGGGAGCGCCGGAAAAGCAGTTCGGGACGCAGCCGTTCGAGGGACCGGGAAAGGGACCGGCCGCGCCGGCGCCGTTCCGGATCCGGGGACGGAAGTTGAACCGGGTCTTGTCTAGCGGAATGGTTCACCCCGGATCGCCCGCTCAATCACCCCCCCGCCCAGGACTTCGTCGCCGCGATACAGGACCACCGCCTGTCCCGGGGTGACGGATTCCTGGAGTTCCTCGAATTCGATCCGCAGGTTGTCGCCCTCCCGGGTCACCCGGCAGGGCGACACCTTCTTCCGGTAGCGGATCTTTGCTTCCGCCCGGCGGGGAAGCCTTGCCAGGAGCAGGTTTGCCCCTGTCGCCAGGAGACCCCGGGCGAGCAGGTCCTTCTTTTCCCCCACGACAACCCGGTTGTTTTCCACTTCCACGGACAGGACGTAGAGGGGCGCGGGGGCACTGATCCCCAGGCCGCTCCGCTGGCCCACGGTGTAGGAAGCGATGCCCGCGTGTCGTCCCCGTTCGCGTCCCTCCAGGTCCACGATGGGCCCCGGTTCCGAGGGCCCCGCCAGGGCCTCCACGAAACGGCGGTATCCCTTCCGGGGAACGAAACAGATGTCCTGGCTCTCCACCCGCTCCGCCACGGGAAGCCGCGCCTCCCGGGCCAGGGTCCGCACCTCCTCCTTGGTCCGGTCCGCCAGGGGAAACAGGATCGAAGGCAGGTCCTCCCGCCGGATCGCGTAGAGGAAGTAGGTCTGGTCCTTCGCCCGGTCCCGGGGCTTCAGAAGCCGATACCGGCCCCGGATCCGCTCGATCCGGGCGTAGTGGCCTGTGGCCAGGGAATCGAATCCCTCCGACCGGGCCGTCTCGAGGAGCCGGCCGAACTTGAGGTGGCGGTTGCAGTCGATGCAGGGATTGGGCGTCCGGCCCCGGCGGTATTCCCGGACGAAGCGGTCGATGACCTCCTCGCGCATGTCCCGCACCAGGTCGACGACCCGGTGGGGGATTCCCAGTGACTCGCAGACCCGCCGGGCATCACCGGCGTCGTCGCGGCCGCACCAGCGCCCCCGGTCGTCGTCGGAGCGGACCCCCAGCTGCATGGTCGCGCCCGTGACGCGGTAACCGGCCTCGCAGAGGAGAAGCGCGGCGACGGAGGAATCGACGCCGCCGCTCATGGCCACCAGCACGCTTCCCTTCGTCATGCTCTCTCGCCCCTGTGCCGCATTCCGTTCACGCTATTTCTTGAAGAGGGATTCGAGACGGTCTTTCGGGGCCGCCGTGCCGGTTTCCGTCCCGGGCTGCGGCGGACCGTCCCGGAAGGAGAAGAAATCGCAGAAGTTGCTCCGGTCCTTCTCGACGACCCGCTCGGCCTGGGTCTCCCGGCAGTCGTTGTAGGCGCCGGGGGCGTAGAAGCGGCAGTTCAGGCAGACGTGGAGGTCCCGGCCGCAGAACGGGCAGGCCTCGCGCCGTCCCGCCCGGTCGCCGATATCGAGGGTTTTCTGGCAGGCATGGCAGATCCGTTTCACGGCGTCGTTCCTTCCCGGGCCGGCGCCGCCTTGTTTGAGTCCGGGGTGCGGAGGACAGGGGGAACCGCCAGCGCTGCTCCGGGGGAAACGGTCACGCTCTCGGGTGCCGACCGGCCGTCTTGCCACAGGATCCGGATCGGTTCGGGACGTCCGTTCACCACCTCGAAGCGACCGCTTCCGGTACCGGCACGCAGGAACACCCGGGGGTCCGCTCCGAACACGACGGGGCTCGCCGCGTCCAGCGGAAAGCGTCCCCGCCCCGCAACGGCGCCGTCGACGAGGAACTGGGCCGGCCCGCCGGGAAGGCCGCCGCTTCCCGCCGGAAGGGCGTCGGCCTGGAGAAGGGGGGTCTCCCCCCCCGGCTCCAGCCGGTAGAGAAAGGCCGCGTCCCGGGTTTCCCGGAGCACGTTCTTTCTCGCC
>JBFYXW010000241.1:0-17792 GCA_041310335.1 Syntrophaceae bacterium | reverse complement strand
GAAATCCGCCCCCGTTTGCGAGGCAAGAGACAGACCATGAGCAACACGGAAGAGATGGAATGCAGGCGCTGCGGCAAGTGCTGCCTGGCCGACATGCTCGACTACGCCGCCGAGGAGGAGCGGGAGCGCTGGCGGAGGGAGGGACGGGAGGACATTCTCGCCATGCTCGAGCGGCACCACGGCGTCTGGATGGGGGACCACATCGTCTCGGCAGACGACGGCCACACGTTCCGGGGCTGCCCCTTCCTCGAGTGGGAAGACGGCCTCACCCGCTGCGCCATCTACGAAACCCGGCCCCGCATCTGCCGAGACTTCCGGCCCGGCTCCTCGGAAATCTGCCCCCTGTTCCGCAAGGAAGGGGTGGACGAGCAAGGCCTCCGGCATCCGGGGAAGGGTGCCCGGGGTTCCCCCTTCAAAACAAGGAAGAAAAATACCGTTATCCCGTCAAAATAACAGGAGATTGCCTGCCCGCCCTCGGAGCCGCCCCGGCCATCCCCGGGAAAGCATTGGAATTAAAAGGCGACTTGACTCATCCATCCGTTCTTGCGTAAATGGCAAGCCAACATGAACGGAACGACTCCCCCGAAAAGAAACAGAGGGCCCGCAACGGAGCGGCCCATCCCGGAAACCGGCCTGATGGTTTCGCAGAGGCTCTCCGCCCTGGTGACGGCGCTGAACCTGCTCCGGATCAGCCTGAACATGTATCCACCCGGCCACTCGCGGATTCGGGATGCCGTTGACCAGGCCCACGAACTCGTCCAGAAGTCGCTGCGCGGCAGGGTAGAGTTGACGTTCACCATGGTCGAGAACACGCTCGCATCGGGCGACATCCCCCTCGACCCCAACAACTCCTCCATCCGGGACTACACCCGGAACCTGGGCACGTTCCGCGTCGTGTCGTTTTCCCTCCTGGCGGGCGTGAAGAAGCAGGAACTCGTGCAGTTCCACCAGTTGCTGTCCCAGAAGCCCTCGGACGTCTGGGCCAAAGGGACGGTGGCCCGCGCCGTTGCCCAGGCGGGGATCACGGGTATCCGCGTCAAGTCCCTCGACGCCGACGACTTCCAGGTGACGGACGAGCGGGAGATCTTCTTCTCCCGTGACGGGAAGGAAGACAAGAAAGGCGATTTCTGGCTCGACTTCCTGGCCCGTTCCAAGGAGCTGTCGCTGACCACCGCCGACCCGGCCCTGTCGCTGTTCACGGACCCGTCTTTCCGGGCGCGGGCCCTCAACGAGCGGCGGGACCTCTGGCGCAAGGCTGCCGACAGTTACGAGAACCTGGTCCGCGAATACTTCCTGGATCTTCGCCACGGCAACCCCGTTTCGGCTGCCCGGCTCGACGCATTGGCGAACATCAGCGACATGCTCAAGAGCCTGAACCCGGAACTGCGATCGCAGCTCCTGGACTCCCTGGAACGCCAGGTCTGCCTGCAGCCGGAGTCGGTCCTGGCGGTCGAGAACCTCAAGTGCTTTCCCCGGGAACTCTTCCAGGAAATGGTGCAGCTCGCCCAGGAGCGGAAAAACCGGATCTCTCCCACCCTGATCCTCCTGATGCAGAAGATGACGGCGGTGCAGCGGCAGGAGCAGGAAACCGGCGGCGCCTCCGGGGACGACATGACCGTCGGGAGCGTCCGGGACCTGATCAAGCGGGAAAATTACGAAAAATACGTCCCCCAGGAATACGAACGCCTGCTCCGGGACGCCGCGGAATCCCCGCCGGAGGCGCCGTCCATGGAAGAGGCGTTTCCCCTCCAGTCCCTGCTGAAAACCCTTCAGGAAGACCTGGTTCAACTCCGCATCACCCACTTCAGCCTGGTCATGATGGAAGAGGATGTTTCGGACGAGGAATACCGCCTCCTGAGCCAGCACCTGGTCAACGCCGCCATGGGGCTCGTCCGGGGGGGGCAGTTTTCCTTCCTGACCAACGTGCTCGAGACCCTGCGATCCCACACCCGGGCCAAAGAAAGCGAGACGGTTCGCCAGCGGGCCCTCTGGGCCATGCAGGCCTTCACCAGCCGCTCGATGATGCCCATCGTGGCGCCGTTCCTGCAGGCCGGCGCGGGGGAGTCCGCCGATGTGGGGACGTTCCTGAAGGCCTGCGGCGAGGATAGCCTGTCCTGGCTCTTCGACCTCTACCTGGATCCCTCCTTCACCCCCTCCCCCTTCTTCCTGGACATTCTCAACGGGTTCGCAAAGGCGGCGGGAGACGAGGCCTACCGGAGGCTCCGGGGACGGGACTCCGCGGGGATAGCGCGCCTCCTGACGTTCATCCGCGAAACGGCGCACTACAATGTCGCTTCCGAATTGAAGGTGCTGTATGATCAGGGAAGCCGGGACGTGAGGCGGGATGTGCTGGAGACGCTCCTTCAGTTCAAGGACCCCCTGGCCCTGGATCTCCTGCGGGGCATCATCCGGCAGGACGACTGGGAGGAGCGCATGGAGGCGGTGCACCTGATCTGCCGGCACCGGGCCTGGGATCTGATCGACGAGGTCCTGGCGCTCCTGCCCACCTTTCTCATCCGGAAGGACGAAGCCTCCCGCAACGAGCGGATCATCCGGGAAATCGCTTCCACCGGCGATCCGGTCGTGGCGCCCCACCTGAAGAAGCTCGCCGGGGTTCGCTGGACCCTTTCGCCCCGCAGGCTGCTCCGCATGAAGCAGCTCATCCGGGAGGTCCTCGCCTCGGCCTGAGCGGAAGGGAGCGGAACCGCTCCCCGTCGGGGCCCGACCGCGGCGCCCCGGCAAACCACGGACAAAAGGGAGGTCAGGGGCCTTGGCCACAATCCAGGAATCCATCAGCGGCGCCGTCACCCAGCTGACGGCGGCCATTCAGAACGCGGGGATGTATCCCGCCGATCACCCCCTCGTCCTGAACCACATCCGGGAAGCCCACGAGCAGCTGACGCACCTGCTGGGCGTCCGCCTGGACACCACGATCCTCCTCCTGGGGGAGCACCTCACCGTGGACAATCGCCCCCTTCCCCTGACGGGATCGGCCGAGGCCTCCCTCATCCGCGTCCTGAAGAAGCGGTCCGTCGAGCGGATCACTTTTCTCCGGGGAGTCCCCCTCTCCCAGCTCGAATCCTTCGTCCGGAACCTGGCGGACCCGGACGCCGCGTCGATCCACTCCATGCCCCAGATCCGCATCGGGAACATCAAGCTGAAAAAGACCGAGAAGGAAGTCGACGACGGGACCGGAATCGTCTCCTCGGAGGTGGATCTCGACGGGTTCGTCGACCTGGACATCGATACGCCGGACCAGCTGATCCGCCACGTCTACCAGAGCATGCTCAGCGGCAAGAACTTCGACATGGACCGGGTGGACGATCTGGTGGTGCATTTCATGGACGGCCTCCGCAAGGAGGCGAACCCGCTGAGGCTGCTGTCGGAACTGAAGTCCAGCGACGAGTACACCTTCACCCACACGGCGAACGTGGGGATCCTGACCATGTACCTGGCCGAGCACGTGGGATTCAAGGCGCCCCACCTGAAGAACATCGGCGTCGCGGCCACCCTCCACGACATCGGCAAGATCACCACCCCCGACAAGATCCTCATGAAGCAGGGGATGCTGACGCCGGAGGAAAGGACCGTCATGGAGAACCACACGCTGCAGGGCGCCATGTACCTGATGAACGTCAAGGGGGTGTCCAACCTGGCCGTCCTGGCGGCCATGGAGCACCACCTCAAGTACGACGGGACAGGATACCCCCGGTTGAAAAAGGGTTGGCAGACCAACATCGTCAGCCAGATGATCTCCGTCGCCGACGTCTTCGACGCCCTCCGGACGAGCCGGCCTTACCGCGATCCCATGCCCCAGGACAGGATCGAGGAAATCCTGATCCGGGAGAAGGGCACCTCCTTCAATCCCTACCTCGTGGACCGCTTCATCGCCCTGATCCGAAAATCGGGGAATTGAGGCAGGGGACGGTCAGTTAGACGTCCCCGTGCCGGGGTCCACGGGGGTTTCCCGTCCCCGGGCGGCGCACGCCGCGTCCCGGTCCCGCATCGCGCAGGAGATTAGGTAGTAACCCACGGTCAGGGCCAGGACGACGGCGGCAATGCCGACCAGGGTCAGCCCCGAGACCTCCTTCACGTCCAGGACGATCACCTTGCGGGCCACGGCGATGATGGCCAGCATGAGGACCACTTCCAGGTGGATCTGCTCGGCGGAGAGGTAGCTCTTGAGGGTGTGGATGAGCTCCAGGCCGATGAGGACCAGGAGGAACATGCCGAAGACCTCCAGGAGCTCGTCGATCTCCAGGAGGAAAAAGGGCGGGGAAAAGATGTCCCGGGCCAGGAGCCAGGCCACCTCGATCGTGGCGAGGAACACCGTCAGGGCCATCATGCCGATGAGGACATAAATCGTTGCCTGTTCGTAGCGTTTGAGCGTCTTCATGGCCCCTCCCGGATCAGCCGTTGATGCGCAGGTACCGCTGGATGTAGGCGGCGGCTTCCCCCTTCGGCTCGAAGATCCCGAAATGCCCCTCGCAGAGGATGTCCGGCTCCAGGGCCAGGACCTTCTTCATGGAGGCCCGCCAGTCGTTGATGTTGGAGCGGAAGGCCGACATGAAGGGGCCGTGGATGTCCTGCCCGAAGAGGACCCGCTTGCCGTTCCGGTCCAGCCAGACCACGATGGAGCCCGGCGTGTGGCCCGGCGTGTGGAGGCAGTGCAGCTCTTCGGAGCCGAACGTCAGAATGTCCTCCTCCCCCTTGAGGCGCCGGTCGACGCGGGTCGGCGGGAAGTCCGTCTCGTACCAGTTGGCCGCCGTCCGGACGGGGTCGCCCGCCTCCACCGCCTCGGCGTCCAGTTCGTGGATGAGGATCTTGCAGCCGAACCGCTCGCGGAAAAAGGGCGCCGACCCGATGTGGTCGATGTGGCAGTGGGTCAGGATGAGGGTGGAGATGGCCCCGGGGTCCAGGCCCGCCTCTTCGATGTTCCGCTGGATGATCCGGGAACTGCCGCCCGCCCCGGCGTCGATCATGACCAGTTCCCCCTGGAAGTCGACGACGAACGCCGTGGCGTCGTCGGACCGGGACACGTCCGGCCCGCCCACTAGGTAGATGCCGTCCCAGATGACCTCCGCCCCGCCCATGTCCGTCTCCCTCCCGCTCAGCGCTTGGTTTTCAGGGTCGCCGAGGCCTCGACGAAGCCCGCCCCGGCTCCCGTGGACGTCGCCTGCTTGTCCGATGCGGGCGACTTGCTGATCTTCACGCCCCGGACCTTGGCGTCCATGTCCGCCGCCTTCGTCCGCACCTCGTAGACCCCGCCCGCATCCGCCACCTGCAGGTCGCCCATGGGGGACGTGCTGGCGTACACGATGATCCTCTCCTCCCCGAAGGGGGGGACGACCTCGAGCTGGAACCGGTCGTTTCCCGAGGGAATCTCGTAGACCACGCCACCCTGAAAATAGTTGTCCGTCCGGTAGGGGTTGGGCAGGAGTTGGAGGACCTGACCCTTCGTGTCGCGGTAGATCACCCGGGCGAAGAAGGGGCGGTTCCCCTTCAGGAAGATCCGGATCTGCTCCGACTGTCGGTAATCCTGCTTTTCCGTCCACACCCTGACGTTCAGGGGCGCCCCGGGGTCCTCCGCCACGGTCGGCCGGGAGGCCACGCGGTCCATGGCCCCCTGGTCGGGAAGGACCTCGGCCTTGAAGCGGATGCGGTAACACTCGCCGGACTTCGCGTCCGCGTACCAGCCCTTCTGCAGTTCCTGGAGGACCCGGACGGTGCCGTTCGTGTAGGCCTCCACGAGGTCCTTCAGGACCGTCGCATCCTCGACGGTGGTCTCGCTCCGGATGTATGTCGCGGCGTAGTCGAGGGCCTGGCGCTGGGCGTTCTTGAAGGCCTCCTCCTCCGTAATCTTCCGCGATTTGTCATAGCCCATGCAGGCGTACCCCTCCGCCTCGGTGATGGCGGACTGGGCGGCGAATCCCGGCAGGGCGGCCGCGAGCAGAAGGATCACGACCATCAGGAACGTCTTCTTCATGACATCCTCCTTACGGCAAGGGGTTGCACTGCAGGGAGCCGACGAGGTCGCCGACGTCGCCGATCCCGTGCCGTTCCAGGTAGTCCGCGATTCCGTCGACCACGTCGAGGGTCGCCCGGGGGTTTACGAACTGTCCCGTCCCGACCTGGACGGCCCGGGCCCCGGCGATCAGGAATTCCAATGCCCCCTCCGCATCGACGATGCCCCCGACGCCGACGACGGGAACCTTCACGCGGCCCGCCACCTGCCAGACCATGCGCAGGGCCACGGGCCGGATGGCGGGCCCCGACAGCCCGCCGGTCACGTTGTGCAGATGGGGCACCCGCCGCTCCACGTCGACGGACATCCCCAGGAGGGTGTTGATGAGGGACAGGGCCTGGGCGCCGGCGGCCTCCGCGGCCAGGGCGATCTCCGTGATGTCCGTCACGTTGGGGGTGAGCTTGACGATCACCGGCAGGTCCGTGCTCCCCCTCACCGCTGCCGTGACCTCCGCGACGGAATCGGGCCGGGCCCCGAAGGAAAGCCCGCCCTTCTTCACGTTGGGACAGGAAACGTTCACCTCCAGGGCGTGGACGCCGCCGGCCCTGCTGAGGACCTCCGCCACGGCGGCGTACTCGTCGAGGGTCTCCCCGAAGACGTTGGCAATGATCGGGACATCGAAGCCCCGGAGGAAGGGGAGCTTTTCCGCCACGAAGGCCCGGACGCCCACGTTCTGCAGGCCCACGGCGTTGAGCATCCCCGCCGGGGTCTCCATGATCCGGGGAGGCGGGTTGCCGGCCCGGGGCTCGAGGGAGAGGCCCTTCGTGACGACGGCCCCCAGGCGGTTCAGGTCCACGAAGGGGGCGTACTCCTCCCCGTACCCGAAGGTGCCCGACGCGGGCATGACCGGGTTCTTCAGGACCAGGCCGCCGATGTTCACGGCGAGGGAGGGAGGATTACCGCCAGTCGGGTTCATGGATGTCAAAAACCGGGCCCTCCTTGCAGACCCGCACGTAGGAAACGGCGTCCGGTCCCTGCCGGACGGGAATGGCGCACCCCAGGCAGGCCCCGAGGCCGCAGGCCATGCGCTCCTCTACGGAGACCTGGCACGGAACGGGCGCTTTCCGGAGCATCTCCGCCAGGCACCGGAACATCGCCCCGGGCCCGCAGGCGTAGATCATCGTGTCCCCGGCCGGGAAGGAGGGGAGGTCCCGTTCGAGCGGGTCCGTCACGATGCCGCAGGCGCCGCAGGTGCCGTCGTCGGTGGTGACGACGACCCGCGAGCAGAGCGCCTCCATCCGTTCCAGCCCGACCAGGGCCTCGGCGCAGCGCGCGCCCAGGTAACAGACGATCTCCCTCTTCCCCGCCGGGGACGGAAGCGCGCGGTAGCGCTCCGCCAGGAAGGTCAGGGGGGCGATGCCGATCCCCCCGGCGACGAGGACGACGGTCCGGAGTTCCGGCACCACCCGGAAGCCGCGCCCCAGGGGGCCGAGAACCTGAAGGGTCCGGCCTTCCTCGACCTCCGAGAGCAGGGCCGTACCTTTTCCCGCCACCCGGTACAGGAGTTCGAGACGGCTCCACTCGGCCTGGCGCGCGTGACCGTATACGCTCAAAGGGCGGGCGAGGAGCGGGTCCACCCGGTCGGGGATCCGGACCATGAGAAACTGCCCCGGGACGGGGTCGGCGAAAAAATCCGGCATGCCCAGGGCCAGGTGGAAATGACCCGGCGCCGCTTCCCGGTTCGACAGGACGATGCCCGTGGCACTGCGATCCATTTCCTCCCCGTTCCGGTCAATCATACGATTTCGATTCGATTTCTTGAACGATCCTGAATGTTTGTAAGTCCGTTTCCTTTTCTCACAAGGCATCGCCGAATGCAACACCCAATCCGCACGGGACGGGAATCACCGGGTGGCGTTCCATTCCATCAGGAGCGCATCCTCGCCCGTCTCCGGGTAGTATCCGCGGCGCACCCCGGTCCGCCGGAACCCGCACTTCCGGTAGAGCCCGGCGGCCGTCCCGTTTCCTCTCCGGACCTCCAGCGTGATGCGCGCCACGCGCTCGCGTTCGCAGATCCGGAGCATCCCGGCCATCAACAAATCGGCGATGCCGCTCCGGCGGAGATCCTGCCGGACGGCGACCCGCTGCAGTTGGCCCTCCCCGGCCACGACCCAGAAGAACAGGTACCCGCAAACGGCCGGCGTGTCTGCTTCCACCCGGCGCGCCGCCAGGCTCCTGGAGATGGCCAGTTCCCGCTCCCGCCGGAGCAGCTCCAGGGACCAGGGGGTCGGAAAGCAATCCCGCTCGATGGCCAGGATCTCCTCCAGGTCCCCCTCCCGGACCGGCGAGATCTCGATGGACGGATTCATCGGCCGCTCCGGGTCACGGGGTCGGAAACCATTCCAGGAAAATAGCTGCCGTCAGGTACAGGACGCAGAAAAGAGGCAGGGCCCGCCTCTGCGAGAAGGTCTTCAGGGCGGCGGCGATCCCCAGGACCGGAAAGAGGGCATAGGTCAGCCGCAGCGCGCCGCGGACCGGTGCGGGAAGGTTTGCCAGCAGCCACGACAGCAGGGGAATGCCCGCCGCCAGGAGGACCGCCAGGAGGACCGCCGAAAGCAGCCAGTAACGCCCGATGGCCTTCCAGTGAAGCCGGGAGACGGCCTCCGGATTTCCCTCCGCCCCTGCCGCGACAGCCTGCCGCGCCAGCCCCTCGTTCCACACGACGAGCGCCTGTTCTCCCCTCTGGGCCAGGTAGGCCACCGGAAGGAACAGGAGGAGCGACAGTGCGACGGCCTCCTTCGAGGGTCCCGCCGACGGGCCGACGCTCAGGACGACCGCGGCAACGGCCAGGATGGTCACGATGGTCTCGTTGGGGGGGATGTACGTTCCGATGGGAAGGTGGTCGATCCAGAACAGTTCCATCAGGGCGCCCACCAGCAGGCCCGTTGCCGGGTCTCCGAGCAGCCAGCCCGTGATGGTCCCGGCGACCACGGGCCGGGAGATCATGGCTTGGAGGACGACGCGGTCCAGGCACAACACGCCACCGGTCACGGAAATGAGGAGGATTTTCCAGTGCAAGGGCTCCTCCGACGGACCTCGCAACGGCTGGAACAGCCGCGCTGCCTAATGCGTCCCGTCGCCGAGGACGTCCCTGACGTCGATGGGTTTTTCCCGGGGGACGCGGCGGACATCTACCTGGACGCCCTGCTCAACCAGTTCACGGATGGCGGCGACGTCCTCTTCTCCCAGGAGAACGGAGGGGGCGCACTTCTGGACGCACTCCTCGCTGTGGATGTTCCCGATGTTCAGGTGGTCGAACCGGAATCCTTCCCGGTAGGCCTGCAGGGCGTCCCTGAGGGAAGAGAAAAGGACGATGGCCTTGCCGCCCTCCTTTTCAACCATCTTGACGTTCCGGGGAAAATCCTCGACGCTGCTGATGAGGATCTCGATGTCGCGGGGGACGGCCATCTTGATGACCGTTTCCCGGAAAAAATCGCTCGCCACGTGATCGTCGACGACGACGATGCAATTGGCCCGGGCGTAAGGAACCCACGCCTCGATGATCTGGCCGTGGACCAGGCGGTTGTCGATTCTCACCAGGGCGATGTCCATGTCCCGGGGCCCGTCACGCCGTCACCTTCCTGCTGAGGATCTCACTGGCGAGGGAGATGTTGTTCCTTCCGTAATCCTTGATGAAACAGGAAAAATCCTTCAGGCTCATGGTCTCCCGGACATCGGCGAGCTTCAGCATCATCGGGAGGTTGACCCCCGTGACGACTTCCACCTTGCCGTCTTTCATGAAAGACAGGGAAATGTTGGACGGTGTACCGCCGAAGAGGTCCGTCATGATCAGGACCCCCTGGCCCTGGTCGAGCTTCTTGATGGCGCCCATGATCTCCTTCTTGATCTCCTCGACGCCCTTGCTCTGGTCGATGGCGATGTGGAGGACGCCCCGCATGGGACCCTTGATCATTTCCGCGGCCTTGATCAGTTCCTTGCCGAGGTCGCCATGGGTGGTTATCAACACGCCGATCATGATATACTCCAACAGGTTCAGGTTAGGGGCGTAACGCTAATGGATTCACCGTGTGTTGTCAAGGCGAATCGGCCTTCCAATTCTTCCTTGACAGGGTCCACCTTTTCGACATAAACGGCTTTGATTTCCGATTCTTGACGACTTCCGCCAATCTCCCGGGACCGGGGAAGTCGGCTTCCGCAACACACCGATTGGACAAGGATTATTTCATGAACCCAGAGGTATTTCGCGAATATGACGTCAGGGGCCTGGTGGACCGGGACCTGAATCCCGCCTTCGTCGAGGAACTCGGACGGGCCGTCGGCACCTTTGCCGGCCGGCGGGGGGTCCGCACGATGACCCTGGGCCGCGACTGCCGGCTCAGTTCCGAATCCTACGCCGGGGCGATGGCCCGGGGTCTCCTCTCCACCGGCATCGGCGTCACCGACCTGGGCCTCTGCGCGACGCCGCTCCTTTACTTCTCCATCCGCCATTTCGGGACGGACGGGGGCGTCATGGTCACCGGAAGTCACAACCCGCCGGAATTCAACGGGTTCAAGATCTGCGTCGGCCCCGACACGATTTACGGCGACGACATCCAGGAACTGCGGCGCATCATGGAGCGTGGCGAGTACGCGGAGGGCCGGGGCCGCGCGGACCGCCGGGAGATCGCGGGGGCCTACGAGGACTACCTCGCCGGCGCACTAACGATCCGAAGGGGAATCTCCGTTGCCGTCGACGGGGGCAACGGGGTGGCGGGCCTGTTCGCCCTGCCCCTCTTCCGCCGACTGGGATGCCGCGTCTCCGACATCTACTGCGAACCCGACGGCCGTTTCCCGAACCACTTCCCCGACCCCACGGTGCCGGAGAACCTGCGGGACCTGATCTCCCTGGTCCAGAAGGAGGGCGCCGACCTGGGCATCGCCTTCGACGGGGACGGCGACCGCATCGGCGCCGTCACCGACGGGGGGCGCATCCTCTGGGGCGACGAGCTCCTGCTCCTCTTTTCCCGTTTCATCCTGAAGGAGCGGCCCGGCGCGACCATCATCGGCGAGGTCAAATGCTCCCAGAACCTCTATGACGACATCGCCCGCCACGGCGGTCGTCCCATCATGTGGAAGGCCGGCCACTCCCTGATCAAGGGCAAAATGAAGGAGGAGAAGGCCGTCCTGGCAGGCGAGATGAGCGGTCACCTCTTCTTCGCCGACCGCTATTTCGGGTACGACGACGCCATCTACGCCGGCGCCCGGCTCCTGGAGATCCTCTCCTCCTCCGGGACCTCCCTGAGTGCCCTTCTGGCGGACGTGCCCCGGACCTTCACGACGCCGGAGATCCGCGTGGACTGCCCCGACGACCGGAAGTTCCGGGTCGTCGAGGAGGTGAAGGTCCGCTTCGCCCGGACGCACCAGATCATCGACATCGACGGGGTCCGGGTCCCCTTCGCCGACGGCTGGGGTCTGATTCGAGCCTCCAACACCCAGCCGGTCCTGGTCCTGCGCTTCGAGGCGCAGACGGAGGAGCGCCTCCGGGAGATCCGGGCCCTCGTCGAGGGGACTCTCGAAGAAGCAAAGCGGGCCGTTTCCTGATTCTTCGCACGGCAGGACCGGACCGCCCATGAATGCCCGAGAAAAAGGGGACCGATCGGAAATCGGTCCCCTTTTTTGCCTTTTCGATGAGAACGCCACGGGGATGGAAACGCCTTCCCGGGATTCCACGCAAACCCGCGGCCGCCTTCCTGCAACTCCTTCCTCGGCGGCTCGGCACGATACCGCGATCAGGCCCTCGTCCGGGTCACGTGGCGAGACCGTACGCCGCCGGATCCAGGGGGGAGCCCGCCGGAAAAGCCCGCGCCCCCAGTTCCTTGTCCATCATGTAAAGGCCCCTCTTCGTGTCACCGACCATCTCCACCTGCCGGAGGATCTTCTCCGCCGTCGCCTCCTCCTCCACCTGCTCCTTCGTGAACCAGTTGAGCAGGCTGTCGGAGGCGAAATCGCTCTCCAACCGCGATGTCTTGACGATCCCGTGGATCTTGCCGGTGATGAACTGCTCGTGGGCCAGGGTGTCCTGCCAGACTTCCGGGACCGACTTCCAGGACGTCTTGAGCTGCTTGAGGTCCTGCAGTTTCACGCTCCCCCCCCGGTCGAGGATGTGGTCCATGAACTTCATGGCGTGAATCATCTCCTCGTGGGCCTGGCAACGCATCCAGTGGGCCATTCCGTCGAGATTCTGGGCATGGAGCCAGGCCGCCATGGACATGTAGATGTAGTATGACTCCAGTTCGTGACGGATCTGCTCGTTCATCGCCTGGTGCACTTTCTTGTTGATCATCGGTGTTCCTCCCTTGTCGTTCCCGCGGATCGGTTTCCTTCCCGGACCGGCTTTTCCTTCGGCCCGCCGGCGGTCGTTTCATGAACTTCAAACATAAGGATCGGCTCGTAAATGTCAATGTTTCCACCTGCCGACCGCGCCGAAATTTGTCTTGACTTGGCGCTCCGATCTTGGCTAAACACCAGGGTCTTCGGACAGACCCTTCCATAGAACCTGAAAGGAGCAACCATGGCAAAATACGAGTCACAGGCGCTGAGGAATGTTGCCGTTGCGGGGCACGGGGGAACGGGAAAGACGACGCTCTGCGAGTCCTTCCTGTTCGTGTCCGGAAAAACGGAGCGCCTCGGCCGCGTGGACGACGGAAGTTCTTCGATGGACTTCGAACCGGAAGAGCAAAAGCGGCGCAGTTCCATCAACGCCGCGGTGAATTTCTTCGAGTGGGACAAGCACAAGGTGAACCTGCTCGACGCTCCCGGAGACTCCAATTTTGCCTATGACATGCTGGGCTGCCTGACCCATGCCGACGCGGTCCTCGTGGTCGTTGACGCCGTCAGCGGCGTCGAGTTTCAGACGATCAAGGTCTGGGAGGCCGCCGATGAGGCGTCGCTGCCCCGGATCGTCGTGATCAACCGGATGGACCGGGAACGGGCGGACTTCGCCAAGGCCGTCGAGAGCGTCGGGGCGAAACTCGACCGGAAGGTCACCCCGCTGATGCTTCCCATCGGCACCGAGGCCTCCTTCAAGGGCGTCGTGGACCTCGTGGCGGGGAAAGCCTGCCTGTTCGACGAGGGCAAGGGAACGTACAAGACGGCGGACATCCCCGCCGACCTGTCTGCCCAGGCGGAGAAACTCCGGGGCGCCATGGTGGAGGACATCGCCGAGACGGACGAGTCTTTGATGGACAAGTACCTGGAGTCGGGTGAACTCAGTGACGAGGAACTCCGGCAGGGGCTCCGGAAGGGCGTGCTCTCGGGGGCGGTGATCCCGGCGGTCTGCACCTCCGCCCTGAAGAACATCGGTTCCGCACTTTTGATGGACTCAATCGTGCGGCTGTTCCCCTCTCCCGTCGACCGGGGCGCCATCCGGGGAACGAAGCCCGGGACGGAAGAAGCGGAAGAAAGAACGCCGGATCCGTCCTCTCCCTTCGCGGCCCGGGTCTTCAAGACCATCGCCGACCCCTACGCGGGCCGGGTGACCATTTTCCGCGTTTATTCGGGCACCGTGACCTCCGACGCCACGTTCTTCAACCCCACCCGGAAGGCCACGGAGCGGTTCGGGAACATTTTCTTCCTCGAAGGCAAGATCCAGAAACCTGTGGAGGACGCCCTTGTATCGGGCGACATCGCCGCCGTCGCGAAACTCAAGGAAACCCTGACGGGAGACACCCTCTGCTTCGAGAAGGCCCCCATCGTCCTGCCGCGGCTCGCCGCGCCGCCGGCGGTCATGTCCTTCGCCATCGAGCCCCGGTCACGAGGCGACGAGGAAAAGATCGTCTCTTCCGTCAACCGGCTCATCGAGGAGGATCCGACCCTGACCTACCGCCGGGACGAGCAGACCAGGGAGATGATCCTCTCCGGAACCGGCCAGGTCCACATCGAGGTCTCCGTCGAGAAGATGAAGCGGAAGTTCGGCGTCGAGGTGAACCTCAAAACCCCCAAGGTGCCTTACAAGGAAACCATCAAGAAGGCCAAGGCGAGCATCCAGAGCCGCTACAAGAAGCAGTCCGGCGGGCGCGGGCAGTTCGGCGACGTCTGGCTGGACATCGAACCCCTTCCCCGCGGAACGGGCTTCGAGTTCGCCGACAAGATCGTCGGCGGTGTGGTCCCCCAGCAGTACCGGCCGGCAGTGGAAAAGGGCATCGTGGAGGCCATGGAGGAAGGGGTCCTGGCGGGATATCCCACGGTGGACCTCAAGGTCGCCCTCGTGGACGGGTCCTACCACACGGTGGACTCCTCGGAAATGGCCTTCAAGATCGCCGGCTCCATGGGCTTCAAGAAGGGCGTGCTCGAGTGCCAGCCCACCCTGCTGGAGCCCATCGTCAACATCGACGTTGAAATACCCGACGAGTACCTGGGAGACATCATCGGCGACCTGAACTCCCGCCGGGGCCGGGTCCTCGGGATGGATTCGAAGGGGTCGAACCAGATCGTCAAGGCCAGCGTGCCCCTCGCGGAGATCCTGAAGTACGCGCCGGATCTCCGTTCCATGACGAGCGGCCGGGGGACCTTCACCTACGAATTCTCGCACTACGAGGAAGTCCCGGCACAGATCGCCGAGAAGGTGATCGCCGAGGCGAAGAAGGAAAAGGAAGCGGCGGAAAAGTGAGCCTCCGGGCCGGCGTCATCACCATCAGCGACCGCGGCTCCCGGGGCGAGCGCCAGGACGCCAGCGGCCCCGAGGTGGTCCGGCTGCTGGAGGGCATCGGCTTCCGGATCGAGCGGACGGCCATCGTGCCCGACGAGACGGAGCGGATCGGGGAGGCTTTGATCCGCTTCGCCGACGAGGAGCGGCTCGACCTGATCGTCACGACCGGGGGGACCGGGGTCAGCCCCCGGGACGTGACGCCCGACGCGACGCTGGCGGTCATCGACCGGGAAATCCCGGGCATGGCGGAGGCCATGCGCCGGGCCAGCGCGGCCAAGACCCCCCACGCCATGATCTCCCGGGCCGTCGTCGGCATCCGCGGCGCCTCCCTCATCGTCAACCTCCCCGGGAGCCCCCGGGGCGCCCGGGAAAACCTCGAAGTGCTCCTCCCCGCCCTGCCCCACGCCGTGGAAAAGATCAAGGGTGACGAGGGGGAATGCGGCGCCCCATGACGCGGAGCATTCTCTCTGCGTGGCTGCCGGCCCAGTAGATCCGGCCGCAGCGACCGCATGACCGGAAGGCCGCCTGCGTTGCGAAGACGTGGGCGGGAACCCGCCCCTCCAGTTCGTTCTTTTCCACCTCCGAAAGCGGCTCGTTGCACTCCAGGCACCGCCCCAGAACCCGGGAACCGTCGAAGCGGAGCCCCAGGGCCCCTGCCGTCTCCGCCAGCTGCTCCTCCCAGCGCTCCGCCGCGATCCGGATCAGCCGGCCCCGAAAGGGCCGGGCAGCCAGGGTGCGGCTTTTCGTGACCACCACCCGGTCTTCCCGGAGCGCCCGCAGGAGGAGAAAACGGTCTGCCCGGCCGTCGTGGAGGACCGCGTCGCAGCCGAGCGCCCGTAGCCAGCGAACCAGTTTCCCCAGGGTCCCGTCGGCGATCAGCCTGGGCACCTCATCCGCAATCATGTCCATCCTCCCGCGGCCACGAAGGGATTTCCAATCCTTCCCGGCTTGTGGTATGCTGCCGCTCCGCCGCCCGGCGAATAACGCAGCGCAGGCAGGGAAACATGCTCTCCAAGCAGGATATTCTCTATTTCGCCTACGGATCGAACCTGAACGTGGCGGACCTCCGCCGGTGGTGCGGCGAGAACAACCAGCCCTATCCCCTGGGACCGGTGTTCTCCCGGGCCTACCTCCCGGACACGCAACTCGTCTTCAACCACGCCTCCCATTCCCGCGGCGGTGGCACCATGAACATCCGCCACCGCCTCGGCCAGGCCACCCAGGGCGTTTTATACCACATGACGCCCGAGGGATGGGAAATCCTGGACCGGAAAGAGGGTGCGCCCCGGGTGTACAAGCAACTGGACGTCCTGGCCCTGACGGAGGACGGGCGGGAGCACTCCGCCGTCACCTACCAGGTGGAGGTGACCCAGGCGGAGGGGACGTTCGTGAAGCCCACGGCGGAGTACGTGCAGATCGTCCACGACGGCCTCGCGGCCTTCGGCTTCACCGACTGCATGCTCCGCCCCGCGTCCCACGGCAAGGAACCGCCCTGGTGCATCGACAAGCTGTTCGTTTACGGAACCCTCATGGAGGGGGAAGTCCGGCACCCGATCCTGGAGAAGTGGTGCGACCACCTGGCGGGGATCCGTGCGGCGGCGCCGGGTGTGCTGTTCTACAGCGGGAAGGGATTCCCGGCCATGTTCCCGGCGGAGCGGGAGGGCCAGGAGGTCCAAGGGGAGCTTTATCCCCTGGTGGACCTGAAAAAGGCCTTCGAGATGCTGGACATCGTCGAAACCGTCCGCCGTTACGGAGCCTCCGGATCGCTCTTCCGCCGGGCCGTTCTCAAGGTCCGGGGAGAGGACGGGAACACCTACGTGGCCTGGGCGTACCTGTACGACGGCACCCGGGGCGGCATGGCCCCCATCCCCTCGGGAAACTGGATGGACGTGCCCCACGAGAGGCTGCCGGAACCCTAGGCGGGTCTCGGGGAAAGGCCTGCAGGGTGCCGCCGGAGCGGTCCGGCACGTCGACGCCCTTTTCAGGCCCACTCCACGCGAGGGTCTCCGTCCGCCTCCAGGCGGATCAGCGCCCCGCCCCCCTTTCTCCCCATGGCCGCGTTGACGACCAGGGTCCGTCCCAGCCGCTCCCATCCGGCGGCTTCGTGGATGTGGCCGCAGAGAAGGAGGCGCGGTTCCGTCTGTTTGACCAAGTCCCGCAGACCGCGGGAGCCGGCGCAGAGAAGGCCAAAGGCCCGGTCGAGGGTTCCCAGGGGTGGGGGATGGGCAACCAGGACCGTCTCCCGGCGGACCCGCGATGCCAGGTCCGCCAGGTCGTCCCTCTCCCGGAGGGAGATGCGGGTGCGGAAGGGGACGGGCAGGGTGCCGCCGATACCGGCGAAGGGAATCCCGTCGATCCGGACCTCCCGCCGGTGGAGGGACTCGATGTTGCGAAACGGCTCCGCCAGCCGGTCCAGGTCCGGGGGATCCATGTTTCCCCGGACGATCAGGACGGGGATGGACAGGCCGTCCAGGCGTTCCAGCGCGG
The DNA here is from genome assembly GCA_041310335.1 of Syntrophaceae bacterium. Lineage (GTDB taxonomy): Bacteria > Desulfobacterota > Syntrophia > Syntrophales > PHBD01 > PHBD01. The sequence goes on along the minus strand of JBFYXW010000241.1, from coordinate 633 downwards.
ACGGCGCGTCCCGGCGGGATACCACGTCCCCGGCGACGACGAGGACGTCCGGCTTCCGCTCCCGGACCGTCCGCTCGATGCGCTCCAGGCATTCCTTTTTTCCATGAACATCCGCCACGGCATACAGGATCATCGCGTCCTCCCGATCTCCCGGCCGCCCGGGGCCGGGGGGGTGTCGCGCACCCGCCTCTCCGGCGGGCCGCCGTATCCCTTTACCCGAAAAGTCCCCCTTTCCGCAACGGCGCCCGATGGGTCCGACGCCGAGCACACCGAAAAACCGCTCCGGAGCCGGCCTCCCTGCCCGTGGCAGACCGGAGCGGCCGCAGGCGACAGCGAGACGAGACGGCCGCCGGGACCGCCGCAACCCGCCGCATCGCCCGCCCCGTTGGAAAAAACCCGGCGGAAACGCTTCTTGCCACTCCCATACCGGGCGGCGCTCCTCTGCCTCCTGGCGGTCCTCCTGGCCTGCGGGGAACGGGACCGGCTGCCACGGCTCGGCCCGGACAAGACCATCCTGGCCTTCGGCGACAGCCTCACCGCCGGCAACGGGGCCGGGCCGGGACAGGGATATCCCGAAGTGTTGCAGGGATTGCTGGGGGTCCGGGTCGTCCGGTCCGGCGTGCCGGGGGAGGT
>JBFYXW010000240.1:0-11747 GCA_041310335.1 Syntrophaceae bacterium | reverse complement strand
AGGCCGGCATCGCCTACCTGTTCTGGAGGAACCCCTCCATGTCGGTGGGCTACCGGTTCCGCCACATGGACTTCCGCCGCCAGAGCCAGGGAGGGTATTTCGATCCGGACGACTACCAGGCGCACTCGTTGTTCCTGAGCCTGGGCTTCGACGCCAGACCCTTCTACGGCTACGTTTCCCCCTATTTCGGCTACCAGGATTACAACCGCAACGACGAGCACCAGAGCGGGACCTTCGGCGGGGTTGGAGGGCTCCTGGGATACTGGATCAACGACCGGGCGGCCGTCGAAGGCTACGGGGAATGGGGAAACTCCATGACGGGGCCGAGCCTGGGTGCCGGCGCCGGCTGGTATTACTACGTCATCGGGGCCAGGATCATCATTTCCTTCTGAGCGAACCCATGAAGAAACACGTTCGTGCTTTCTCCCCGAGGCCGGCTCACACGACGGACCTCCCGCAACAGGATCGAATGCATGAATGAATCAGACCGGGTTCGGCTTCTGCAAGACCGCCTGGCGAGCCTGGGAAGCCCTTTCCGCCCCGGTGACCGCATCGGTGTGAAACTCCACTGGGGAGAACGGGGAAACCGGAGCTTCCTCCCCCCCGTCTATGCGAAGACCGTGATCGACTGGCTGCGCGGGCATGGAGGGAAACCCTTCGTTTTCGACACAACGGTTCTTTATTCCGGAAGCCGGAGGAACGGGAAGGACGCCCTGGAAACGGCGGCCCGCCATGGCTATTCCGAGGCATACCTCGGCTGCCCCGTGCTGGTGGCCGACGGGATGGACGGCCGGGACGTCGTCTCCATCCCCGCGGGCTGGCGGCACTTCGAAACCGTCCAGGTGGCGAACATTTTCGACCGGTCCGACGGGTTCGTAATCTTTTCCCACTTCAAGGGGCACCTGGCCTCCGGTTTCGGCGGGGCCGTCAAGAACCTCTCCATGGGGTTCGCCTCCCGGGCCCAGAAGCAGAGGATGCATGCCGACGTCAAGCCCGTGCTGGACGAATCGCGCTGCACGCGCTGCGGGGTCTGCGTGGAAGTTTGCCCCGCCGGCGCGGCCTGCATGGAGGAGGGGGAATTCCCTACCTACGACCTGGACGCCTGCATCGGCTGCGCCCAGTGCATCGGCGCCTGCCCGGAGGTGGCCCTTGAGATCCTCTGGGATACGGATTTCACGGTCTTCCAGGAGAAGCTCCTGGAGACGGCGGCCGCCGTCTGGAGAAGGATCGAGGGCCGGACGGTCCTGGTCAACGCGCTCCTCAACGTCACCGTGGACTGCGACTGCCTGCCCGGCAAAAATCCCGTTATCGCCCCCGACGCCGGTTTCCTCACGGGAGACCACCCCGTCCGCATCGACGAGGAATCGCTCCGGGTCATCGGGACAGAGCCCTTCGACAAGGCCCACCCCGGGGTTCCCTGGAGGCGGCAGTTCTCCTACGCCCGGGAAATCGGATTTTTATAGAAAGGAGCATCACCGACCGTTCATGAAGAACCTGGAGAGGGTCCATTCGAGAAACATTTCCATCGACTGTTACGAAACGGAGGAGGGGAACCTGTTCGTGGAAGCGTCCCTGGCGGACGAACGGTACGTCCCTTTTTTTCTCTACACCGGCAACCGGGTCCACGAGCCCGGGGTCATTCACGGCATGCGGGCGCGGATGACGCTCCGTGTTCCGGACCTCCTGATCCTGGACGCCGAGTCGGACATGCCGACGGTCCCCGTCGATGAGTGCGTCGAGGCCCGGGATACGATCCGCCGGCTCGTGGGGATGCGGATCCGTTCGGGCTTCACCAACGAGGTGAGGGAAAAGCTCGGCAAAACGGCAGGCTGCCAGCACCTGACGAACCTGGTCATGACCATGAGTTCCGGAGCCGTCCAGGGGCTCTGGACCATCCTGAGCCGCCTGCGCGAAGGAGGCGAGCCTCCGCGGCGTCACCTGGACCCCACGCTCCTTCTGGACAGTTGCTGGCTGTGGAGAAGCAACGGTCCTCTGGCGGAGCGGTTGCAGGCGGCACGGCGGGAGGCGGAGGAGAAAGAAGCGGGGGGTTCCGGCACATCTTCATGAGGCTGACTTCCCGAGGGAAACGAAATCTCCATTACCGCCTGCCGGTCCTCCTGTACATGGCGGCGCTCTTCGGGCTCTCCTCGCTGCCGGGGTTTCCGCTGGATACTCCCGCCTGGCCGCACCTCGACAAGGCGTTCCACGCCCTGGCCTATGCGGGACTGGGCTTTTTGCTGGTGCGCGTCTTCCACACATCGCCCTCGCCCGGCATCGCCCGCCATGCCGTCGTCCTTGCCATTCTGACGGGAACGCTTTACGGCATCAGCGACGAGTGGCACCAGTCCTTCGTTCCCGGGCGCGAACCCTCCGCACTGGACGCCGTTTTCGACGCCCTCGGGTGCACCGCCTCATCCCTGCTTTACCGGCCAGCCGCACCGGTGGCCTCACCGCAAAACCCTTCCGTGTCCGAAGAAAAGGGGAGGAATCGACCATGACGCGCCCCTTCATCGTCACCATCGACGGCCCTGCCGGGGCCGGCAAAAGCACGGTGGCCAGGGCGCTGGCCGGGAGATTGTCCTGCCTGTACCTGGACACGGGCGCCCTGTACCGGGCCCTGGCGCTCAAGGCCATCCGGGAGGGCGTCTCGGAGACCGACGCGGCGGCCCTGGCGGAGTTGTGCGGGAGGACGAAGATCCGCCTGGATCACACCGGCGGCGGCATGCGCGTCTTCCTGGACGGCGAGGACGTCACGAAGGAAATCCGCGGGGAAGCCGTCAGCATCGCCGCCTCCACCGTCTCGGCCCAGCCGCCGGTGCGGGCCGCGCTTCTCGACCTTCAGCGGGAGGCAGCCCTGCAGGGATCGCTCGTCGCCGAGGGGAGGGACATGGGCACGGTCGTTTTTCCCGGTGCGGACGTGAAGTTTTTCCTGGACGCCTCCCCGCGGGAGAGGGCGCTCCGGCGTTACCGGGAACTGGATCCGCAAGGGGGCAGGGCGGACCTGGAGTCCGTCGAGAAAGACATGAGCCGGCGGGACCGGCAGGACCGCGGGCGAGCCATCGCCCCCCTGCGGATCGCCGAAGATGCCCGCGTGATCGACTGCTCCACCATCCCGGCGGAGGAAGTGGTGGAGGAAATGCTCCGCGAAATTGAAAAAAAGCGGAGGGTCCTCGGGGAAGGGTCCGAACAGCCATGCCCGCCGGGCGGCAATCCCGGGAAAACCGCCTGATCCGTGTGTCCGGCAAAGGCATGCCCGCCGACACCGGTGAATCTGCGGGCCAAATTTGCTTGATCTTTCAGGATGCCTATGTTAGGCGCTCTAATTCATATGGGTAGAAAAATTTCAGGGGGTATTCACGTATATGGACAACGGCAACCACACGACAGGAAATCAGGAAACGGACAAGGAAAACCAGAGTTCAGCCAGCGAGATCCAGGCAGACAAATCCGATGAGGGGTTCGGTTTCAAGGAACTGTACGAACAGAGCCTTCAGAACCTCCAGATGGGTGAAATCGTCCGCGGCAAGGTCGTACAGATCGGCGCGGACCTGGTGATGGTGGATGTCGGCTGGAAGACGGAAGGTTACATCCTGGCGCGGGAACTCAAGGACGCCGACGGGAACATGTCCGTTGCCGTCGGGGATGAAATTGAAATTCTGGTGGACAAGCGGGATTCGGACGGCAATCTGGTCCTCTCCAAGGAAAAGGCCGCGAAGATCAAGGTCTGGGAGAACGTCCGCTCCGCCTATGAGCAGAACCGCCCCATCCAGGGAACCATCGTGGAACGGCTTAAGGGCGGGCTTTCCGTGGACATCGGCATTCCGGCATTCCTGCCGGGTTCCCAGGTGGATATCCGGCCGGTCCGGGATCTGGAACGATACATCGGGCAGTCCTATCTCTTTGAAATTCTCAAGTACGACCGCAAGCGGAACAACGTGGTCCTCTCCCGGAGGACCATCCTGGAGCGGGAGCGGGAAGAACTGAAAAAAGAGACCCTCGCCAGGCTCGAAGAAGGGATCGTGGTCGAGGGGATCATCAAGAACATCACAGACTACGGGATTTTCGTGGATTTGGGTGGAATCGACGGCCTCCTCCACGTGACGGACATTTCCTGGGGCCGGATTTCCCGGCCTTCCGACGGATTTTCCCGGGGCGACAAGATCAACGTGAAGGTTCTCTCCTTCGACCGGGAAAAGGAACGGGTGTCCCTGGGCTTGAAGCAGCTTGCCGACAATCCCTGGCATACCATCATGGAGAAGTACCCCGTCGGCGCCGTGATCGACGGCAAGGTGGTGAACGTGACCGACTACGGCGCCTTTGTGGAACTGGAACCCGGGGTGGAGGGGCTCATCCACATCTCGGAAATGTTCTGGACCCGCGAGATCCGCCACCCCTCGAAGGTACTCCAGGTGGGCCAGCAGGTCCAGGTCATGATCCTGGACATCAACCAGGAGTCGAAGCGCATTTCCCTGGGGCTCAAGCAGACGACGCAGAACCCCTGGGAGAACCTGCGGCAGAAATACCCCGAGGGGACAGTCATTCGCGGCACGATCCGCAACATCACCAACTTCGGCATCTTCGTGGGCGTCGAGGAGGGCATCGACGGCCTGGTACACGTGTCGGACATCTCCTGGAAGCAGCGGGTGAAGCACCCCTCCGAGTTCTACAAGAAGGGACAGGAAATCGAGGCGGTGGTGCTGCACGTGGACGTGGAAAACGAGAAGTTCTCCCTGGGCATCAAGCAGATCGAGCGGAATCCCTGGGAAGAGCTGGCCGTGCGCTTCGCCACGGGCACCGTCGTCTCCGGAAAGGTCACGAACCTGACGGATTTCGGGATCTTCGTGGAAATCGAGGAGGGTATCGAGGGGCTCGTCCACATCTCCGAGTTGAGCCAGCGGCGGGTCAAATCCCCGTCGGAACTCTTCGCCGTGGGAGACGTGATCTCCGCGGTGGTCAAGAGTGTCGACTCGAAGAACCGCAAGATCCGGCTCAGCGTGAAGGATTTCGAAGCGTCCGTCGACGGTAGCCATACCTCCACGCAGTACATCAACAACCGGGAGAACATCGGATCCAACCTCGGGAAGGCGCTGGCCAACGCGAAACTTCAAGATCCGGAGCGATGAAGACCCGGAAGGCGCTCCCTGGGCGATGATCCGAAGGCACCCCATTCTTTTCGGTCTGCTCCTGCTGGCTCTGGCCGGGACGGTCTTTTTTGCGGCCGTTTACACCCTGGGCAACCTGTCCGGCGGCAAGCGCTCGCTCACCCTGGGTGACAAGGTCGGGATCGTCCCCATCGACGGAGTCATCACCGGCTCCAAGGACACGATCGAGCAACTGGAGACCTTCGGGAAAGACCCCTCCGTCAAGGCCGTGGTCCTCCGGATCGACTCCCCCGGTGGGGGCGTCGCATCGTCCCAGGAAATCTTCGGCGCCGTCCTGGAACTGAAGAAAAAGAAGAAGGTCGTTTCCTCCCTTGGCTCCATCGCCGCCTCGGGGGGATACCTGGTTGCCTGCGCGGCAGACCGGGTCGTCTCCAATCCCGGAACCATCACGGGGAGCATCTCCGCCATCATGCACTTCGCCAACGCGGAGGAACTGATGAAAAAGATCGGAATCCGGGCCACCGTCATCAAGAGCGGGAAGTTCAAAGACATCGGGACCCCCGCCCGGGGCATGACGGAAGAGGAGCGGGAAGTGCTCCAGGATCTCGTGGACGACATCTACGACCAGTTTCTCGACTCCGTCGCCGTCCACCGGAAGCTCTCCAAGGAGAGCCTCCGCACCATCGCCGATGGACGCGTCTTTTCCGGCCGGAAAGCCATGAAGCTGGGACTCGTGGACGAACTGGGCGACATGACGACTGCCGTGCGTACCGCCGGGAGCCTCGCCGGGATTCAGGGTGAACCCGACGTGGTCTGGCCGCCGAAAAAGCGCTCCTCCCTGTTCGACATCCTCCTCCAGGACGTCCGTGCCGGCCTGACCCGGATTGTCCAGGAGCAGCCGGCCGGTCCGGTGGGCGCGCATTACCTCTACCTGAACGGAATCGCCCCGTAAGGCATCGATTCACAGCAACAAAGGGTCACCAAGCGGATCATGGAAGCGGAAGAAAAGACCATCCTCGTGGAAAAGCGGAACCGCATCGCCGTCCTGACGATGAACCGTCCCCACGAGATGAACGCCCTGAGCGCTGACATGCGACGGGAGCTGATGGAAGCGCTGCTCCTGATCGAGGACGACAGCGAGGTTCGGGCGGTGGTCCTGACGGGGGGGGAATACGTCTTTTCCGCGGGTATGGACATCAAGGAAATGTCATCCGTGACGGACGACCGGATCGACCTGTACTTCCGGTCCATGATCTCCTACCTGGCGAAGATTTACACGTTCCGCAAGCCCGTGGTGGCCGCGGTGGGGGGAATCGCCCTGGGAGGCGGGTTCAACCTGGCCGTCGTCTGCGACATCATCATCGCCTCCGAGAGCGCCATTTTCGGCCACCCGGAGCTCAAGTTCGGGTTGAATCCCCTGTTCGGGCCCCTGATGCAGCTGGTTGGCATGTCCAAGGCCAAGGAGATCACCATGCTGGGCGAACCGATCGGCGCCCGGGAGGCCCTGCGGATCGGCCTCGTCAACAAGGTGGCGCCGCCGGACACCTTCATGAGCGAATCCATGGCCATGGCCGAGGAACTGGCGAAGCGCTCCCCCCGCGCCCTGGAAGCGGTGAAGAAGCTTTCCGACGTGGTGCCGCGACTCGACAAGGCAATGGCCCTGGAATTCGAATTCGGCGCCAGCGCCTTCCTCTTCTCCTCACCGGAGCGAAAGGTGCTCATGAACGAGTTCATTATGAGCCAGTTCCTCCACAAGACGCGCAAGTCCCCCTGACCGGCCGGCCCCCGGAACCCCGGTTCCACGCGATTCCCGTCCAACAATTGCTTTGACAATCCCGGATTCCTGATATAGAAACAGCGGGTTCGCGAAACCCCGCCCATGCGGCGGCCCGCAAGGGTTTCATGCATTTCCGGGAAGAGGATCGAGACATGAAAACCATATCGCTCGGACTGATCGGTTTCGGCACCGTGGGCACGGGGGTCGTGCGGATTCTCCAGGAAAGCGGGGAGATGCTGTCCCGCCGGCTGGGGGCGAACATCGTCCTCAAGCGCATCGCAGACCTGGACATCGAGAGCCCCCGCATCGCCCCGGTGGAGCGGAGCCTCCTCACGACCGATGCGGGAGCCGTGCTGTCCGACCCGGAGATCGACATCGTCATCGAACTGGTCGGTGGGTACGAGCCGGCCCGCACCTTCATCCTGCAAGCCATCCGCAACGGCAAGCACGTCGTGACAGCCAACAAGGCCCTCCTGGCCACCCACGGGGACGAGATTTTCCGAGCCGCCGAGGCCGCCAAGGTGGACATCGGGTTCGAGGCCAGCGTCGGGGGGACCATCCCCATCATCAAGACGCTCAAGGAATCCCTCGTGGCCAACCGGATTCTGTCGATCCTGGGGATCATGAACGGGACCTCCAACTTCATCCTGACGAAGATGACCGACGAGGGCAAGGCCTTCGACGTCGTCCTCCGGGAGGCGCAGGAGCTGGGCTTCGCCGAGGCCGACCCGACCTTTGACATCGAGGGCATCGACACGGCCCACAAGCTGGCCATCACCCTGTCCCTCGCCTACGGGAAGCGGGTCAACGTGAACGACATCTACCGGGAGGGCATCACCCGGATCAGCGAGCAGGACATCGAGTTCGCCCGGGAACTGGGTTACCGGATCAAGCTCCTGGCCATCGCCATCCAGCGAGGGCAGGCCGTGGAGGCGCGGATCCACCCCACGATGATCCCGTCGAACCACCTGCTGGCGAATGTGAACGGAAACTTCAACGCCTTCCACATCGTGGGAGACGCGGCGGACTCGGTGTTCCTGTACGGCCAGGGGGCGGGGATGATGCCCACGGCCAGCGCCGTCATCGGGGACGTGGTGGACATCTCCCGGGAGATCCTGAAAGGTTACTCCGGCCGGGTCCCCCATCGGACCATGGGGGAGGATTTCCTGGAGGACATCCGGCTGGTCCCCTTCGACGAGATGACGACAAACTACTACTTCCGTTTCACCGCTGCCGACCGGGCGGGGGTGCTGTCGAAGATCTCGGGCATCCTGGGGGAGCGGAACATCAGCATCGCCTCGGTCATCCAGAAGGGGAAAAAGCAGGGAGGGGCGGTGCCGGTGGTCATGACGACCTACAAGGCCCGGGAGAAGGACGTCCAGGCGGCCCTGAAGCAGATCGACCAGCTGGACGTGGTCCACGGAGAAACGATCCGGATCCGGATCGAGGACGAGAATTTCTGATGAAATACGTGATCCTCCTCGGAGACGGCATGGCGGACCGGCCCCTGGCCGAACTCGGCGGCAAGACCCCTCTGGAGGCGGCCCGGACGCCCAACATGGACCGGATCGCCGCCCGGGGCCTCATCGGCCTCGTGGACACCATTCCCGGGGACCTGAAGCCGGGCAGCGACGTGGCGAACCTTTCCGTCCTGGGTTACGACCCGCGCCGGGTCTACAGCGGCCGGGGCCCCCTGGAGGCGGCCAACATGGGTGTCCGCCTCGACCCCGACGACGTGGCTTTCCGGTGCAACCTGGTGACCCTGGGTCCGGGCACCCCGTCGGTCATGGAAAGTTACAGCGCCGGCCACATCGAAACCGGCGAGGCCGCGGAGATCATCGCGGACTTGGAGCGGACCCTCGGGTCGCCGGAGTTCCGGTTCCATCCCGGGGTCAGCTACCGCCACCTCCTCGTCTGGAAAGGCGGCAAGGCCGCCCTGGACACGACCCCTCCCCACGACATCACGGGACGGGAAACCTCTGCCTACCTGCCCAAGGGGGAAGGGGAGGAGGCGATTCTCCGCCTCATGAGGGAAGCGGCCCCGATCCTGAAAGACCACCCGGTCAACCGGCGGCGCCTGTCCGCCGGCCGGATGCCCGCCAATGCCATCTGGCCCTGGGGTCAGGGGTATGCTCCGCGCCTGAAGCCCCTGACAGAGACGTACGGCATCCGAGGGGGGATGATCTCGGCGGTGGACCTCCTCAACGGCATGGGGGTCTACGCGGGCCTGGAGGTGATCCGGGTCGAGGGTGCCACCGGCTTCATCGACACGAACTACATCGGCAAGGCCGAAAAAGCCCTGGAGGCCCTGGGAGAGATGGATTTCGTCTTCATCCACGTGGAGGCCCCCGACGAGATGGGCCACGCCGGCAACATCCAGGGGAAGATCCAGGCCATCGAGGACTTCGACGAGAAGGTAGTCGGCACGGTCCTGAGAGGGCTGGAGAACCGGAAGCCCTACCGCGTCATGGTACTGAGCGACCATCCCACCCCCATCGCCATCCGGACCCACTCGGGCGAACCAAGCCCCTTTGCCGTCCTCTCCTCCGAGGGGACGGAGAACCGCGGCCGGGGAGCCTCCTTCTCGGAGGGGGAAGCGGCGCGATCGGGCCTCCTCTTCACCCCGGGACACACCCTGATGGAGCGATTCATCCGGGGGACCATCCTTGCCTAAGCAAACCGTCCAGGTCCGGGTGATCTATGCGGACACCGATGCCATGGGCGTCGTCTACCACACGAACTACATCCGCTGGTTCGAGATCGGCCGGACGGAGTTGCTGCGCGGCATGGGGATCAGCCACGAAACCATGGAGGGGGAATCGCTGCTTCTCCCCCTGACCCGCGTCTACTGCCATTACCTGTCGCCGGCGCGGATCGACCAGGTGCTGGCCGTCGAGACGGACATCGCCTGGATGAAGCGGGCCAGCATTCGGTTTCACTACGAGATCTGGGATGAAGGGCGGGACGTGAAGCGGGCCGAGGGATACTCGGTCCACGCCTGCACGGACCGGGAGGGACGGATCGTCCGCCTGCCCGAGTCCTGCGTCCGGCAGGTCCTTCATCACAGGCCTCACCTGAAAGGAGAAAGGCATGGCGGATAAGAGCCAGGATCTGGACCTCAAGGCGCCGGACCGGTTCCAGGTCCTGATCGCGGAGATCGTCCGATACGTATCGGAGAACCGGAAGCAGTTCTATATCGGCGCGTCCGTCTTTGCGGCGCTGGTCATCCTGGTGAGCGGCTGGTTCCTCTATCGCTGGCAGGACGAGCAGAGCGCATCCACCCTGTATGCCCAGGCCCTGGACAGGGCCCGGGGCGGTCAGGTCCAGCCGGCGGAGATCGTGAAGGCCTACCAGGACGTCGTGATCCGGCACCCTTCGAGCCACGCCGCCGCCCTGGCCTCCTTCCGCCTGGGCAATATCCATTACCTGCTGAAGGACTATGACGCATCCCTCAAGGCCTACCGGGATTTCCTTTCCCGGGCCCCCGCCCGGAGCGACCTTACGACCCTGGCCCACACGGGGGAAGGGTACTGCCACGAGGCCAAGGGGGATTTCAAGAACGCCCTGGCTTCCTTCGAAAAGGCGGAGAAATCGAAGGGAGGGATCCATTTCGAGTCCATGACCCTGCGGAACATCGCCCGGATCCACGAATCCCTGAACGACCCGGCGAAGGCGCTGGAATACTACAAGAAAGCCCTGGGAAAGAGCAACGATCCCTTCGTGGAGAGCCTGATCAAGGTGAAGATCGCCACGCTGGGGTAGGACGGTTTTTCCCGAAGACCGACCATGCCGACACCAAGCACTCTCCAGGCCGCTGCGGGCATCCTCGGGCGTGAAGATGTCCGGCAGCGCCTGTTCTACGGCATCCTGTTCGCCCTGCTGGCCCTCCAGGTCTGGACCGCCCTGATCAACATCCACTTCGGGGTCGACAGCGTCCAGATGATGTCCGTCTTCGAGTCCGACGAAACGGCCGCAGTGGTGAGGACCCAGAAGAATCTGGCCGACGGGGACGTTTCCCCCGACGGCATGTTCCAGTACGGCATGTTCTACAACACGCTGTCTTACTGGAGCGTCCGCCTCTTCCAGTCCCTGGGGTACAACCGGGATACGACGGTGGCCTTCCTGGCCGTCAACTACCGCCTGATCACCGTTTTCTCCTTTCTCCTGCTCCTCTTCTTCTTTCAGCGTCTCGCGCGGCTCCTGGTCGAAGACGGCGAACTGTCCTGGCTGGCCGTCCTTCTCCTCGCTTCCGTCCAGCAGATCTACTACTGGTCGCAGACCATCCACCCGGATGTCACGCAGACCCTGCTGGTGGTGGCGGCCGCCTGGGTGGCCCTCAAGAATCACACGTTCCGCAACGCATTCGGCGCCGCCTTTCTGGCCGGCATGGCCTTCGGAACGAAGTACGGCGGGCTCTTTATCCTCCCGTTCCTCTTCATTCCGGCCCTGCTGAACGACGACCGGGAGATCCCCCCGGCGCGGAAACTGCAGCAGAGGATCCCGCCGTTCCTCGGCTCCTTCCTGCTGGGCTGGCTGGTCTTCAATCCCTACGTCGTCTTCAACTTCATCCACTTCCTGCGCTGGCTGAAGCTGATCGTCATGTACACGACGACGGGATTGGTCGGCTCATCCGGGCCGATCACGGCGACCCATCCGCTGCTCTGGTTTCCCACGCTCTACCACGCCTTTCCCCAGCCCGGAGCCCTCGTTTTCCTGGCGGGCCTGATCCCCGCCGTCTGGTTCCTCGTCCGGACCGTCCGGGGCAGGCAAGGGCTCCGTGAGCACGGCACGCTGAACCGGATCGTCCTTTTCGCCTACTGCCTTTTTGCGCTCCTTCACCTCCTCCTGGGCGTCAAGTCGCGGGAGGT
>JBFYXW010000239.1:0-3338 GCA_041310335.1 Syntrophaceae bacterium | reverse complement strand
TCCTCCGCCGGCTTCGCGGCGATCTGGACGCCCTTCGACTGGAGGAGGGGGATCAGCTTTTCGTCCCGGGGGGCGAAGGTCTTGAAGGAGGTCTTTCCGTCCCGGTACTTGCCGGTGATGTTGTCTCCCTGGACGGTCACCTCGGAGACGTTGCCGGCCTCCACCTGGGCGATGAAGCGGCTGTAGATGAGCGTCTCCTGCCCGCCTTTGGGCTGGCTGAGCATGTGGTACAGCAGCACGAAGACGAGGCTGATGACGAGCCAGAGGGCGATGTTTCTCTGTAGGGGATTCAAGGGTTTTTTCCTCTCTCGAAATTGCTCCTTCCTTACAATAACCGTTTCGCCATTTCAAACACTTTGCGATCCCGGGGCCGCCGGCCCCGTTTCCTCCATCTCCACCCGCAGCACCTGCACGGTCTCCGACCCCACCGGGGCCCCCTCGCCGCGGCAGACGCCGGCGACCCAGAGAATCCCATTCCCGTCCAGGAGGACCGGGATCCGGTCCCGCCGGGAACGCGGCACCTTCCGGTCCGTGAAGAGGTCCTGGAGCTTTTTCGTCCCCCCCAGCCCCCGGGGGCGGATCCGGTCCCCCGGTCGGGGGGAGCGCACCGAGAGCGGCCAGACGATCCGGTCCGCGTCGAAGAGGACCGCCCGGTCGGACAACCGGCTGGACGCCGGCGGCTCCAGGGAAAACCGCAGGCGGCACCCCGCCCCGGGGATCTCGACCCGTCCCGGGACGTCGACGGCGAACTCATAGGCGGCAGCACGGGGCACGCGGTTGGTCAGGCAGAGCGCGTCGTACTCACGCAGCGCCCGCACCCCCCCGGGGAGATGGACCGCCCCCTGGGGCCGGGTACCCGCCGCCAGGGCCAGGACGGACTCCACGTGCCCGTGCCCGACCCGCCGTCCCGGCGCCAGGCGCCCCAGGAGGGTTTTGACGGCCCGGTACCGGACGGCCTCGTGAGCCTCCAGGAGGCCCTTCCGGTCGATCTCGAACAGCGCCCCGCCCTGGTCCGGGCAGAGCCGCTCCAGGGTCTCCCGGACGGCCTGTTCCAGGTAATCGTCCTCCCGGAGAGCGATTTCCGCCAGCTGGGCCAGCCCCTCCTCCACCCGGCGGTTGTACCGGGAGGCGAGGAGCGGCAGGAGATGGTTGCGCACGCGGTTCCGGAAGAACCGCTCGTCCCGGTTCGTTTCGTCCTCCCGAAAGACGATCCCCTCCCCTTCCAGGAAAGCCAGAATCTCCTCCCGGGTCACCCGGAGGAGCGGGCGGACGAGCCAGCCGTCCCGGAGGGGCCGCATGCCCTTGAGCCCCTCGATGCCGGACCCCCGGAGGAGGTTCATGAGGACCGTCTCCGCCTGGTCCCCCCGGTGGTGGCCCAGGGCGATCCGCCGGGCCCGGAAGGATTCGGCGGCTTCCCGGAGGAACCGGTAGCGGGCGTCCCGGGCGGCCTCCTCGAGAGACCTCCCTTTCCTTTCCTTCAGGATTCCTGGTTCCAGGCGCCGGCAGGCCAGGGGGATCCCCACCCGGTCCGCCAGGGACCGCGCGAAGGCCTCGTCCCGGTCCGCCCCGGCCCCCCGGAGCCCGTGGTGCAGGTGGGCCGCCGCCAGCGTCCAGCCACGGCCAGGGGCGAGGCGATGCAGGGCCGTGAGGAGGGCCACCGAGTCGGCGCCTCCGGAGAGGGCTACCAGGACCCGCTCCCCTTCACCAATGAGGGAGAAGCGGTCGATGGTCCGGGCGACGTTGCGCAGGAACGGGTTCATGGTCCATCCATTCGCCGGGGGGGATCGGCGGAGGCCGCGACAAGATCGCGCGATCCTCAGCGAAGCAGCGCGACGAGTTCCAGGGGGTCCTCGTAGGTGCAGTCGGGGCCGAGGGCCAGCAGCGCCTCCCGGGGCGTGAGGCCCCTCAGGTAGGCGCAGCTCCAGGCCCCGCCGGCCTTGGCCAGGAGCACGTCACTGGGCCCGTCGCCGATGACGGCCGCCCGCTCCGGCGGGACTCCGTAGCGCCGGGTCAGCATCTCGAGCAGGCGCGGGTCCGGCTTGATGTAGGGGGTGCTGTCGGCGCCGATCACCTCGTCGAAGTGGGCGGCGAGGCCCAGGGCATCCGCCATGGGACTCGCGAAGCCGTGGCGCTTGTTCGTCAGGATCACCTTCCGCTTGCCGGCAAAGTGGCGGAGCACCGTCTCGATGCCGGGATAGGGGACCGTGGTGTCCAGCATGTGCTCCCGGTAATGGGCGCCGAAAAGCTCCAGGGCCCGATCAAACCGGCCGCCGTTCGCTTCCCCCAGGCTCCGCTCGATGAGCCGGCGCACACCGTCGCCGACGAACCGGAGGATTTCCTCCTCGGGCCTCTCCGGAAGGTCCAGCAGCCGGAGCATGGCGTTCACGGAGGCGGCGATGTCCCCCCCGGAGGAGACGAGGGTGCCGTCGAGGTCGAAAACCAGGAGGTCCACTTCCTTCATATTTTTTCCTCTCCATGACCATGACGAATGGCGATTCCGGACCGGATTCGAGATCCCGAACGCCTCGAAAAGGGGCGCACAGGCAAGACACCCATGCGAATCCCCGCGCATGTCGGCGACTTTCCTCGTAATGAGGGGAGCCACCCCGCCCAAAGTTCGCGGGGGCGCGGCCGGGGGTTTCCAGAGGAGCGATTAGGGCGTTTTTCCATCCCTGAACCGTACCGGTTCTTCGAAGGCGGTGGGCGGAAAAACGCCCGCGACGGCGGAAACCCCCGTGACAGCCCCCGCGCCCCGGCGCGAATGCGTCTCCTTGGGAAAGCGGCCTACCGAAGAAGCACAGCGGACCGAATCCAAATTCCGGTCTGCGTCCATGGAACCACCCACGATATGAAATGGCCCGCCTCCGCTACCCCACCCGGGCCAGTTCCAGCCGACCGTGCCAGCGATTCAGGAGCACCTCCTTCAGGAGGGCGTGCTCCGGCTTCGTGAGTCCCGGGTCCCGCTCCGCCAGGGCGAAGGCGTCGGCTCGGGCCTCCGCGAGGATTTTCCCGTCCCGGACGATGTCGGCCACCCGGAAGTCCGGCAGTCCCGACTGTCGGGTCCCGAGGAACTCCCCGGGCCCCCGGATCGCCAGGTCCTCCTCGGCGATCCGGAACCCGTCCTGGGTCTCCTCCATGACCCGCAGCCGGCGGCGGGCGTCGGCGGAGCCCGCGTGGCCCGCCAGGAGGATGCAGGTCGGGGCCGCATCGCCCCGGCCCACCCGCCCCCGGAGCTGGTGCAGCTGGGAAAGGCCGAAGCGCTCCGCGTGCTCGAAGACCATCACCGAGGCCTCGGGGATGTCGATCCCCACCTCGATGACCGTCGTGGACACCAGGAT
>JBFYXW010000238.1:0-5894 GCA_041310335.1 Syntrophaceae bacterium | reverse complement strand
GCCTCCGGGGCCGGGGCAATCTGTATTTTCGCGTCGGGGCGGATCGGGTAACTGAATCGGCGGAGGGCCGGTGTCGTCCCCACCGGATGGGGCCTTTACTCCTTTTGACCCTTCCCTCCGCCCCTTTTATCCCTGGGCTGAAATGCCTTAGGGATTCCAGGGAGTGTCCCGGATCGGCGACGACCGGGGGGCCGAATACTGGGGGGCCTTCATGACACTCCCGCCTCCTAGCGTCCCGGGGCGTCAATGGTGTTGACGTTCCCGGGCGCTTTTTCAGATCACCAGGGGCACGATGGAACAGGACCAGGACAGTCTCTTTCGATCCACGAACATTCGCCCCGAGATCCGCCTGTGGGCGGCCGTGACACGGGACGCCTTCCGCGCCCTCCGTTACAGGCGTGGGCACCTGGCCATGGCCCGGGGTTGGATCGAGGACCGGCACAACATCTTCTTCGATGGGTTGGCGGAGGCCCTGGACTATGAACCCGAGGCGCTGAGGGAGCGGATCCGGCGGGCGCTGAGCAGAAAACCCGGAGGCCTGACTTGAAGATCTGGCACTATACGACCCTGGCGGCCATGGAGAAGATTTTACAGGCCGACAAGATCAAGCGCGGCCCGGAATTGGGGAGGCACGAGATCCCCGGTGTCTGGTGCTCTACAAATCCCGAATGGGATCACGGCGCAAACCGGCCGGCGGGGGATCCGCTGACTGTCCGGGGTTCGCTATCCAGGGACGCCCTCTTCGAGCGGGGCAGGACCCCCGCCCGCGTCCAGATCAACGCACGCCGCGTCAAGCTCATTCCGTGGGAACGCCATTGCCGAAACATCCCGCTTCACCTGGCCCTCGCGCATGAGCGGGCCGGTCAAGACGAGGGCGCCGATCTGCGGGAGTGGTTCGTCTCGTACAAGGACGTTCCCCTGGAGGCCTGCGTCCTCCCCGTGGAAACATGGAATGGTCGCGAGTGGATCCCCCGCCCCGACCTGTCTCAAGCAGTCCGGGAAGAGGGCCGGGCGTTAACTGACCTTTCTACCTGGAGGATGATCGAACCCCCACGGGGGGCCGCTTTGGGGGGCGTTTATCGGGCCCCGAACGGGGGAAAATACTATGTCAAGCAGTATAGCGACCCCGACCAGGCCCGCTCTGAGCTCGCGGCGAATTGCCTGTACCGCCTCCTTGGCGCGAACGTCCCGGAGGTCCGCCTCCAGGAGCACCGGGGGAATCTCCTGATCATTTCAAAGTGGATCGAGGACCTGGTGAAGTGCCTACCTGGATCGGCGCCGAACGTGGAGATCCTCAGGGCGTACTTCGCGGCCTGTCTCACCGGAAACCGGGATTGCGTCGGCGGCAGCCTCGACAACCTGATGGTCCACGAGGGAACCCGGCACTGCTACACCATTGACACCGGCGGGGCCTTCCGTTTCGGCGGGAACGGGCGGCCCAAGGAGTTTTTGCCGGTCCCCCACGAGGTCCGGGCGCTGCTTTCCCCGCTCGTGAACCCGGCCGCCTCGTCTGTCTTCGGGCCCGCCGTCCGGGATGCCCGGTCCCGGCAGAGGGCGCTTGAACTCCTGGAGGCCCTCACGGGGAAGGCCGTCCTGGAGGCTTTCCTGGTCGCCGGTTTTCCGGCGGATGAGGCGGAAGTGCTGGCGGCGATCACCTGGGCACGGCGGCAATTTATTGTGGAGCATGAACGCGCTGCCGGCCCGCCACGGGGAGATCGGAGCCCGGGACGATGAAAGATCCGTCCTGGATGGAGAAAATGGCGTGGAGGGGCTATTTCTTCGGCGGGGGTGGGGCGTACTTCTTCAGGAGGTCCTGGATAGCTTCCTCCAGGAGATCATTATGCCGCTTGCTGAGCTCGATGGATAGAATCTTGAGGCGCTTCATCAAGTCAATATCAATGGTGGTGGTATAGTGGCCGCGTTTCTTTTCCATGTCCAGCATCATAACATGGTCCCCCATGTCTGCAAATAATTTTTCTTGACAGTATTTATATCATCATGTGAATACATACTCACAGACAAGCCTTCTCCGAGGCAAGGGACATGATGAAAACAAAACACCCCGAAGACTCCTACAGCCGTGAGACTGTGGGCGGCCCCTTGCGCCGGGAGAAGTCTTCGGGGATTTCTTTTATGGAGGTGGGGACGATGAAAGAGTATCCATTGATTAAACAGTGGAAGGAGGGCGGAGAGGTCGATCTGTCTGAGTACATCGACGCCCTTGATGCGAACGTGAAGCCGCCCCTGGAGCTCGTCATGGACGGCCTGTGGGCCCTACTGGACGCCCTCGGCGACGACCACAAGGAGGAGGAAAGGGTGCTGCGGCTAATCGGCACCCTGCGGTCCACCCTGACCCTATGGGAGGCCATGGACAACCGGGTTTATGACGATTGGGACGAGAAGGAAACGGTGGCGGTGGTGGCGGTGAAATAGGGGCGATCCGGGAGCATGGCGGGGGCCGTCAGCATCTTCAGGAAGCCAAGAAAAATTCACCCGGCGGGCTCCTCGGTGTGCAAAACCGCCCCCTAAAATATTTTGAAACGCCCCAAAACCGCCCCCCCGTGGGAGCCAAACCGCCCCCCCGGATTGGGGGCAGATAGGCGGGAGAGATCCCGCCTTTTTTTGTCCGGTTGCTTACATAGTGCTTACATCCTGCTTTTGAACCCTTCGTTTTCCTGTAAGCGCCAATCTCACAACCTCTTGTTTTCATTTGGTGCCCGGGGCGGGAATCGAACCCGCACAGCCTCAAGGACCGAGGGATTTTAAGTCCCTAATTTGGGGGTTTGACCATTTTGGACCATGTTCGTGTAAGCAATATATCCTTTGACATTCCGGGCCATTCCCTGTAATAAAATCCCATACGGTGTTTGACGGAATTTGTTTTCTCCTGCTTACATAGTGCTTACACGGCCAAAACGGGGGACCCCATGAAGCTGACGAAAAAGACCGTTGAAGCCCTCCCCCTACCCGACAGGGGCGAGGGGCAAAGGTTGATTTGGGATGACGATGTAAAAGGCTTTGGGATACGTCTCACCCCGACGAAGAAGACGTACATCGTCCAGGGGCGGGTGAGCGGGAAGAGGACGGAGCGCCGCATATCACTCGGGGAACATGGCATCATCACCGCCGATGAAGCGCGGAGGCGGGCCCGGCGGGAACTGGCGGCCATGTCCTCCGGCACCGATCCCATGGAGGAGCGGAAAATCCTCGAGGCCCGCGCCGCGACCCTGCGGGATGTTGTTGAGAAATACCTGGAGGACCGGCGGGACCTGAAACCCTCCTCCCGCGCCGACATTGATAAGCACCTACAGAAAAGTTTCGCCTCCTGGGCCGACCGGCCCTTTGTGGAAATTTCCCGCGACAAGGTTTTAGCAAGATTCAAGGAGCTGTCGGATCGGAGCCCCGCACAGGCAAACCAGGCCTTCCGGGTACTCCGGGCCCTGATGAACTACGCCCGTGCCAAGTATCGCCCCGGCAATTCCCTTATCATGCCGGAGAACCCCGTCCGCATCCTTTCCGATGCGAAGGTATGGAACCGCGTCCAGGCCCGCTCCGGGAGGATCCCCACAGCCAAGATCGGCGCGGCGTGGAACGTTGTCCAGGAGCTCCGGCAGGCACCGGACGCCTCAAGGGTTGGGGAGACCCTGGCCGATGCCGTGGCCTTCCTGATGCTGACCGGAGCCCGATGGAGTGAAATGGCCGGGCTGACCTGGGATCGAGTGAACCTTGACGACGCTACATGGCACCTCCCGGACCCGAAGAACCGCGCACCCGTCACCTTCCCCCTTCCCGGCGCCCTCGTGGACATTCTCAGGGAGCGGCAGTCGAAGAGCGGGCACGTCTTCCCGGGAAGATCGGAAGGCCATATCCGGGAGGCCCGTAGCGTCATGGACAAAATCTCCGCGGCTGTTGGCGTCCGCGTGTCCCCTCACGATCTCCGGCGGACCTTCCGGGCAATCGCCGGTGAGTGCGGGGTGGAATTTTGGAAAACCAAGCTCCTCATGGGACACAAAATGTCCGGGGACGTGACGATTACCCACTACACGGAAAGGGCTGATCTTCGGTACCTAGCAGTAGAGGGCAACATCATTGCCGACTGGGTTGTCCGGCAGGGGGCGATTGCGGCGAGTGACAACGTTGTCCGGTTTCCGGCAAAGCAAGGGGGCAAGCAATGAACGACAGGCCATGGGATTTTATGCATGCACGAGCGGGGGAACTTGAGAGGGTCGGCGACCTGCTTTATTCCACAATCGAGGGCTATGAGGACCAGGCCGCGGCCATTCTGGAGGCTGGCGGTCACCCATACACTCTGTCCGACCTCCGCAATGCACGGCCCGACGACCTTCCGCAACAACTCCAGGATATCCGGGACATGATCGGCCTGTTTGATACAGTCCGCATATATGTACGCGGGAACTTCAAGGCGGAGCTGTCGGCCTTCGTGATGGCCGGCGCCATACATGCCGCGATCCGGGCGCAGCTCCGGCCGGTGGAGCCATTCATTGAAATGGGAAAAGGAAATGTTGCGGGCGGGAAGCGCGGAGGTAAGAAATCGGCAGAGGCCCGTAAGCAAAAAGCAACCTTGGCACACGATGCATGGCAAGAGGAAGCGGATAAAATCGGGAGGAGACGCCCGAAACTTAGCAAGAGGGGCATCGCCAAAGAAATCGGAAAGAAAACCGGCGATAAACCTGAAACCATTAGGAGAAGCATCAAAAAGCCCACCCCCTGAGTTGGCAACGAACCCCCTTCAATGCCAATTATCTAATAATATCAAGCAATTAGCACTTGCATAATCCAACGGCGCACCTTATCCTGTAATCGAATCAAACAGGAAAGGAGCAAGTCATCGTGCCGACCCTTTTCAGAACAAATGAAGCGGCAAAGTACCTGGGCGTCGCCAAGTCCACCCTGGAGGCGTGGCGGGTGCGCGGGGGTGGCCCTGTGTTCCTGAAGTATGGGAACAAGGCAGTCCGTTACCGGGAGCCGGACCTGGAGGCGTTTCAGGAGCGGAGCCTCCGGCGGAACACGAGCGACGCGGTTTAGCCATGGCTGCCGCCCTCAAGGCCGCCGTGGAGAACCACTTCCGGCCTAACCGCAAATTCCGACGGGACTATGACAAGGCATTCCGCCGGGACCCCCTGGCCGCGAACGTCCTCCTGCTCCTCGCTGAGCTGGCCGACGAACGGGGACAAGTACGGTTCGACGGCCCCCCGGAGGGGGAGCTTGTCGTCCTCCTGGCGGCCCGTTTCGAGGACCCCCGCGCCTACCAGCTATCAGGGGGGCCGACACAATGACGGCGGCATTGATCCCCGGAGGCTACATCCTGGTAGCGCGAAAGCTACTGGAGAGCGGGATTATGGAGAAGCCCCCGCTATACGCGAAAATGTGGCTGTGGATGCTCTTGCAGGCATCATGGAAGGACCATGGGATGTTGAAGCGCGGCCAGTTTTTCACCTCCATAGACCGCATGAGAGACGCCTTTTCATACAAAATCGGTTATCGGGTGATCCGTCCGTCTGCGAAGGAAATACGGTCCGCTTACGATTTCCTCACGAAGGGCGCAATGATCGGCACAGCGAAGGTCACACACGGGATGATTATAACTATTCTGAATTATGACCTTTATCAGGACGCCTTAAATTACGAAGGGCACACCGAAGGGCACGACGAAGGCACTCCGAGGGGCACAATATTAAGAAAGAAAGAGAAAGAAAGAAATATATATCGTGAAAATGCCCTGGCCGTCCTTTCCTACCTGAACGAAAAAACCGGGAAGCGATACCGAGACACCGGCTTCATAGAGGCCCGCCTGGAGGACGGCGGGACCGTGGACGACTGCCGGAAGATCATCGACGTGAAGCTCCGGGACCCGCACTTCAAGGCAAACCCCC
>JBFYXW010000237.1:0-3753 GCA_041310335.1 Syntrophaceae bacterium | reverse complement strand
GTCTCGTAGGTGCCGTGCAACACGGATTCCCTCACCATTCCGGCCAGTTCTGTGGGAGCCAGGGGCGTCAGGCTGCTCCTGGGAGGGACGACCCACGCCCTCTCCACCATGGCGGGGACGCCCTTCTCGTCCTGCATCGAGACCAGGGCCTCCCCCACGCCGAGTTCCAGGATCGCCGTTGTCGTGTTGACCTTTGGATTCGCCCGGAAGGTCTCGGCGGCGGCCCGGACGGCCTTCTGGTCCCGGGGGGTGAAGGCCCGCAGGGCGTGCTGAACCCGGTTGCCCAACTGGCCGAGGACCGTGTCGGGGATGTCCAGGGGGTTCTGGGTGACGAAGTAGACGCCGACCCCCTTGGAGCGGATCAGCCGCACCACCTGCTCGATCTTTTCCTCCAGCGCTTTCGGCGCATCGGAGAAGAGCAGGTGGGCCTCGTCGAAAAAGAACACGCATTTCGGCTTGGGCGGATCCCCCGCCTCGGGAAGGCGCTCGAAGAGCTCCGACAGGAGCCACAGGAGGAAGGTGGCGTAGACCTTGGGGGACTGCATCAGCTTCTCCGCCTGGAGGATGTTGACGGCCCCCCGGCCCGCCGCGTCGGTCTGGAGGAGGTCCTCGATGTCGAGGGCCGGCTCGCCGAAGAACCGGTCGCCCCCCTGCTCCTCCAGGACCAGCAGATTTCGCTGGATGGCGCCCACGCTGGCCTTGGAGATGTTTCCGTACTCGACCTTGAACTGGTTTGCGTTCTCCCCCGCGTACTGGGCCATGGCCCGCAGGTCCTTCAGGTCCAGGAGGAGGAGCCCGTTGTCGTCGGCGATCTTGAAGAGGATGCTGAGGACGCCGCTCTGGGTGTCGTTCAGGTTGAGGATGCGGGACAGGAGCAGGGGCCCCATCTCCGTGACGGTCGTCCGGACCGGGTGGCCCTTTTCGCCGAAGACGTCCCAGAAGACCGCCGGGAATCCCTCGTAGCCGAAGCCTTCCATGCCCAGATCCCGGACCCGTTCGGCCACCTTGGGGTGATCCCCTCCCGGCCGCGCGAGGCCCGAGAGGTCTCCCTTGACGTCCGCCATGAAGACGGGGACCCCCAGGCCGGAGAACTGCTCCGCCAGGACGCGGAGGGTGACCGTTTTGCCCGTCCCGGTGGCGCCGGCGATGAGCCCGTGGCGGTTGGCCATTTTCGGGTACAGGAAGAGGTCTCCCGGTCCCTTGGCGACGAGGATGGGTGAAGGTTGCGAAGCCATGGTGCCTCCGGGGTGAGGGGTGCAGCGGGGCGTGTGAAGGCGCGGCGGCCTTCCGCCGTCCGGCGGGGCTGCCGCGCCTTCCGGTCCGGGGTCGGTCCCTCGGCTATTTCTTCTTCGCCGGGGCCTTCTTCTCGGCCTTCTTGTCCTCCTTGACCTCGACGGACGCCGCGGTCATGGTGTACTCGATGGTGACCTTGGCTCCCACCTTCAGGTCGCCCTTGACCTTCGCGTCCTTCGGGAGGGCGATCTCCCACTTCTCCTTGCCTTTCTGCACAACGACGAGGTTGTCCTTCTTCTCTAGGACCGGGCCCGTCACCTGGTAGGTCTTGGGGCCGGCGGCCGCGGCGACGGTGACGAACAGGAAAACGATGGCCAGGGCAATGATGATGCGTTTCATGAGCAACCTCCTTTTCGGGGATATTTCCTGCTACAATAGAGAAAGGGATTGAAATGTCAATACCGGGATGCCCTGCCGGGATGCCCCGCGGTGGATGAACGGAACGCGCCGCGCCCGGCGACGGGCCGCCGCCGGGGGAGTCGGAAAGGCCGCGGTCCGGATGGCCGCAACCCGAAGCAGTCTGCCTGCCGAAAGGAGCCGAAACGAATGGATCGACTAGGCCTGCCCGCCCCGTGGCGGAGTCCGGATCCCGATGTCCTGGAAAAGCGCGAGGGCGGCGGCTGCCTGGTCGTTTTCGGGATCCCGTTTTTCCTGGCGGGCCTGTTCATCCTGCAGATCCCCCTGGGGTTCCTTCCCGTGCAGTCGGACCTGCGGGCCTGGGACTGGCTCTTCGCCCTGCTGTTCGGGGTGCCCTTCACGGCCGTGGGGGCGGTCCTGATGTTCGGCCGGAGCGGTCTGGCCATCGACCGCAGGAGGGGGGAGATGGTCCGCTGGTGGGGCTTCCTTGTGCCGATGAGGCGGAAGGCCCGTCCCCTTCCGGAATTCCGCCTCGTTCGCCTGGAAAACGACGCCGACTCCGAGTCCTCGGGATATACCGTCCGCCTGGCCGCGGACGGGCCCGGGGAGTCCCCGGTCCTCGGTTCCCGCGGGGAATACCTGGAGGCCCATCAGCTTGCGGAGGCGCTGGCGAAATTCCTCAACCGGCCCCTGGAGGACGTCACCACGGGCAAGCGGGTGCTCCGGGACCCCGACCGTCTCGACGAATCGCTCCGCGCCCGGGTCCGCCGCCTCAAGGAGCGGCTCCCGGATCCCCCGGCCCCGCCGCCGGGCATGACGACCCGGGTCGAGCAGACCGCCGGCGGCGTTGTTCTTGTCCTGGCGGGTTCACGGCCGGGCCTGTTCCGCCAGGTTCCCCTCGTTTTTGCCGTCTGCTTTGCCGGCGGCGTCCTGACGGTCTTCGTCCTGCCCCTGTCCACCCTCCCCATGCCCGAGGGCTTCCGCTGGGTGTTCCTCGGTTTTGTCGGGTTCTTCTTCGTGCTTCTTCCGGTGTGGACGGCGGTGCGGGGCTACGTCCGGCGCTCCCTCGCCTCCACGCGGGTAGAGGCGACACGGGCGGGACTCCGGGTGGAGGAAAGCGAGGGAGGTAAGAAGCGGGTGACGGAGATCCCGGCGGACGAACTGGAGGACCTGACGCTCCCGGACCGGCGGTCCGTGCTGGAGTCGGTGGAGGTTCCGGGGAAGGGGAGGCTGGAGGGCCTGGGAGACACCGGGACGCCGCGGCTCCCCGACGGCCGGCCCGTCCCCCGGATCCTCCTCAAGATCCTGGAGATGGTCCGGTCCCCCGGGATCACCGCCCGGAGCGACCGGGTCATCGTCACCTTCGGCCGGGGGCTCCGGGCGGACGAGGCCGCCTATGTCTACGCCCTCGTCCTCCGGGCCCTCGCCGGCGATTGACGGGATCTATCCCCAGACGCGGGCAACCTCTTCGGCCATGCCCGCCTCTTCCAGGGCCTCCCGGGTCGGGATGCCCTTCTCGGGGTCGATCCCCATGAGTTCGTAGAACCGGGCCTTCATGAAGGCCAGGTCCACCTGGGAGCCCTCGGCCTCGCCGCCCTTGCCCGGTTCGAGCATCCGGGGCGTCAGGTCGTCGTCCGCGGCCGTGAGGCCGAAGCCGTGGTTGATGAGACGCCGGAGGAAATAGACCCGCCGCCCCGCCCGCATCATCTCCTCGGGGTCCCAGCCGTAATCGGCCACGGAGTTGAAAAGGGTGATCCAGTCGGGGATGGTCACCTCCGCGTCGGCGAAGTTGCAGAAGCAGGCGCTGTTCTCGATGGCCCCCAGGGCCACGGCGGTCACGGCGGCCTCCGCCTTGTTCTCGCTCGACTTCGGCTCCAGGATGAGGTCGAAGCCGATCTCCGGGTAGTAGCGGGCCCCCATCTCCATGAACAGCATCGGGTCGGAGACGTGGCAGGCCCCCCGGGCGCCGATGGCGTAGGTCAGGGCCATGCCGTGCCCGCCCCCGCGGGGGTCGTGCATGGGCGCCTCCAGCCCCTTGCTGTGGACCGTGTAGTCGAGGCCCTTCCCGATCTTCTTCGCCGCCCGCACGCTGCCGGCGGCGAG
>JBFYXW010000236.1:0-6540 GCA_041310335.1 Syntrophaceae bacterium | reverse complement strand
GCCTCGCTGAAGTTGAGGATGTACTCCACCTCGTGGCCCACAAGGCGGAAGTTGACGGGAATGAAGACGCCGCCCGCCTTGGCAATGGCGAGTGAGGTCTCCACGCAGCGGTCGGAGTTGTAGGCGAAGATGCCCACCCGCTGCCCCTTCTTCAGCCCCAGGGCGACAAGTGCGTTGGCCAGGCGGTTCACCCGGGTGTTGAACTCCCGGTAGGTGTAACGGCGGTCCCCATAGACGACTGCCGTCCGCTCGGGAAAGCGGTCGGCGTTGCGGCGCAGGAACTCGCCCATCACGAGCTCTTTGGGGAAACGGTTCTCCTTGTCCTTCTCCTGGTACCAGTCCTCGGCCATGTCCCTTCCCTCCTTTTGAGAAGTTGTACTGCATCAGACAACCGAACAGGAATGAACAATCCCTATCTACATCTTCATGGCCTCCTCGAAGCCCTCGCGGATCGCCTCGATGATCTTGCGGGGGGATTTCGCATCCCCGATGGTGATGATCCGCACCCCTTCGAACCCGGCCTCCCGCGCCAGGCCGTCCACCGGCCGGGAACCCACGGCCATGACCACCGTGTCCGCCGGGATCGCCTCGCGGCGGCCGTTCGCCTCCACGATCACTGCGTCGTCCGTGATCTCCAGGAGCTTCGCCCCGGGGCGGAGATCGATCCCGCAGAGCCTCAGGTTCTTCATGAGGACCCACCGGGTGGAGCGGCCCATGCCCGCGGCCATTCTCTCCACCATGTCGATGACGGCAATCTTCCGGCGGCGGCTATGAAGCAGATCCTGCAGGACCTCCGGCTTCTCCGCGCCGTGATAGGACAGGAAGGCGAAGGTCTCCGGGTCGGGAACGTCCTGGGAGGCGATCCACTCGGCGGTCTCGCACCCCACGGCGTTCCCGCCCACGACAACAACCCGCCGGCCGATGTCGGCCACCCGTCCCCGGAGTACGTCCCAGGCGCCCACCACGTGGGGCTTGTCGACCCCGGGGACCCGGATCGCCATGGGAGCCGCCCCCGTCGCCACGACCAGGACGTCGGGCCGTCCCCTCTTGATCTTCCCCTTCGTCAGCGCCGATTTCAACCGGACCTTCACACCCGCCGGCCGGAGCTGCTTCTCAAGGTCCGCCACGGTGTGCAGGAAATCGTGCTTCCCCGGGGGCGCCGCCGCCAGGTCCACCTGCCCGCCGAGGCGGCTCTCCTTCTCGAAGAGGGTCACGTCGTGGCCGCGCCGGGCGGCCGTCAAGGCGAACTCCATCCCGGCGGGCCCACCCCCGGCCACGTAGACCTTTTTCGGGTTCACCGCTTTCCCCGTCCGGAACTCCCCCTCCCGCCCCACGAGCGGGTTGAGGGTGCAGCAGACGGCCCCGCCCGTGGCGATGCTGTCGAAGCACCCCTGGTTGCAGGCGATGCAGCGGACGATCTCCTCGGGCCGCCCCTCCAGGATCTTCCGCGGCAGGTCCGGGTCCGCCAGGAGCGGCCGCCCCAGGCAGATCATGTCCGCCGCACCGGAGCGCAGCACCCGCTCGGCCAGCTCCGGGTCCCCCAGGCGGTTCGAGGCGAAGACGGGGACCCCCACGTGGTCCTTGATCCCCCGGGCCAGGTAGACGTAGGCCCCCGGAGGCACGTGGGACGTCAACTGGGGGACGTTCGTCTCGTGCCAGCCGCCGGTGACGTTGATCGCGTCGATCCCGGCCTTCTCGGCCTCCGTGCAGAACCGGGCGATCTCCGGGTTCGTGCAGCCCCCGTCCATGTAATCGTTCCCGGCCACGCGGATCCCCAGGGCCGCCTCGGGGCCAAGCGCCTTCCGGACCCGACGGACCAACTCCAGACCAAAGCGCATCCGGTTCTCGAAGGACCCGCCGTAGGCGTCGGTCCGGCGGTTCGTCACGGGGGAGAGGAACTGGCTGATGAGATAACCCGTGCAGGCGATGATCTCGACGAAGTCGAACCCCGCCTCCCGGGCGCGGACGGCGCTTCTTGCAAAGGACTCCTGGACGGTCTCGATGTCATCCAGGGTCATGGCCCGGGGCACCTGCCTGGTCAGCCGGCTGCGGACGGCCGACGGGGCCAGGGCGGGGACGCCCTCGAAGAACGGGGCCGTCGCGTTGCGGCCCGCGTGGAAGAGCTGGATCCCCAGCGCGCTCTCCGTGGACCCGTGCAGCTCTGCCAGGAAGGGCCGGAACTCCTCCACCTGCCGGTCCTCGAAGAGCCCCGGCATCCAGGGGCCCCCGCCGGTGCGGTCCATGGCGACGGGGCCGATGATCAAGAGCCCCACGCGGCCTTCCGCCCGGGCCCGGTAGAAGTCCCGGTAGCGCTGGTTGAACTCGTAGGTGTCCGTGAAGTGCATTCCCATGGACGGCATGACCATCCGGTTGGGGACGACGAGGCGGTTGATCGTGATGGGCTGGGACAGTTTGATGAACTCCATTGATCCCCTCTCCGTGTGAAACCGATCCGGGCCTGGCCGGTGTGGAAGCGCCTCCGGTCGGAGGCGTTCGCGGTGAATGTACAGGATGGGGTCCGGTCTTGCAATGGCATAGCAGGGAAGCCGGTCTTGAAAAGACACATTTTCAGCGGGTCATTTCAAGAAGGAAAGGTCTTGCGAATGCTGTTTTTCCAAGACCGGCCCCCCAGCCCTGTCTTCAGGAACAGGGTGAGGTCGCAGCGGCGGCCGGCCATTTTCCCAGGTCTTCCGCACCAACCCCCGCGGTCTGGAGCACGTACATCGGGAACACGCCGTAATTCTTGGCCAGGGGCATCTGGCCCACGTATTCGCAGGCGCAGTCCTGCAGGCGCAATACCGTGACCAGGGCCGCAAAGGCCTGGCTGACGTAGATTTTCCCCGGCGGGGTGATGGGCTCGATGCGGGCGGCGCTGTTGACGTGCGTGCCGTAACAGGTGCGGTGCCCCGTCACGGGATCCCGCCCCAGGTAGACGGGGCCGGCATGGAGGGCCACGCGCAGGTTCACGTCGGCGGGCAGGCCCAGGGCGCTCCAGTCGGTCGTGATCACGCAATCGATCAGGGCGCGCCCGTACCGGATGGCGTCCTCGGCCTTCCGGAAAACGAGGAACAGCCCGTCGCCCCAGGTGTTCTTGATCATGGGCTTGATGTCGAACGCCTTCTCGATCTTCCCGATGGCGTCCAGGAAATGGGCGACGAACAGCGGCATCTGGCGCTCCTGCATTTTGCTGAAGCCGACCACGTCGGCAAACAGCATGATCATGGTCTGCGTCGACAGCCCCGCGGGAAGCTGCGTGGCAACCCGGGCACTGCGCGCCCGCTTTCGGATTTCGACGCGGCCCCCCTGGAGTTTCCGGAGATCCATGATGTCCACGGAATGTCCCAGCCTCTTCCACTCGTTCAGCGTCTGGGCGACGCTGCCCGCCGCCGAACTGGGCCTCCCGTCCCAGAGCACGAGCGGATGAAGTTCGCAGCGGAGCTGTTGCGCGCGGATCATCCCAAGGCCCAGGAGCAGTCGGTTGGCGTAGCGGAAGACGACGCTCCCCTCGTCGGGTCTCTGCGGACTGGTGACGATCACGCGCCGGGCCTTCTCCAGAACCGCCTCGTAGCGGCTCTCCCAGTCCATGTCCTGCCGGATCGCCACGCTGTCGGAGTAGAACTCGTCACGCCCGTAGGGCAGGACCACGTGGGTTTCGCCACCCACGGCCAGCACCGCTTCGTGGAAGAGAATGGGCGCTCCGCTGGCGGCCGTCGCGAAGCCCGCCTCCACGCGGAGGCTGGAAATGCGCTCCCGGATCCGCCGCGCCACCGCGTCGACGAGGGAGGGCGGAAAGCGCGGCTCTTTCCGGTCCGCAAAGTCGATCATGTGTCCTGCGAAGACGACCACCCTGGGCGACGGCAGGACCGACTCCAGGGGAGAGGGGTCTTCCCCGAGCAGCAGGAGGATGCTGCGGGCGATATGCCTCACCTCCGCCAGGTCGCCCACACTGCCCCGACCGTGCTGCACCAGTTCCCCGAGGCCTTCGATGCCCTGGGCGACGCGCTTCTGGAGGATCGCGGCGATGCCGAGCATCGCCTGGGGCCAGAACGTGTCCTTTCCCTCCGCCCGGGCCCTCGTCAGGATTTCCCGGACACCCTGTTCCACCAGGGACGCGAGTCCGGCCGCCCTGTCCCGGTGACCGAGTTCCAGGGCCAGCCAGGCGGCATGGATTCCGCTCCACATGCCCCGGTTGGACCGGTAGGCCTCCTCGTACAACTCGAAGGCGCGGGTGAAGCATCGCCGGCGGGATTCCGGCTCCGCGACGCGTTCGCCCAAGTCCCGCAAGGCCCGGGCCAGCGGCGCCAGCGTTCCCTGGTCCCGGTTTCCCTCCTGCAGGAGATTCCGGAGGACGCCCAGGGCTTCCGCGGGGCCCCCGGTCCGGATGAGGGCCAGGGCCTGGAGCTGGCGAAGGTACACGTCCTCGGGGTAATCCTTCAGGGCCTGCCGGACAGAGTCGTAGGCAAGGATCGGTTCGCCCTGCTTGAGGAGGGTCTCCACCTGGAAACGCATATCCTGCAGATTCGACTCCGGGGTGCGGGGGGCTTCGATCCGGATGCCCGCCCCGAGGAGTTCGTTCAGGTTCTCCCTGGCCGCGGCGCGGACATGCTCTTTCTGCTCCTCCGTGAGGGACTCGTACGGAAGCCCCTCGTAGCGAACCTTCCACAGCTCCTCGGGGTAATTCCGCACAAAATCCCGGTGGACCTGACTCGCCAGGGTCTCCAGCAGTTCCTGGTATCGGGACGGATTTTCGAAATCGACGGGTGTGGGCGACATGATCTTCGAGACATTCTCCTTTTTCTGCAAAAAGTATAGAAAGCGATCCGCTATCCGTCAATGAAAAACGGGGCGGGATTCCGGGCCGTGAGCCTTTCCGTCAACGGGACACTCGAGACGAAGAGGATGGCTTGACTATCTCGGGCGAAGGAGCATCTTCGCGCGGGTGTTTTCCCGGATCTTCGCATCGCTGAACCACCAGTAGCGCATCTCCCCGTTCATGAAGGCCTCCACCTGGTCCTGGTAGTGGCGGTCGAAGAGGCGGCCGGAGACGCCCCCGGGAAGAACGGCCAGGATCTTGTCGGGATCCCCCAGGTCGGCCACCATGCGCAGCGATGCGGAAACCGTCACGTCATAGGGTTTGCTGTATTCGTAACTGGCGCGGTAGAGGGTTTCCTGGGAGCCACCCATGGCGTGGGACCCGCCGCCCAGAAGGGCAGACACAAACCCCTCCCGGCTGAGAGGGGACACCAGGGTCAACCGGTGCAGGCGCCCCCACCGCCACCCTTCCGGATCGCTGCCGTACTGGGGGCCCAGTTCTCGGATCGCCGCCACCCCGGCGCGATGAAGAAGGTCGTCCCGCGTTTCCCGGAGGCCCGGCGTCGACACGTCGTCGAACCAGGGCGATTCCCCGGCCAGGAACCTCTTCTGGAGGGATTCCTGCCAGAAGTAGGGAGTGTCGATCACGAGGCCCGCCAGGGAGGGACCCAGCTCATCCCGGTAGACGGCGAAGAAGAACTGGCGATAGACCGCCTGAAAGATGGCCGGCGCCGCCTGGTCCGGATCGTCGACAAAATCCCAGCGGTCCAGGATACGACCCAGGGCCTTCGTGTCCTCGTGCGCCAGCAGGGCCTTCGACAGGATGGGAGCGATGCGCCGGGCCATCAGGTTCGCGGTGTCCCGCTGATAGCGCCAGTGATCCTCCGCCGTCTTCTTTCCCGGCGCGTCCATCAATTCGATCATCCGCCGGTACCGGTACGATGCCGACGCATGAGAGGAAACATAGTAGGGATATTCACAAGGCGCCGTGTGGTGGTTGGCCGTCCCGACCCAGCCCCGGGGCCCATCGTAGGAATGGGGCATTTTCTCATAGGGGATCCAGCCGGCCCAATCGTCGCGGTCATCCACCACCTTGAAGGGGACGAGTCCGTCTCCCCTCGCCCGGATGGGCAGGCGGCCCGTCGTCTGCCAGCCGAAGCGCCCGTCCACGTCGGCAAAAACGTAGTTCAGCATGATGACCGTCAAGTCCCGCAGGCTCTCCCGAACCTCCTCGACGTTCCGGGCCGCAAGGAGGCGCTCGAGGCCCAGGGAGGGGGCCATCGTCTCGTAGGGCGACCAGCGCAGGCTGATGACATGGTCCGAATCGAGTCCTTTCAGGATACCTGACACGACGGGGCCCCTCTTCGTGAGGCGGATGGCGATCCTCTCCTCGCGGAAACCGCCGGCGGCGCTCTTGTCCTTTATGTTCAGCGTCTCCGTGATCACTTCGAACGGGAGGGACCGGCGACCTTCCAGGTATTGACCGGGGTTTTTCGGATCCACCGTCTCGATATAGAGGTCCTGGCCGTCCCCGTAGGAGTTGGTCATCCCCAGGGCGATCCGGTCCGTCCGGCCGGCGATCATACCCGGCAGGCCCGGAATGGAGACGCCGACCGCCCTCGAGGCGGGGAGGATCAGGCCGCAGGGATACCAGGGACCCGGAAGAATCCGGGCATCGAGGTGGGGATCGTTGGCGACGATGGGCTTGCCGCCCGGGGACATGGCGGC
>JBFYXW010000235.1:0-37633 GCA_041310335.1 Syntrophaceae bacterium | reverse complement strand
TACTGCTCGTCCCGTTTCGTGCCGACGGCGGTGACGTCCCGGTCGTGGAGGGCCATGAGCCCGTCCAGGTTTTTCGCGATGTACAGGTCGATGAACCGGTCGAAGGTGGCCATGGCCTCCTCGGCGTTCCGGGAGGATGCATTCGCGGCGCAGACGGCGGGAGGCGCCAGGAAAACGCTGGCCGCCATGACCAGGAATGCCGAAAGAAGGATCAACGCAAGCCCGGATTTCCAGATAGTCGCTCGTTTCTTCATCATGCCCTCCTCTCAAAGTGGCGGGATGCCAGGGGACGGAACGATTTTCCCTCCCCGATTCACCCGGATATCGTCCGGAACCGCTCCAGGATGGAGAGGTCCTCCGGATCCTCCGGGATGACGACGACGCTGTGGGGGATGGGACGATCCTCCCGGTCGACGTGCACGAAGGTCAGGAAACCGTCCACGAGGAGCCTGCTGTCGTTCTGCAGGAAGACCCGGATGTAGGCCAGCAGACTGGTCCGCCCCGTCCGGACGATGCGGCTCTCGTAGCGGATGATGGAACCGCTCGGCACGGGCTTCTTGAACATCAGCCCGTGGATGTTGACGCAGACGATGTTCTGCGGGTTGGTGAGTCCCGCGGCGGCAATAAAACCCGATTCGACGAACCACTCGGCGTTTCGCCCGGCGAAGAGGGTGCCGTGGTGGTTCAGGTCCTCTCCCTTGACGAGGCGGGTGACGATGTGGGTGGGTGGCCGGGTCCCGTTCATGCCCGCGCTCCCGCCAGGATCTCCGCGACCCGGTCCATGTCGTCCCGGGACAGCATCTCCGTCGCGCAGAAGAGGAGGCAGCCCTCCAGTTCCGGGTAATCCCGCCCCGGTTCGTATCCGCCGACGATTCCTTCTTTTTCCAGGGCGGCGTTCGCGCCCCGGGGATCGGGGCAGCGGAGCACGAACTCGTTGAACGCCGGCGCCGTGAAAACGGGCGTCCACCCTGGCAGGGACAGGAGCCGGCCCTTCAGGTAGTGGGCCTTCCAGGCATTCAGCTCCGCCAGCGCCTTCAGGCTTTTCCCGAGGCTCACGAGGTAGACCGCGGCGGCCAGGGCGCAGAGGGCCTCGTTGGAGCAGATGTTGGAGGTGGCCCGCTCCCGGCGGATGTGCTGCTCCCGGGTCTGGAGGGTCAGGACGAACCCCCGGTTGCCGTCCCGGTCCACGGTGGCCCCGGCGAGGCGGCCGGGGATCTTCCGGAGGAACTTCTCCGAGGCGGCGAAGATCCCCAGGTAGGGGCCTCCGTAAGCGGTCGGGTTTCCGAAACTCTGCCCCTCCCCGGCAACGAGGTCCGCACCGCAGGCGCCGGCGGGCTTGAGGATTCCCAGCGACAGGGCCTCGGTGAACCCCGCCACGAAGAGCGCCCCGGCCCCGTGGGCGATGCCGGCCACGGGGGACAGGTCCTCGACGACGCCGAAGAAGTTGGGTGACTGGAGGATCACCGCCGCCGTGCGGCCGTTCACGGCCTCCTGCAGGGCCTTCCCGTCGACGCGGCCGTCCGGGCCGAAAGGGACCTCCGCCACGTCGTACCCGTTCGCCCAGGCGTACGTGGCGAGGACCCGGCGGTACTCCGGGTGGATGGACCGGGCCGCGACGATCCGGTCCCGGCCCAGGGTCTTGGCGGCGAGGACTGCCGCCTCCGCCATGGCGGAGGCGCCGTCGTACATGGACGCGTTGGCCACCTGCATGCCCGTCAGGTCCGCGATCATGGTCTGGTATTCGTAGATGGCCTGAAGGATGCCCTGGCTGATCTCCGCCTGGTAGGGGGTGTACGCCGTGTAGAACTCGGAGCGGCCGGTGACGTGCCCCACCACGGCGGGGATATAATGCCGGTAGGCTCCCGCCCCGGCCAGGACGATCCGGCCGGGCCGGTTCCGGGCCGCCATGTCTTCAAGGAGGGAAAAGGCCTCCTGCTCCGCCAGAGGGGGCGGCAGGTCCAGGGGGACCTTCAGCCGGAAGGGGCCGGGGATGTCCGAAAAGAGGTCCTCCAGGTCGGCGATGCCGATGGTCTCCAGCATCCGCCGCCTGTCCCGCTCGGTGTGGGGCACGTATTCCATGGCACCGTCCTGGTATCGATTCCCTGCTTCTGTGATCAGTGGGCTTCCCGGCGGATCATCTCCTCGTAGGCCGCGGCGTCCATCAACCCGTCCAGCTCCGACGGGTCGTCCATCCGGATGCGGGCGATCCAGCCGTCGCCGAAGGCGTCCTGGTTGAGCAGTTCCGGTCGGGTTTCCAGTTCCTGGTTGACGGCGAAGACCTCGCCGCTCACCGGGGCATAGATGTCGGAAACGGACTTCACCGACTCGACCACGGCGAAGGGCTCCATCTGGCGGACGGTCCTGCCGGCCTGCGGAAGTTCCACGAAGACAATGTCCGTGAGCATTTCCTGGGCGTAGTCGGTGATTCCCACCGTCACCGTCCCGTCAGGCCCCGGCAGGGCCCACTCGTGCTCCTTGGAATACCTGCGGTCCGTCGGATTCGGTTTGGTCATGGGCGCTCCTTATAGGAAGGTGTTGTAGAACTCGTGCTTCTGATCCTTCCGGTAGAAGGGAAGGGGGACGACCACGGCCCGGGCCTCGGTCTGCCGGATCCGGATCGTGAGGGTCGTTCCCGGCTCCCGGCAGTCGGCGGGGACGAAGGCAAGGCCGACGGCTCTCTGCAGGGTCGGGGCGTAGGTCCCGGAGGTGACCGTCCCGATGACCTCGCCGTCCCGGCAGACGGGGTACCCGTGCCGGGCGATGCCCCGGTCTTCCATCCGGAAACCCACCAGTTTCCTGCGGATGCCTTCCATCCGCTGCCGGGCGAGGACGTCCCGGCCGACAAAATCCTTCTCCAGGCTCACCAGCCAGCCGTAAACCACCTCGTAGGGCGTGACCTCCTCGCACATGTCGTTCCCGTAGAGCATCATCCCCGCTTCCAGGCGGAGGGTGTCCCGGGCGCCGAGGCCCGCGGGCCGGATTCCCTGTGCCGCTCCGGACTCGAGGAGAAGGTCCCAGACGCGGCCCGTCTCCTCCGCCGGAACGTAGAGCTCGAAGCCGTCCTCGCCGGTGTAGCCGCTGCGGGAGACGACCGCCGGGACGGACCCGACGGTCGTCTCCAGGAACGTGTAATAGGTGAGGGGCTTGAGCAGGGCCGGGACCAGCCCCTGGAGGACGCCCTCCGCCCGGGGACCCTGGATGTCGATCTTGCCGAGGGCGCCGGTCTGGTCGGCGATCTCCACGCCGCGGAACCCGGTCTTCTCACGCAGGGTGAGAAGCCAGCGGATGTCCTTTTCCCGGGTGGAGGCGTTGGTCACCAGGCGGTAGCGGCCCTCGCCGAACCGGTAGACCGTCAGGTCGTCCAGGATGCCGCCCTTCTCGTTCACCAGGAGGCTGAGCCGCATCTGTCCCGTCTCGAGAGCGGACAGGTCGCGGGTCAGGGCCATCTGCAGGAAGGGCAGCGCCTCCGGGCCCGACACGTCGATCTCCCCCATGTGGCAGGTGTCGAACAGGGTGACCCGCTCCCGGGTGGCGTGGTGCTCTTCGATGACGCTGGTGTACTGGACCGGCATGGCCCAGCCCCCGAAATCGATGATGCGGGCGCCCAGGGCTTCGTGGCGGGCAAAGAGGGGCGTCTTGTTCATGGTCTTTTCCGGAACTCCGGGGTTCGGGGTCAGCTGCCGCGGCGGCGGCGCAGTTCACAGAAACCGGTAGATCACCGACAGGACCAGGAGAATGACGACGACAAAAACGAAGACGTTCTGTTTCTTGTAGGCTTTCGATCCCGCCACCACGTAGCCGCAGCCGTCGCAGACGGTCAGCCGGCCGTGGATCGGGGCTTCGCAGTTCGGGCAGACGGGGCGGCCGTCGGCCTTGGGAATTTTCTTGGAGACGCTCTTCCGGAGTTCCTCGTGGACGTCGTATCGCCATTCGCAGTCCTCGGTGGGGCATCGTCCCTTGGGGTCCATGGTGTCGGTCCAGATGAAGCTTTTCTGACAGAGGGGACAGGTGATCTTCTGCATGAGATGTCTCCATGAACGGGATTCGGGAGATGCTTGCGGGACACGGGATTCCGTCTGCACACCACCCGTACACCAATTCCCGGATCCTTTCAAGGAGCAAAACGGCCGGCAACCGGGCCGTCGCGCCAGACCGTCCGCCCGGGACCGCTCCCCCCGCTGCCGGGGGACGGTGGTTCGCCCGCGGCAAAGCCGCCGTTGATTTGTCGAATGATATGGGATATACCATGCATCCATTTCCCCGGACGACGCCGGCCCGCCGGGCCGGAAGCGTCGCCCTGCCCGGCGTTTCCGGTGGAGGGGGAAGACTTGCGCGGAGTGGAAGATGGTCCGGTTCGAGGGTGTTCACAAGTGGTTCAAGGATCTGCACGTACTCAATGACATCAACCTTCACGTGAAGCAGGGCGAGGTTGTCGTCGTCTGCGGTCCCTCGGGATCGGGGAAATCGACCCTCATCCGGACGATCAACAAGCTGGAGCCCATCCAGAAGGGCAGGCTGATCGTCAACGGCCAGGACCTGTCGGACCGGAAGACGGACATCAACCGGCTCCGGGCCGAAATCGGATTCGTTTTTCAGCAGTTCAACCTCTACCCCCACCTGACGGCCCTCAAGAACATCACCCTGGCCCCCATGAAGATCCGCAAGCTTTCCAGGAAGCAGGCGGAAGAGGAGGCCATGGCCCTCCTGGAGCGGGTCGGCCTGGCGGACCGGCATGACTCCTACCCCTCGCAGCTTTCCGGGGGGCAGCAGCAGCGAGTGGCTATCGCCCGGGGGCTGGCCATGAAGCCCAAGATCATGTGCTTCGACGAGCCCACGTCGGCCCTGGACCCGGAAATGATCGGCGAGGTCCTCCAGGTCATGCAGGGGCTCGCCCACACCGGGATGACCCTGATGGTGGTGACCCACGAGATGGGATTTGCCCGGGAAGTGGCGGACCGGGTATGCTTCATGGACTTCGGCGTCGTTCTCGAGGAGGCCACGCCGGAGGAGTTCTTCCGGAACCCAAAGCACGAAAGGGCCCAGCTCTTCCTGAAAGAGATCCTGTCGCCCATGCACTAACCTTAAACGAAGGAGGAAGGAACATGAAAAGGACGGTGGTATGGTTATTGGCGGCTTTCTTCGTCGTGGCCCTCTGCGGAGCGGCGGCGGCGGACACCCTGGCGGATGCGAAGAAGAAGGGCGTCTTTGTCTGCGGCGTGAAGGATTCCACCCCCGGGTTCGGCTACATCGACGAGAAGTCGAGGGACCTGGTCGGCTATGACGTGGATTTCTGCCGGGCCATCGCCAAGAAGATGGGCGTCAAGCTGGAACTGAAGCCCGTCACCTCGGCCTCCCGGATTCCCCAGCTCCTGGCCGGGAACATCGACATGGTCGCCGCGACCATGACCAAGACGGCCGACCGGGCCAAGCAGATCGATTTCAGCTACACCTACTTCTTCACGGGCCAGAAGTTCATCACCAAGAGGGGCGAAGTGAAGAAACTGGCGGACCTGGCGGGCAAGCGAATCGGAACCGCCAAGGGCTCGACCTCCGAGCAGAACGCCAAGAAGGCCCTGCCGACGGCGACCATCCTGTCCTTCGACGACTATCCCCAGGCGTTCCTGGCCCTGCAGCAGGGCAAGGTCGCGGCGGTGACGACGGACGAGTCGATCCTGGCCAACATCCTGGCGAAGGCGCCCGACAAGACCAAGTACGAGATCCCCGACATCCAGATCTCCGACGAGCCCTACGGCCTGGGGATGCGCAAGGGCGAAAAGAACCTCGTTGCCTTTGTCAACAAGACCCTCGTGGACATGGAAAAGAGGGGCGAGGCGAAGAAGATCTTCGACAAGTGGTTCGGCCCCAAGGGGATGGCCTTCCACATGGACCGGACCTTCAAGATCACGGCCAAGAAAGACCCCTGGGAGCAGTAAGCGCCTGTGTTCAGCTATCAGTTCGACTGGTCGGTCGTCACCTCGGGCCAGTACTACGAGTGGCTCGTGTCGGGGCTCAAGATCACCCTTGAACTGTCCGTCTGGTCGATCATCCTTTCCTTCCTGCTGGGCCTGATCATTGCCGTCATGAGAATGAGCAATGTCAGGCCCATTCTCTGGTTTTCCCATGCGTACCTGGAGTTCTTCCGGAACACGCCGCTCCTGGTCCAGATCTTCTTCTGGTACTTCGGCTCCTACCAGATCCTGCCGAAGGCGGTGAACGACTGGCTCAACAGCGTGAACTTCGAGTTCGCCGCGGCGGTCATTGCGCTGACGATCTACACCTCGGCCTTCATCGCCGAGGACATCCGCTCCGGCGTCCGCTCCATTCCAAAGGAGCAGATGGAGGCGGCCCGGAGTTCCGGGTTCTCCTACCTCCGCTCCATGCAGTTCATCATCCTGCCCCAGGCGGTCCGGCTGACGATCCCGCCCCTCATCAACCAGTTCCTGAACGTGACGAAGAACTCGTCGCTGGCCATGACGATCGGGGTGGCGGAGATCACCTACCAGGCGCGGCAGGTGGAGAGCTACACCTTCAAGGGATTCGAGGCCTTCACGGCGGCGACCCTGGTGTACCTGGGTCTCTCGCTGGCCATCACCGGGCTGATGACGATCTACAACCGGCGGGTCCTCAGCCCCATGATGGGAGGAAAGTGACCATGGAGGGGGGCTTCGACTTCACAGTAATCTGGAACAATTTCGCCCACTTCATGATTGGCCGCTACCCCAGCGGGCCCATGGGCGGGGTGCTTTTGACCCTGTACATCGCGGTGGTGGCGCTGGTTCTCTCGTTCTTCGGGGGGATGGTCCTGGGGCTTTTGTGCGTGACCCGGAATCCCCTGATCCGCTATCCCACCCTGGCGGTGGTCAACCTGGTCCGGGGGATCCCGCTCTTGCTGGTGATCTTCTGGATGTATTTCCTCCTGCCCTTCGTCATGGGGCGGGCGATGCCGGAGGCCTGGACCGTCATCGCGGCCCTGTCCCTGTTCACCTCGGCCTACATGTCCCAGATCGTCCAGGCGGGCATCGAGGGGATTCCGAAGGGGCAGAGCGAGGCGGCCCTCTCGACGGGGCTTCATCCCTGGCAGGCCATGGTGTTCATCGTCCTGCCCCAGGCCCTCCGGAACATGATCCCGTCCTTCGTCAACCAGTTCGTGTCCATGATCAAGGACACGTCCCTGGCGTTCATCGTCGGGGTTTCCGAACTGACCCACGTGGCGACGCAGGTGAACAACCGGACCATGATCTACCCGGCGGAGATCTTCTTCTTCATCTCCGTGGTCTACTTCGTCATCTGCTTCGCCTTCACCTCGCTGTCCCGCTGGCTGGAGCAGCGCCTGGCCTGGCGCAAGGCGATTTAAGACTGCTCGCGGAGAACCTCCTCGAAGAAGCGCTGCTTCTTTTTCGGGTACCAGAGGCTTCCCTCGTAGTCGACGATCAGTTTCCCGTCCAGGTGGTCCATCTCGTGCTGGGCCACGCGGGCCAGGAAATCCAGGTAGCGCCGGTTCACCTTTTTCCCGTGCCGGTCCAAGGCCCGGACCTTGATTTCCGGGAACCGGTCGATCTCCACCTGGATGTCGGGGCAGGAGAGGCAACCCTCCGCCCCCTTCACCGGCTCACCCCGGGACTGGGTGATGCGCGGGTTGACCAGGACGTCGTAATCGTCTTCCTTCTTGGACCAGGTCTTTTCCTCGAAGCCCTTGTTCCGAAAAATGATGATGCGCTCGCTGATGCCGATCTGCGGCGCCGCCAGCCCCAGCGCGTCGTCCCGGTCCAGGAAGGCTTCCACCAGGGTCCGGATGTTCCGGAGGGTTTCCGGGGGGAAGGGGGAGGCCGCCTCCCGGCAGGGGGTTCGGAGGACCACGGTGTCGGCGTCGTTTCTGCCGGTGTCGGTCCACAGGGTCAGGACTCTTGTTTCCGCCATGCCGATGATTCCGTTCCTTTCTTGTCTGTGCAACAACCTGTCGTCCCTATAGCACCGGGCGCCGCCCGATGCAAGGAGGGGGCGAAACCCCTTGCTTATTTGCGGAGCCTCTGTTAGCCTCTCCGCCTCACCGACGGAAGAACCCATGTTGACCCCTTTGATCAACCGCATCATCACCGAACGAGCCAAGGCGGAATTTGCCCGGGCCATGCGTTTCGATGCCGGCCCACCCCCGGACCTTCCATCCTGCCGCGAGGAAGCGTCCCGTCTCCTCTACCTTCACGTGCCCTTCTGCCAGCGGCTTTGCCCCTACTGCTCCTTCAACCGCTTCGTCTTTCAGGAAGGAGTCTGCCGCCGCTACTTCAAGGCCCTGAGGAAGGAGATGGGCCTCTACCGGGACCGGGGATACGATTTCCAGGGCATCTACGTGGGGGGCGGAACGCCCACGATCCTGCCGGACGAACTGGCGGAAACCCTGCACCTGGCCCGGGAAACGTTTGGAATCCGCGAGATCTCCGTGGAGACGAAC
The DNA here is from genome assembly GCA_041310335.1 of Syntrophaceae bacterium. Classification (GTDB taxonomy): domain Bacteria; phylum Desulfobacterota; class Syntrophia; order Syntrophales; family PHBD01; genus PHBD01. The sequence continues at coordinate 29,187 of JBFYXW010000235.1, read as the reverse complement.
CCGAACCACCTGACGGATGACACGGTGGGCCTGCTCCGGAAAACAGGGGTGAACCGACTGTCCGTCGGTGTCCAGAGTTTTGACGACGGGCTCCTGCGCCAGATGGAGCGGCTCGACAAGTACGGCGGCGGGGAGGAGATCCTCGGCCGGCTCCGGGCCTGCCAGGGCGTGTTCGACACCCTCAACGCCGACATGATCTTCAACTTTCCCACCCAGACGCCCAAGATGCTCGACCGGGACCTGGACGTCCTGCTGGCGAGCGGCGTGGACCAGGTGACCTACTATCCCCTGATGGTGTCCGACTCGACCCGGCAGATGGTGACCCGGAGCCTCGGGTACATGGACAGCGGGCAGGAGGCCCGGTATTACCGGCGGATCCTGGAGCGGCTCCGTCCGACCTACCGGATGTCCTCGGCCTGGTGCTTCTCCCGGAAGCCTTCCCTCATCGACGAGTACATCGTGGACTACGACGAATACGCCGGCCTGGGCAGCGGATCCATCGGGTACCTGGGCGGCACCTGTTACGCCAACACCTTCGACGTGGCCGAATACGCGGCCCGGATCGGCCGGGGGGAGGTCCCGCTCATGGCGGCCCGGATCTTCAGCAGGCAGGACCGGATCCGGTACGATTTCGTCATGAAGCTCTTCGGGATGGAGCTCCGGGAATCGGACCTGAAAAAGAAGTACGGGGCCGTCTATCCCTACCTGTGGAAGGACATCGCCGCCTTCATGGCGGCGGGGGGGCTCCGCCGGAGGGACGGCAAGCTTTGCCTCACGGAGCGGGGCTGCTACCAGTGGGTCATCCTGATGCGGGAGTTCTTCACGGCGGTGAACAATTTCCGCGATTACTGCCGCGAAGCCATCGTGTCCCCGCTGGTCTGGTGAAGAGTGCCACCGCGAACCGGCGCGTTTCCGGTAAATGGCGGCGGCGCGGCGAAGGCTGGACGGCGGACGGTCGGTGTCTCGGAGGCAGTGGATCCCGGAAGGAGGTAGCCTGACGATGGAGGAGAGGACAAAATCCCGGTTGCGGCAGCTTCCGAAAATCGATGAACTGATGCTGTTCCTGGAGAAGCGGGGCCTCTTCCGGCAGGTGCCCCGGGACCTTGTCCGGGAGGCCTGCCGCGACGCCGTCGAGGATTTGCGCCGCCGGATCCTGGAGGCGGACGCCGTGGAAGCGCCTGCCATCCCGGACGTGCCGACGGTGGCGGACGCGGTGGAAAAGAGGATGATGGACCTGAAGTCGCCGCGGCTGAAGCGGGTCATCAACGCCACGGGCGTGATCCTCCACACGAACCTGGGGCGGGCCCCCCTCGGCCGGGAAGCGGTCCGCCGGGTGGAAGCGGTGGCCGGGGGTTACTCGAACCTGGAGTTCGACCTCGAGCGGGGCGAGCGGGGACTCCGCTACGATCATGTCCGGGAACTGCTGCTCGTCTTGACCGGCGCGGAGGAGGCCCTGGTGGTGAACAACAACGCCGCGGCGGTTTTCCTCGTCCTCAACACCCTGGCGGAAGGCCGGGAGGCCGTCGTCTCCAGGGGGGAACTGGTCGAGATCGGGGGTGAGTTCCGCATCCCCGAGGTCATGGAGAAGAGCGGGGTCCGCCTCCGGGAAGTGGGCACGACGAACCGGACCCGCCTGGGGGACTACGAAAAGGCCCTGACGGATCGGACGGGCCTGATCCTGAAGGTGCACACGAGCAATTTCCGGATCCTCGGCTTCACCGAAGAGGCGGACATCGCCGATCTCGTCGCGCTGGGCCGCCGGACCGGCATCCCCGTCATGCACGACCTGGGAAGCGGCTGCCTGGTCGACCTCCAGCCCTACGGACTGGAGCGGGAGCCGACGGTCCGGCAAAGCGTGGCCGCCGGCCCGGATGTGGTGACCTTCAGCGGCGACAAGCTCCTCGGCGGACCCCAGGCGGGGATCATCCTGGGCCGGCGGGACAGCCTGGAGCGGATCCGGAAGAACCCGCTGAACCGGGCCCTGCGGATCGACAAGCTCACCCTGGCGGCCCTGGAGGCGACCCTCGCCGCCTATCTCGACCCCGGACGGGTCCTGGAGGACATCCCGACCCTGAAGGCCCTCACGGAGCCGCCGGCGGAGGTTCGCAAGCGGGCGCGCCGGCTCGTGAGCCTGATCCGCAGGTCGAGGCCGGAGGGGATCACCGTGGCCCTTCGCCCGGGGTCGGCAATGGCCGGGGGAGGCTCTCTTCCCGCCCGGGACATCCCCACCTGGATGGTGGCCGTGAAGAGGGCCGGCCTTTCGCCCAGTTCCCTGGGCGAGCGGCTCCGGCGACTGCCGCTGCCGGTCATCGCCCGGATCGCCGACGAGGAGGTCCTTCTGGACGTCCGGACTCTCGATGACGGCGACTTCCGCGCGGTTCGGGACGCCCTCCTGCGGGTGGCGGAGCCGTGACGGACGGAGGGAGGAGGGAACAATACGCCGTCGCCGCGGGCGACGAGGGCGTTCGCCTCGACGTCTACCTGGCGGGGGGCGATGCGGGGCTCTCCCGGTCGCAGATCCAGAGGGCTGTCGAGGACGGGCGGGTCCTCGTGGACGGCAGGCGGGTCAAGGCGGGGCACCGCCTCCGGGAGGGGGAGGCGGTGGAACTGGTGATCCCGGAGCCCTCGCCTTCCGATGTCCGGCCCGAGGAGATCCCCCTGTCCATCCTTTATGAAGACGGTCACCTGCTGGTGGTGGACAAGCCGGCGGGCATGGTCGTCCACCCCGCGGCGGGCCATTCCACCGGGACCCTCGTGCACGCCCTTCTCCACCACTGCCGCGATCTCTCCGGAATCGGCGGGGTGCTCCGGCCGGGGATCGTCCACCGTCTGGACCGGGACACTTCGGGTCTCCTGGTCGTGGCCAAGACGGACGAGGCCCATCGCAACCTGACCGACCAGTTCCGGAGCCGCCGGATCGAGAAGACCTACCTCGCCCTCGTTCAGGGGGCGCCGCCGACGGACGAGGGGGAGATCCGCCTTCCCGTGGGGCGGCACCCGGTGGACCGGAAGCGAATGTCCACCCGCAGTTCCCGGGGCCGGGAAGCCGTCACCCGCTGGCGCGTCCGGGAGCGCTTCGGGACCGTGACGCTCCTGGAGGTGGACCTCTTGACGGGCCGTACTCACCAGATCCGGGTCCACCTGGCCTCCCAGGGATACCCCGTGGTGGGGGACGCCGTCTATGGGAAGCCCGACTGGGCCAAGTCCGTTACCGACCCGGACACCCGTTCGATGCTCCGGGGCATGAAACGGCAGGCCCTGCACGCGGCGGCGATCGCCTTTTGCCATCCGGCCCTCGGGACCCCTCTGTCCTTCCGATCCCCTCTGCCGGCGGACTTGGCCGGGCTGTGCGAGGCGCTCCGGGGGAGGCGGCGGCATGTTTGAACTCGTCAAGAGGGGATTTGTTTCGTTCCTGGAGTGCGTTCCGCTCCGAGAACTGGGCTTCGCGACCCACGCCTTCTGCACGCGCCGGGAAGGTGTCAGCGCCGGATCCTTCGCGAGCCTCAATTTCAGCACCTCCGAGGGGGACCCGGAGGAGTGCGTCCGGACGAACTGGGACCGGACGGCGGAGGCCTTCGGCCTGCCGCGCCGCCAGTTTTTCAACGTCCACCAGGTGCACGGCAACGGCGTCCTGGTCCTTGACGATCCTGCGTTTCGGACCTTCACCGGCCAGCCCCTGCGTTACGACGCCCTGGTCACGGACCGTACGGGAATCGCCCTCTGCATCCGCACGGCGGACTGCGTCCCCATCCTCCTGGCGGATGCGCGGAAGGGGGCTGTCGCAGCGGTCCACGCCGGCTGGCGGGGGACGGCCGCGGGCGTCGCGGTTCGGGCCGTCGACTGTTTTCGGGAGCGCTTTTCCTCGGATCCGCGGGACATCCTGGCGGCGGTTGGGCCCGCCATCGGACCCTGCTGTTACGAGGTGGATGCGCCGGTCCACCGGGCCATGGAGGACCTCGGGCCCGGCCATGCCGACTTCTTGACCCCCACGGGGCCGGGGAGATGGACCCTCGACCTGGCGGCGGCGAACCGCTTCCAGCTCCTGGAGAGGGGGCTCCTGCCGGAGCGCGTCTTTCTGTCCGGTGCCTGCACGTCCTGCGAAGGGGAACGCTACTATTCCCACCGCCGGGATGCCGGCAGGACGGGACGGCACCTGAACTTCATCCTGGTGGACCCGGTGTCGGAGGCAGGTCCCCGGGGCGGCTGAAAAAACCCTTGACACATCCGTATTCATCGGTTAGAGGAAGTCGGGCATTTTGAAAGGTACCATCAACGCCTCCCTTTTCAAGTGTTTCCAGCGTTCCAATTGGCAAACCGGTTCTAATCCAGATTCGTCTTTCTGTCACATGGGCAATTCCACGTGAAGGCAGTGGGAATGAAGGTGCCGGAGGCGGTCGCGTGCGCATGCGCGCGGTTTCGTGCCGGCAGGATCCGTGCGGCGACACGGAAAGGACAAGCACATGAACATTGAAGAAATAAAGCGACTCCCCATCAGTGAACTGGCCAACCTGGCGAAGGACCTGAACGTGCCGGGTGCCGGCGGTATGCGGCGGCAGGACCTCATCTTTTCGATCCTGCAGGCCCAGTCGGACAAGAACGGCGTCATCTCCGGCTCCGGCGTCCTGGAAATCCTCCCGGACGGATTCGGGTTTCTCCGGGCGGTGGACTACAACTATCTCCCCAGTCCCGACGACATTTACGTATCCCCGTCCCAGATTCGGCGCTTCAGCCTGCGGACCGGCGACACCATCTCCGGCGAGGTGCGGCCCCCCAAGGAGGGGGAGAAATACTTCGCCCTGCTGAAGGTGGATTCGGTCAACTTCGAGCACCCGGACGCGGCGCGGGACAAGATCCTCTTCGACAACCTGACGCCCCTGTACCCCCAGGAGAAACTGGCCCTCGAGTCGGATACGGAGAACTTCTCGACCCGGATCATGGACCTCTTCACGCCCATCGGGAAGGGGCAGCGGGGCCTGATCGTATCGCCGCCCCGGGCGGGGAAAACGGTCCTCCTGCAGGACATCGCCCACAGCATCGCCAAGAACCACCCGGAAGTGATCCTCATGGTACTGCTCATCGACGAGCGGCCGGAGGAAGTCACGGACATGCAGCGGAGCGTCCAGGGGGAGGTCATCTCTTCCACCTTCGACGAGCCGGCCACCCGGCATGTCCAGGTGGCGGAGATGGTCATCGAGAAGGCGAAGCGCCTCGTGGAGCACAAGCGGGACGTGGTGATCCTGCTGGACAGCATCACGCGGCTGGCCAGGGCATACAACACGGTGGTCCCCCCCAGCGGCAAGGTTCTCTCCGGCGGCGTCGACTCCAACGCCCTCCACAAGCCGAAGCGCTTTTTCGGGGCCGCCCGGAACATCGAGAACGGCGGGAGCCTGACCATCATCTCCACGGCCCTCATCGACACGGGCAGCCGGATGGACGAGGTCATCTTCGAGGAATTCAAGGGGACCGGCAACATGGAACTCCACCTGGACCGGCGCATCGCCGACCGGCGGATCTTCCCGGCCTTCGACCTGATCCGCTCGGGAACCCGGAAGGAAGAGCTCCTGATCCCGAAGAACAACCTGAACCGGGTCTGGATCCTCCGCAGGCTCCTCCAGGAGATGAATCCCCTGGATGCCATGGAGTTCATCATCGACAAGATCCGGAAGAGCGACACGAACCAGATTTTCCTCGATTCCATGAACCAGTAAAATACCGCTTGAGTTTTGCGGCGAAATTGATTAGATGCACAGCCCCTTGGCGGTCGGTTCGCAAATCATTGAGAAAAAAAGGAGATAGCGGTCCCATGAAAGAGGGAATCCATCCGGAATACAAGGCAACGACCATCACCTGCGTCTGCGGAAACGTCATTGAAACGAAATCCACCCGGCAGGACATCAAGGTCGAGATCTGCTCCAACTGCCACCCCTTCATCACGGGCAAGCAGAAGATCGTCGACACCGCCGGAAGGGTGGAGCGCTTCAAGAAAAAGTATGCGTTCCTGGACAAGGGCAAAGAGGCGTGACCGGTTCCCCTCTGCTGGGGGATCCGTCCCGCGGACGGTCCTGCAACCGCTCTGGGGGCCGGGCTTCCGGTCTGTTCAGCTGAATCCATCACAGGCTCCGGCGACCCGCTTCCGCCTCGTCCCGATCGGTCCCCCGCCGCTGCCTCCAATCGGGGCGAAACCCCGTGGCGCCTCCCTGACGGCAACCGAAACGGGCGGTGCGCCCCGTCCGGCACCCCGGAATTTCCCTCTCCATCCTCTGATCCCCCATTGTTCTCATGTTTAAAAGACTGAAAGACATCGATCAGCGGTTTCGGGAGCTTGAAGGGCTCCTGAGCAGCCCCGACGTGGTGACCAAGCCCCCGCTGTATCAGAAATACGCCAAGGAACACGCGGACCTCCACGACCTGGTGGAGGCCTTCCGGGATTACGAGAAACTGGGTGGCCAGATCGAGGAGGACCAGCGGATCCTCCGGGAAGATGACGAGGAACTGAAGGAACTGGTGCGGGGGGAACTGCCCCAGCTCAAGGAGCGGATGACGCTTCTGGAAGAGCGGTTGAGATTCCTCCTGCTGCCGAAAGATCCGAACGACGAGAAGAACGTCCTGCTGGAAATCCGTGCGGGGACGGGGGGAGACGAGGCAGGCCTTTTCGCCGCAGAACTCTTCCGGATGTATGCCCGCTACGCCGAGTTGTCGGGCTGGCGGGTGGAGATCGTAAGCGGCAATCCTTCCGGGGGCGTCGGCGGGTTCAAGGAGATCATCGCGCTGATCGAAGGGCGGGGAGCCTACAGCCGCTTGAAGTACGAAAGCGGCGTGCACCGGGTGCAGCGGGTTCCGGTGACGGAATCCCAAGGCCGGATTCACACCTCCGCGGTCACCGTGGCGATCCTTCCCGAGGCGGAGGAGGTGGAGGTCCAGATCGACCCGAACGAGCTGCGCATCGATGTCTACCACTCCAGCGGACACGGCGGGCAGAGCGTCAACACGACGGACTCGGCAGTGCGGATTACTCACCTGCCCACCGGCCTGATCGTGACCTGCCAGGACGAAAAGTCCCAGCTCAAGAACAAGGCGAAGGCGATGAAGGTGCTCCGCGCAAGGATCCTGGACATCATGGTGCAGAAGCAGAACGCAGAGATCACGGAATCCCGGCGGAGCCAGGTGGGAAGCGGGGACCGGAGCGAGCGGATCCGCACCTACAATTTCCCCCAGGGCCGGGTCACGGATCACCGGATCGGGCTTACCCTGTACAACCTGGAGAGCATCCTGGACGGCGAGATCCAGGGAATCATCGACGCCCTGACGACCCACTTCCAGGCAGACGCCTTGCAGGCGTCGACCTCATCCTGACGCACAACCGGCGACCGGCAGGACCGAAACGGAGGGACCATGCGAACCATCCGTGCCGTCCTTCATGAGGCAACCGCAGACCTACAGCGGCAGGGACTTCCCTCTCCCCGCCTGGATGCGGAGGTCCTGCTTTGCCGGTCTCTCGGGATCGATCGCGTCCATCTCTACGCACACCCCGAGACAATTGTCGGAGACGACGCCCTCCGCACATTCCTGGAATGGGTGGAGAGGCGGCGGAGGCAGGAACCGGTGGCCTACATCGTCGGGGAAAAGGAGTTCTGGTCCGTCTGCCTGGCGGTGAACCGCCACGTCCTGATTCCCCGGGCGGAGACGGAAATCCTCGTGGAGGAGGCGCTCCGGGAGGCGGGAGGCAGCCGCGACGTGCTGGAGATCGGGACGGGAAGCGGCGCCGTGGCGGTGGCCCTGTCCCTGGAGTTGCCCGGGGCGAGGATCGTGGCGACGGACCGGTCGTTCCCGGCGGCGGCGACGGCGGCGGACAACGCCGAGCGCCTGGGCGTCGGCGGACGGGTTGCCGTCGTGGTTGCGGACCTCCTGGAGCCGCTGCGCGGACCCTTCGACCTGGTTGTCTCCAATCCCCCCTACATCCCGGAGTATGAGTACGACGATCTGCCTCCGGGGGTCAGGGACTACGAGCCGCGGGAGGCGCTCCGGGCCCCCGGGGACGGGACCGCGCTTCACCGCCGGCTTGTGGCGGGAGCCGTTTCCGTATTAAGGAGCAGAGGGTGGCTCATGATGGAGATCGGCGACCGCCAGGCGGAGGGAATCCTGGAGGCCTTCCGGACCAACGGCCGGTATGACCGGATCGGCGTCCGGAACGATTACGGAGGCCGGCCAAGGGTCGTGAAGGCCCGAAAAAGGGAGAATTGAACATGGACAAGATCGTCATCCAGGGCGGCCACCGGCTCGTCGGAGAGGTGCCCGTCAGCGGGGCCAAGAACGCGGCGCTGCCCGTCCTGGCCTCGGCGCTGTTGACGGAGGGGACGAACACCTTCCACAACATCCCGGACCTGGTGGACATCAAGACGGCCCGGAAGCTGCTGCACAACATGGGAGTCCGGACGGAGGGGAGCGGCACCGTCCGGGTGGACGCCACGCGGATCACCAGCTGCGAGGCGCCCTACGACCTGGTCAAAACGATGCGGGCGTCGGTCCTGGTCCTGGGGCCCCTGGTGGCCCGGATGGGCCAGGCCCGGGTTTCCCTTCCCGGCGGGTGCGCCATCGGGGCCAGGCCCGTCAACCTGCACATCAAGGCCCTGGAGGACATGGGGGCGGAAATCCGCCTCGAAGAGGGGTACATCGAGGCCCGGGCGAATCGGCTCCGCGGGGCCCGGATCTACTTCGACCTCTCCACGGTGACGGGAACGGAAAACATCATGATGGCCGCGACCCTCGCCGAGGGGACGACGGTCCTCCAGAACGCCGCGAAGGAGCCCGAGGTGGTCAACCTGGCGGAGGTATTGTGCGGCATGGGGGCCCGCATTGACGGGGCGGGGACGGACGTGATCACCGTCGAGGGCGTCCCGAGCCTGCATCCCGTGGAGGCCTCCGTCATTCCCGACCGGATCGAGGCGGGGACCTTCCTGATCGCCGCCGGGATGACCGCCGGCGACATCCGCCTGACCGGGTGCGGGCCTGGCCACCTGGACGCCCTGATCACGAAACTCCGGGAAGCGGGGATGACCATCGAGGCCGAGCCCGGCGCGATCCGGGCCGTCGGTTCCCGTCGGATCGCCAGCGTGGACGTGAAGACCCTGCCGTACCCCGGATTTCCAACGGACCTGCAGGCGCAGATCATGGCGATGATGACCCTCGGGCAGGGGTTCAGCGTCATCACCGAGACGGTCTTCGAAAATAGGTTCATGCACGTGAGCGAACTGCTCCGCATGGGTGCGGACATCGATATCCAGGGGAACAGTGCGCTCGTGCGGGGCGTTCCGCGGCTCCTCGGGGCGCCGGTGATGGCCACGGACCTCCGGGCGTCGGCATCCCTGGTCCTGGCGGGCCTGGCGGCGGAAGGAAAGACGGATGTGGCCCGTGTGTATCACCTGGATCGCGGGTACGAGTCGATGGAGAAGAAGTTCGCCGCCCTGGGGGCCCGGATCACGAGGGAGAGAGCGTGAGATGAGAATCATCCGCACGGGTGATCCCCGTTTTGAAGAGGTGTTTCGCCGGATCGCCGGCAGGGGCCGCGTTTTCGACGAAGCCCTCTGGAAGGATGTGTACCGAATCGTCCGCGATGTGGCGGAGAAAGGGGACGAGGCCCTCTTCGCCTACGCGGAGAAGTACGACGGCTGCCGGCTCGAACCGGGCCTCGTGGCGGCCTCGGAAGAGGAAATGGACGCCGCGGTCTCCGCCGTTTCGCCGCGGGAGTGGGATATCCTTCGCCTGAGCGCGGAGCGGATCGAGCGCTATCACCGCCGGCAGGTCCTGCCAGACTGGCGGATTGACGACGAGGAGGGCGTGCTCCTGGAGCAGCGGGTCCTGCCGCTGGACCGGGTGGGCATCTATGCGCCCGGGGGGCTCGCGGCCTATCCCTCCACGGTGCTCATGGCGGCCATTCCCGCCCGGATCGCCGGCGTGAAGGAGATCCTGCTGGCCTCGCCGGCCCGGGAGGGGCGCCTGCAGCCGCTGATCGCCGCTGCGGCCCGGCTTTGCGGGATCAGCGGCATTCTGAAGATCGGGGGCGCCCAGGCGATCGCGGCCCTGGCTTACGGAACCGCATCGGTGCCGCGGGTGGACAAGATCGTGGGTCCCGGGAATGCCTACGTCGCCACCGCCAAGCGCATCGTCTTCGGCGAGGTGTCCATCGACATGATCGCCGGTCCCAGCGAGGTGCTGATCGTGGCCGATGGCAGTGCCCCCGCCGTGTTCGCCGCTGCGGACCTGCTCGCCCAGGCGGAACACGACGAGATGGCCAGCGCGGTCCTGGTGACGCCCGACGAAGGGTACGCTTCCCGGGTGGCAGAGGAGGTGGAGCGGCTGGTGAACACGCTCCCCCGCCGGGACATTCTGGTCCGGGCGCTGGAGCAGTTCGGGGCCATCTTCCTGGTGACGGACCTGGAGGAGGCGGCGGCCGTTGCCAACCGGTTCGCGCCGGAGCACCTGGAGCTGATGGTCGCGAATCCCCGCGGCATCCTGCCCCGGTTCCGGCATGCCGGCTCCATCTTCCTGGGCGCTTACGCGCCCGAGGCGATCGGCGACTATCTGGCCGGCCCCAACCACATCCTGCCCACCGGTGGAACGGCCCGCTTCTCGTCCCCCCTGGGTGTCTACGACTTCCTGAAACGGACCAGCATCCTGGAGTTTTCCCCCGAGGCGTTCGGGCGTTACGGACCCTCGGTGACGGACTTCGCCCGGATGGAGGGGCTCACGGGGCATGGCTTGTCCGCTTCCGTCCGGATCGCCGGCGGCCTGTCCGAAGACCCCGACAGCCGGTAGGTTCCGGCGGAAGTCCCCGTGACAGCCCCCCGGGCCCCGGGGGAAAAAAGATCTTGATAAAAAGAGCGCTCTCCATTAGGATTGCGATCCTATTTGCCGGCAGGAATCATCGAGGGCGGGCGTAATTCAGAGGCAGAATGTCAGCTTCCCAAGCTGAACGTCGTGGGTTCGATTCCCATCGCCCGCTCCATTGATTCCCCCTCCCCGCATCCCGCTTTCCGGTGGCCCTCTGCGGGCCGCATCTCCTTCCGCTGTCGAAAAAAACGCTTGATCTTGCAGGACGGATATGGTACCGCCCCGCAAGATCATCGTGGAGTTCTGATGAGTGGGCCTGAGCCCACTTTTTTTTTCAAGGCATATGGAAGAGAAACCAGCGGGAAGACCCATCGAAGAAGCGATCTGGAGCCTGACGGAACCCGTAGCGGCCGCGGAGGGCGTGGAGTTGATCCACGTGGAGTGCGTCCGGATGAAGACCCGGTGGATCGTCCGGATCTTCCTGGACAAGGGCGGGGGCGTCACGCTGGAGGACTGCGCGCGGGTCAGTCACGTGCTGGGAGATCTTCTCGAAGTCCACGACACCCCTCCGGGACCTTACACGCTGGAAGTCTCCTCGCCGGGACCGAACCGGCCGCTTTCCCGGGACCGGGACTTTCTCCGGTTTCTCGGCAGTCCGGTGGTTCTCCGGTTGGACGGGTCCATGGAGGGGCGAAGGAATTTGCGCGGCACAATCCTGGAATATGAAATCGAGGAACCGGAGAAAACGCTTCTGGTGGAGGCGGACGGGGCGATCCACCGGATTCCCAGAAAGGCCGTCCTGAAAGCGAATCTTGCGGAAATCGCTGTCGAGATCGTTCCCCCGGGTGCTTCCGCCCGGGGGAAAGGGAAATCCCGTCACTAGACGGAGCCCGGCGGGGCCCCGGGGGTTCCGGACGCAAGGACAGGGCCGCAAGCGGTGCGTGTGCGCGCCGGGCGGTGAAGAATGGGAAGCGGATCTTCCAAGCCGGATCGCTGTCGCGGTGATGCGGCATATTTTGTCAACGGAGGATGATTCATGTTGCCGGAGTTGAAACGACTGATCGAACAGATGGGGAAGGACCGGGGAATCGATAAGCAGATCATCATCGAAGCTCTGGAGGCGGCGATGCTGACGGCGGCGCGCAAGAAACTGGGCCCCCATGTGGAGATCGAGGCGCACTATAACGACGAGGCGGGCGAGGTGGAGGTCTTTCAGTTCAAGATGGTGGTGGACAAGATCCTCGACCCGGATCTCCATGTCCTGCTGGAGGATGCCAGGAAGAACCTGGACGAGGAAGCGGAGCCCGGGGACAGTCTGGGGATCAAGATCGATACGAGCACCTTCGGAAGGATTGCCGTCCAGACGGCCAAGCAGATCATCATCCAGCGGGTCAAGGACGCGGAGCGGGACAACATCTACGACGAGTACAAGGACCGGAAAGGAGAACTCATCAACGGGTTCGTCCAGCGGTTCGAGGGAGGGTCCATCATCGTGAACCTCGGCCGGGCGGAGGGCGTCATTCCCGTCTCCGAGCAGATCTTCAAGGAAGTGTACAAGCGGGGTGAGCGGATCCGGGCCTACATCCTCGAGGTGAAGCGCATCACGAAGGGACCCCAGATCATCCTCTCCAGGACCCATCCGGGATTCCTGCGGGCCCTCTTTGAGGTGGAGGTCCCCGAGATCTCCGAGGGACTCATCGAACTCGTCAACGTGGCGAGAGAACCCGGGAAGAGGGCAAAAATCGCCGTGCGCACCAAGGACAAGGACATCGATCCGGTTGGAGCCTGCGTCGGCATGAGGGGATCCCGCGTCCAGAGCGTGGTTCAGGAACTGCGGGGCGAGAAGATCGACATCGTCCCGTATGCCGAGGACCCGGTCAAGTTTGTCTGCAGCGCCCTGTCGCCGGCCAAGGTGGAGCGGGTTTTCATGGACGAAGAGAACCGGTCCATGGAGATCATCGTGCCGGAGGATCAGCTTTCCCTGGCCATCGGCAAGAACGGACAGAATGTCCGGCTCGCCGTGAAACTGACGGGCTGGAAGATCGACGTGAAGACGGAAGCGACGGTTGCCTCCCAGGAGGCGCCGGAGCCCGGGGACTTGGTGAAGATCCCCGGGATGAGCGAGGAACTGGCGGAACAACTCGGAGAGCATGGTTTCAAAACCGTGGCGGCCCTGGCCGCGGCAGACCCCGGAGCGATCTCCGCGCTGCCCGGCCTGGATGAACAGGCAGCCGCGCGATGGATCGAGGAAGCGGGCAAGATGATCGCGCAGGGCGCCGCCTCAGAGGAGAGCGCGTGACCAACGGCCCTGCGGGGTCTTTTCCTCTGTTTGGACTTGGTCGGAGGAAGTCGGGATGTCGAAGAAGAGGGTGTACGAACTGGCGAAGGAACTGGGCCTGGACAACAAGGAACTGATTTCCCGCCTGGAGAAGATCGGCGTCATCGTAAAATCCCACTCGAGCACGCTCGAGGAGGCGGATCTGGAGAGAATCCAGAAGGAACTCCTGGCGCCGGAGCCCAAGGAGGTCTTGGAGCAGCGGATCAAGTCGACGGTGATCCGGCGCCGGGCGATCCGCACGGAGGAGGAGGAGAAGCCCCCCCTGGCGGAGGTGCCGGTGGCGGAGGTTGAAGAGAAACCGGCCGCCCCGGTCGCGGAACCCGTCGAGGCCGCACCGCCGCCGGCCGCACCGCCGCCGGCCGCACCCGCGGAACCGGTCGAGAAGGAAGCCGAGCCGGTGGAAGAGCCGGTCCCGGTCGCCGCGGAGCCGGCCGCTCCCCCCGAAGAAGAGAAAAAACCCGAGAAACCGGTGGAACTCCCGCCCCGCGGGACGACCGCCACGGTCATTTCGAGGCCCGCTCCCGGAGAGATTCGGAAGCCTTATGTAAGGAGGGAGCCGGTGCCCTCCCGGCCGGCGCCGTCCGCACCAGGTGCGAGAAAAGAGGTGCCCCGCAGGCCCGACCTGAAGGTGACGCGCGAGGCGCCCTCGGCGCCCGCAACCGCTCCGGCGGCGGACAAGAAGCCGAAATGGGTGGCCGACAAGAAGAAAAAGACCATCGAGGTGGTCATGGGCGAGCAGCCGGGGGTGAAGAAAAAGACCTTTGCGCGCAAGTCGCTGGACCGCCGGGACGTTCGTCAGGAACTGGATCTGGACGAGCGCGGGGCTCGCTGGCGGGAAGAAAAGAGGGCCACCGTTGTCCGGATGCAGAAGCCCCAGATCACCGTTCCCAAGGCGAGCAAGCGGCGGGTCAAGGTGGCGGAGGCCATCACCGTCGGGGAACTCGCGAAGAGGATGGGCGTCAAAGCCAGCGAAGTCATCAACAAGCTGATCGGGCTGGGCCTGATGGCGGGAATCAATCAGTCGATCGATTTCGACACGGCCGCACTCATCGGGGGAGACTTCGGATATCAGGTGGAGGCCGCCGCATTCGACTATGACGAAACCATCCAGCGCCCGGAGACGGTATCCGAGAATCTGAAGCCGCGAGCCCCCGTCGTCACCATCATGGGGCACGTCGATCACGGCAAGACATCCCTCCTGGATGCGATCCGCCAGACCAACGTGATCGAGGGCGAAGCGGGGGGCATCACCCAGGCGATCGGCGCCTATCATGTCCACCTCAAGGGCCGGGACATCGTCTTCCTGGACACACCGGGCCACGAGGCCTTTACAGCCATGCGGGCCCGCGGGGCCCAGGTCACGGATATCGTCGTCCTGGTCGTGGCCGCCGATGACGGTGTCATGGAGCAGACCGTGGAGGCCATCAATCACGCCCGGTCCGCCAATGTTCCCATCATGGTGGCCATCAACAAGATCGACAAGCCCAACGCCGACGTGCAGCGCATCAAGCAGGGGCTCACGGAGTACAACCTGGTTTCCGAGGAGTGGGGCGGGGACACCATTTTTTCGGAGGTCTCCGCGAAGAAGCAGGTGGGCATCGAGGAACTGCTGGAGCTGATCCTTCTCCAGGCGGACGTGCTGGAACTCAAGGCCGACCCGGAACAGCCGGCCCGGGGAATCATCATCGAGTCGAAGCTGGACCGCGGGCGCGGGCCCGTGGCGACAGTCCTGATCCAGGAAGGCACCCTCCGGGAGGGGGACACCTTCGTGTCCAGGACGGAATTCGGGCGGGTCCGGGCCATGATCGACGACCAGGGCCGCCGGGTGAAGGAAACGCCCCCCTCCATGCCGGTTATGGTCATCGGGTTCTCCGGCGTGCCCCCGGTGGGAGCGGAGTTCGTGGGTGTGGAGGATGAGAAGAAGGCCAAGGGCATCAGCGAGTACTGGCTGCGCAAGGAGCGGGAGAGAGAACTCTCGGCCACGTCCAAGATCACCCTGGAACAACTCTACCAGCGGATGAAAGAGGGCGTCAAGGAACTCAACGTCATCCTCAAGGCCGACGTTCAGGGCTCCATCGAAGCCCTTGCGGAGGCCCTCAACAAACTCAGCACGGAGGAAATCAAGGTCAAGCTCATCCACAGTTCCACCGGGACCGTGACGGAAACGGACGTGATGCTGGCCTCCGCCTCCAACGCCATCATCATCGGCTTCAATGTCCGTCCCGATGCCCGCGTATCCGAACTGGCTGAAAAAGAGGGCGTGGAGATCAAGCCTTACGACATCATCTACAATGTCATCGCCGACATGAAAGCGGCCATGGAAGGGCTGTTGGAACCGGAGTACCGGGATGTGGTCCAGGGGCACGCGGAGGTACGCCAGCTCTTCAAGATTCCGAAGGCGGGGACCATTGCCGGCAGTTATGTCGTGGACGGCAAGATCTCCCGCAACGCCCAATTGAGGCTGCTTCGACAGGGAGTCGTGCTCTATGACGGCCGGTTTTCTTCCCTCAAGCGCCTGAAGGACGACGTCCGGGAGGTCCTGACCGGTTACGAGTGCGGGATCGGCATCGAGAACTTCAACGACCTCCGGGAGGGGGACGTGATCGAGGCCTACGTCAAGGAGCGGGTGGAGCGGAAACTCTGATACGGGGAGGCGGCGGGGAAGCTTGCCCGCCCCGGGTATGGACATGGTCATCGGATCCGGCATCCTGGAAATCCTGATTCCCGACAGCCGCTCCCTCAAGGACAAGCGGAGTGTTCTGAACCGGATCCTGAAAAGAACGCAGAACACGTTCAACATCTCCATCGCCGAGGTGGGCCTTCAGGATCTGTGGGGAAGGGCGAGAATCGGGTTCAGCATCGTCGGGAACGACCGGGCGTATGTGAACCGGAAGATCGACATGGTTCTGAATTTCATCCAGGAGCAGCAGCTGGCGGAAGTTCTTCAAACCATGATCGAGATCACGAGCCTGTCGGAGCGGATGTCTCCCGCGGTCTACGAGGAGCGGAAATATGCAGCCCTTCAAGAGGGCCCAGAGGGTGGCGGACTTGATCCGGATGGAGGTGTCGGAGATCCTCCGTCGTCAGATCCGTGATCCGCGAATCGGCTCCGTAACCATCACGGACGTTCGCCTCACGGACGATCTCCGGCTGGCCCGGATCTTCTTCGTCGAGATGGGGAAGGACACCGTTGCCGGGGAGACTTGGGAAGGGCTCGAAAGCGCCGTCGGATTCCTCAAGCGGGAACTGGGCCGGCGGCTCAGCCTCCGCTATGTGCCGGACCTCGTGTTCAAGCACGATCCCTCCTTTGCCTACGGCAGCCGGATCGAGGTGCTGATCAAGGAAATTCACGCCAGGGAATCGGAGAACGATGCAGAGGATTCTTGATGCCATCCGCCGGGGGCGGACGTTTCTCGTGGTCGCTCATGCCCGGCCCGACGGGGATTCCGTCGGATCCACCCTCGGCCTCTATCACATGCTGAGGACGGCCGGGAAAGAGCCGGTGGTTTACTCGCAGGACCCGATTCCGGACAATTACCGCTTTCTCCCCGGGTCCGGCGACATTGTCCTCGAACTGACCGCCGGCCGGATGTTTGATGCCGTGTTCCTGCTGGACTGCAGCGAACTGGAGCGCGTGGGGGACCATTGGGAGGCCGTCGGACAGTCCGGCCCCGTCATCAATATCGATCACCACCTTTCGAATGAGCAGTTTGCCGATATTTCACTCATCGACACCCGGGCCAGTTCGACCGCCGAACTGCTCTGCCGGGTTGCGGAGGGCCTGGGGCTGGAGTTGTCCAAGGAGGCGGCGGATTGCCTCTATACGGGTATCCTGACGGATACGGGCGGATTCTGTTACGGCAACACCGGTCGGGACAGCCTGCTGGCGGCGGCGCGCCTGGTGGGGCGGGGGGCGGATCCGCAGTGGATCTCCGAAAACGTCTATGAAAGCAGCCCGATCGCCAAGATCAGGCTGCTGGCAAACGCAATGAAGTCGCTGGAGTTTCACCTGGACGGCCGGGTGGGATCCATGGTCGTTACCCAGGCCGATTTTGCCGCCTGCGGGGCGCTTCCGGAGCACACGGAAGGCTTTGTCGATCTGCCCCGGAGCGTGAGGGGGGTCCAGGTTTCCATCCTCTTCACGGAGACGGCTGACCGGTTCTACAAGATCAGCCTGCGATCCAAGGGGAGCGTGAATATCGAACGGGTTGCACGCTTTTTCGGGGGCGGAGGCCACATGAACGCCGCTGCCTGCAGGGTGGAAGGAGAATGGACGGACGTTCAGGGCCGGGTGCTGGGAGAGATCGCGGCGGTCCTGGCGGAATGAACGGCCTGGTGGTTGTGGACAAGCCGGAGGGACGGACGTCTCACCGGGTCGTTCAGGAGGTGCGGCGGGCTCTGGGAGTCCGGAAAGCCGGTCATACCGGAACGCTCGATCCGCTGGCCACGGGTGTGCTTCCCGTGTGCCTGGGCGAGGCGACGAAACTGGTCCCCTTCCTGATGGAGGGGACCAAGGAGTACCGGGCGACGGTTCTCCTGGGCACGACGACGGACACCCTCGACCGGGAGGGGAGGATTCTTTCGGTGCGGGACGTGGACGTCTCGCCCGGAGAGATCGAGGACGTCATCCCGCGGTTCGTCGGTCGGATCCGGCAGGTTCCTCCCGTTTATTCGGCCATCAAGCTACGGGGAGAGCCTCTCCACCGGCGCATCCGGCGGGGAGAAGACGTCTCTTCACCCCCACGATGGGTGGACGTGTTTCAACTCTCTGTCGAGGACCTGGGCCTTCCGTTTCTGACCTTGCGGGTTTCCTGCTCGAAGGGCACCTACGTCCGGTCCCTTTGCGCCGACATCGGGGAAGCCCTGGGCTGTGGAGCCTGCCTGACAGGATTGAGGCGCCTTCGAAACGGCCCTTTCGTGGAAGAGAAGGCCGTTGCCTTCGACGGGATGGATCCGGAGACAGCCCGGAAAACTCTGTTGGAAGCCGTCATTCCCATGGCCGAGGCGCTGGG
The DNA here is from genome assembly GCA_041310335.1 of Syntrophaceae bacterium. Classification (GTDB taxonomy): domain Bacteria; phylum Desulfobacterota; class Syntrophia; order Syntrophales; family PHBD01; genus PHBD01. The sequence continues at coordinate 11,010 of JBFYXW010000235.1, read as the reverse complement.
AGACGGTATGGGCATTTTGTCCGTCGGGCCGGAGGAGGCAAAGCGGCTCCGGGAGGGGGGACAACCCCGGGCAGATACGTTCCGGGGGGTGGATATCCCTTTCCTTGCCCCGGGAGATATGATAAAAGTACTGGATGTGCAAGGAGAACTGGTCGCCATTGCCGAAATGCTGTTTTCTTCGGAACAGCTTGTTCCCGGGAAGGGGGAGGTCCAGGCCGCCCGGCTTTTGCGCGTGTTTCTTCCGTCCAAAGCAGACTGAAATCAGTGAAAGAGGGAGGATATCGAGGTGTTAGATACGGAGAAGAGAAAAGACATCATCAAGAGCTACCAACTCCACGAGGGGGATACAGGTTCCCCGGAGGTGCAGATCGCCCTCCTCAGTGCCCGCATCGAGTACCTGACGGAGCATTTCAAGATGCATCAGAAGGATCACCACTCCCGGAGAGGGCTCTTGAAGCTCGTCGGCCAGCGGCGAAGACTGCTGGATTACCTGAAAAAGGGTGAAGTGGAGCGCTATCGCAGCATCATCTCCCGGCTGGGACTCCGGAAGTAATGAGCGATTTTTCAATAGCCGTGCCGCCGATTCCGGAAACGGGAGACGTGTGCGCGGGATCTTTCCATACCCTGCTCATTTTGAGGATTGATTAGAAAAGGAAGAATACGATGAAGGAGATATTCAGTACCGATTTTGCCGGAAGACCGATTTCGGTCAAGGCGAACTACATGGCGGGCCAGGCCAACGGCAGCGCGCTCGTCACGTACGGAGACACGGTCGTTCTCGTGACCGCCGTGTCCGTGGAAAGCAGGCGGGAGGGGCTCGATTTCCTTCCCCTGACGGTGGACTACCAGGAGATGACCTTCGCGGCGGGCAAGATTCCCGGGGGCTTCTTCAAGCGCGAGGGGCGTCCCAACGAGCGGGAAGTCCTCACCTCCCGGATCATCGACCGTTCCGTCCGCCCCCTGTTTCCGAAGGGGTATGTCTATGAAACCCAGATCGTTGCGACGGTCCTGTCCGCCGACAGCGAGAACAATCCCGACGTGGCGGCCATGCTGGGCGCCTCGGCGGCGCTGGAAATGTCCGATATCCCCTTCAAGGGGCCCGTGGGGGGCGTCCGGGTCGGAAGGGTGGACGGTCGTTTCGTCTGCAACCCGTCGCAGGAACAGATGACCCAGAGCGACTTCAGCCTCTTTCTGGTGGGCAGAAAGGTCACTCCCGGAACCGGGGGCCAGCCTTACGATGTCAACCTGGTCATGCTGGAGGGAGAGGCCCGGGAAGTCTCGGAAGACGTGCTGGTGGATGCCATTCAATGCGGTCTCGATGCCCTGAAGGCCGTCATCGACCTGCAGGACGGGATGAGGGAAGCCATCGGGAAAGCGAAGCGGGTCTTCGAACCCCCGAAAGTGGACGAGACGCTTGTCCGGAAGGTCAGCGACCTGGCCCTGGCGGGACTTCGGGATGCCTATGTGACGCCCCGGAAGCAGGACCGTTATGCAAAGCTGGATGCCTTGAAGAGTTCCACCCAGAAAGCGATCGCCGCGGAGGATGAAGCGGCCGCGCCCCAGGTCCGGGGGATTTTCGAAGACCTGGAACGGAAGGTCCTGCGGGGAATGATCCTGGGAGACGGGAAGCGCATTGACGGACGCGCCTACAACCAGATCCGACAGATTGACTCCGAGGTGGGAATCCTGCCGCGGGCGCACGGTTCGGCCCTGTTTTCACGGGGAGAAACCCAGGCCCTGGCCGCCCTGACCCTGGGCACCTCCTCCGATGAACAGCGACTCGACTACATCATGGGCGAGGAGTTCCGATCCTTCCTCCTGCATTACAACTTTCCTCCCTATTGCGTGGGCGAGGCGAAGCCCCTGAGAAGCCCGGGCCGCCGGGAAATCGGGCATGGGAACCTGGCTCGCAGGGCCTTGGTGCCCGTCCTGCCGTCCGCGGAGGAATTCCCCTATACGATCCGGATCGTTTCGGAGATCCTGTCTTCGAACGGGTCCTCTTCCATGGCCACCGTGTGCGGCGGCATTCTCGCCCTCATGGACGGCGGCGTCCCGGTGAAGGACATCGTGGCCGGCATCGCCATGGGTCTCCTGAAGGAGGGGGACAACGTGGCCGTCCTTTCGGACATCCTCGGCGACGAAGATCACGCGGGGGACATGGATTTCAAGGTGTGCGGTACGGAAAAGGGCGTTACGGCCCTGCAGATGGACATCAAGATCGACGGCCTTACGGAGTCGATCCTCCGCCAGGCCCTGAAGCAGGCCGGGGAAGGGCGCCTGTTCATCATCGGGAAGATGCGCGAGACGATCTCCAAGCCCAGGGCCGACATCTCCCTCTACGCGCCCAGGATCACGACCGTGAAGGTCCGTCCGGAACGGGTGCGGGACGTCATCGGGGCGGGCGGCAAGAACATCCGCCAGATCATCAGCGAGACGGGTGTGACCATCGACGTGGAGGACGACGGGACCGTGACCATCGCTTCCAGCGACGCCGAGGCGGCGGCCCGCGCCGTGGCCATGGTGAAGTGGCTCACCGAGGACGCGGAGATCGGCAAGATCTACCGGGGAACGGTGAAGAAGATCATGGATTTCGGGGCCTTCGTGGAGATCCTGCCGGGGACGGAGGGCTTGATCCACATCTCCCAACTGGCGAAGGAACGGGTCAACAAGGTGACCGACATCCTTCAGGAGGGGGATGAGGTCATGGTGAAGGTTCTGGAAATCGACAAGGCCGGAAAGATCCGTCTCAGCCGCAAGGAAGCCTTGTGAACCGATGATCCGGGAAAGCACCCTCGATAACGGCATCCGGGTCGTTTCCGAGAGCATCGACCATGTGCGTTCGGTCACGATCGGGGTGTGGGTGCGATGCGGAACCCGGTATGAGGACGGATCGACCAACGGCATGTCTCACTTCATCGAGCACATGCTGTTCAAGGGAACCCGAAACCGTTCGGCCTTCGACATCGCATCGGCCATCGACTCCGTCGGGGGCGTCATCAATGCCTTCACGGGCAAGGAATTGACGTCCCTGTATGTGAAGATCCCCGATTACCATCTTCCCCTGGCGATCGATCTCCTGTCGGACATCATCCAGGAATCGGTCTTCGATCCGGAGGAGATCCAGCGGGAAAAATCGGTCGTTCTTCAGGAGATTCACATGCTGGAGGACGCCCCGGACGAACTCATCCACGATTTCTTCGAGGCCGTCTTCTGGGACGGGCACCCTCTCGGGCTGCCCGTTCTCGGCACCAGGGAGCGGGTGCAGGGTTACAGCCGGGAATCGCTGACGGATTTCTTCCTGCCTCGTTACCGGGGGGAAAATCTCGTCATTTCGGCGGCCGGCAGGCTGGAGCACGACGCCCTCGTTCAACTCGTGTCCGCGTCTTTTGCGGGACTGGAGCGGGACGCCCGGCGTCCCACGCTTGCGGCTCCCGTGGCGGAACGCCGAATCGCGGCCATGGAGAAGGACCTGGAGCAGGTGCACCTGATCATCGGCACGCTGGCCCCGTCGTCCCTGGACCGGAAGCGCTATGCGGGGTTCCTGATGAACGCGGTCCTCGGAGGGAGCATGAGCTCCCGCCTGTTCCAGGAAATCCGCGAGAAGCGCGGGCTGGCCTATGCCGTCCACTCGTACCTCACGCCCTACCTGGACACGGGCATGCTCGGCGTTTACGCGGGAACCGGCGAGGACAAGGTCCGGGAGGTCGTCGGGGTGACCCTGGACCAGATGTTCCGCCTCGCCCGGGAGCCACTCACGGAGCAGGAACTTCGTGGGGCCAAGGAGTTGATCAAGGGGAACTTTCTCCTGAGCATGGAGAGCACCGACAACCATATGACCCGGCTGGCAAAAAATGAAATCTGCTTCGGCCGGCAGATCCCCATGGAAGAGACCGTTGCCGCCATCGACGCGGTGACGAGCCGGGATATCATGGAGCTTGCGGGGGAGTTGTTCAACCCGGACCGGATTTCCATCGCCGCCATGGGGAGGATTTCCGAAAAGGACCTGACCCTGTCCATCCTGAACCATTGAAAGGACAAGAACCCGGAGATGGAAATCCTGGAGCTGTCCGTTCAGCGCCTGCCCTCGGGCCGGGACCTGCCTTTGCCCTCCTACATGACGGAACAGTCCGCCGGCATGGACATCCATGCCGCGGTTCCAGAGGACACCATCATTCTTCCGGGTGAGCGGAGGCAGATCCCGTCGGGAATCGCCATTTCGCTGCCGCAAGGATTCGAGGCCCAGATCAGGCCCCGGAGCGGACTCGCTCTCCGGCACGGCATCACGCTCGTGAATGCGCCGGGGACCATCGATGCGGACTACCGGGGAGAGATCCAGATCCTTCTCATCAATCACGGGGGTGTTCCCTTCACGGTGTGCCGGGGGGATCGCATCGCCCAGATGATCGTGCAGCGGGTGGCCAGGATTTCCTGGGTCGAGCGGGATCGTCTCGATCACACGGCCCGGGGGGACGGCGGATTCGGCCATACGAGGTGAGGATGTGCGGATGAAGAAGCATCGAGTCGCCAAGACCTATCGCGAGATCAACGAGCGGATCCGCCAGGGGCGGGCCGTGGTCGTCACGGCGGAGGAGATGATCGATATCGTGGAGCGCCACGGCGACGTGGAAGCGGCTCGGCGGGTCGACGTGGTGACGACGGGCACCTTTGCCCCCATGTGTTCTTCCGGGGCGTTTCTGAACTTCGGTCACAGTTCCCCCCGGATCAAGGCATCCCGGGTCTGGCTCAACGACGTGCCCGCGTATGCGGGAATCGCCGCGGTGGATTGTTACATCGGGGCGACGGAAGTGGTGGAGGGAGACCCCCTCAACAGCGTCTATCCCGGCGAATTCAACTACGGGGGCGGCCATGTCATCGAGGACCTGATAGCGGGAAACGTGATCCGGCTCCGGGCCGAATCCTATGGGACGGACTGCTATCCCCTTCGGAAATTCGAGAAGAACATCACCATTCACGATCTCCGGGACGGGATCCTTTTCAATCCCAGGAACGCCTATCAGAATTACAGCTGCGCCGTGAACCTTTCAGACCGCACCATTTATACCTATATGGGAATGCTGCGGCCCCGGGCCGGCAACGCGAACTATTCAACCTCCGGCCAACTCAGTCCCCTCTTCAACGACCCCTACTACCGGACCATCGGGATCGGGACCCGCATTTTCCTGGGGGGGGCACAGGGATTCTGCGCCTGGCCCGGGACCCAGCACAGCCCGAATGCCGCCAGGGGGAAAAACGGCGTTCCCCGGGAGGGGGCAGGGACCCTGGCGACCATCGGCAACCTCAAGGAGATGTCTCCGGACTGGATTGTCGGGGCGAGCATTCTCGGCTATGGCGTATCCCTTTTCGTGGGGATCGGCATTCCCATCCCGATCTTGGACGAGGAGATGGCTCGCCGCACGTCCGTGAAGGACGAGGATATCGTCACGCAGATCTACGACTATGGAATGGACTATCCCAAGGGTGCGGCGAAGAGCCTGGCGGAGGTGAACTACAAGGACCTGCGGAGCGGGACCATCCGGCTGTTCGACCGGGATATTCCCACCGCTCCGTTGTCCAGCATGTTCAAAGCCAGGGAAATTGCAGGCATTCTCAAGGATTGGATCGAGCGGGGGGACTTCATCCTGGGTGAACCGCAGCAGACCCTGCCGACGGCGGACGCCGAATAAGGCGTTTCTCCTCCCGTTTCACCGCTTTCTATGGCTGACCGGACAGGGTCAGCAACTCAACCTTTTTCCCGCAATTCGATTTTATGTTGCAAAGCGTTTAAATTTGCTTTATATTTTCAACCCAAATTGCATTATGAACTGTCCATGCAAATCAGAACATTATGCGCATAGGAAGGTATCTAGTCGTATTCATTGTGTTTATGGCGATTCTGATTACCTTCGGGAACCGCGGGTTGTTGGATAACTACAGGATGGGGAAGCAACTGACGGCTATCCAGCTGGCGAATGACGACATTATCCAGGAGAATCGGCAATATCAGACAAAAATCGATTTGCTGAAAAACCATCTCGGTTACATTGAGATGGTGGCCAGGAATGAATTGGGAATGGTCAAGAAGGGAGAGGTGGTCTACCGGTTTTCCAAATGAGCTTTATTGAAATGGTCCGCTTGCCCACCGGTTTCGGCAAGAGGAAAGCGATGAACCCATTTCTTTCGTGGTGATTCCATGTTCGATATCAAAAGCTTGTTTTCGGGGAAAAAACAGGTTGTAGGACTGGACATCGGGTCCAGTTCCCTGAAGTTGGCGGAAGTCCTCGACTCTGCCGACGGATATCTTTTAAATCGCTTTTCCCAGATTGCCCTGCCCAGGGGCATCATCGTCGACGGCCAGTTGGCCGACCAAGCCGCCCTCACCGAGAAAGTCAAAGAACTGTTCAAGAATTCGGGTTGCAGCAAGAAAGCGATCGTCACCTCGCTTTCCGGCCACTCCGTGATTGTCAAAAAGGTCAATTTCTCCACCATGGAAGAGGAGGAGCTGCGGGAACTGATCCGCGACGAAGCGGCCAAGTACCTGCCTTTTGACAACATGGACGACATCAATTTCGACTTCCAGATCCTGGGTGCCTCCGAGTACAATCCGAACCAGATGGACGTCCTGATCGTCGCCGCCAAGAAAGAGGTGGTGAACAGTTACGTGGACGCCCTCACGGATGCCGGCCTTTCCGTGGCGATCATGGATGTCGATTCCTTCGCCCTGGAGACGATGTTCGAGGAAAACTACGATTACCAGGAAAACGAGATGGTCGTCCTCGTGAATATCGGCGCGAGCATCACGAACATCGGGGTGATCCGGGGGGCGACGTCGGTTTTCACGCGCGATTTCACCCTGGGCGGAAACGCGGTGACGGAAGCCATCCAGGAACGGTTCGGGCTGACCTTTGAAGAAGCGGAGAAGATCAAGTCGGGAGAGATCTCCTTTGACGACTCTGCCCGGCGGGAGGTCATGGCAAGCCTTCTGTCCTTTGCGGAGCCCCTGATCCTGGAAATCGAGCGGTCTATCGAATATTTCCAGTCCTCCTACGGAGGCGTTTCCATCAAGAAGATCCTCCTCTCCGGCGGAGGGGCCAACCTTCCGGGGCTGGCGGGTGAACTGTATCAGAGGATCAACATCGAAACCGAGATCATCAACCCCTTCCGGAAGATTGCCATCAACACGAAGAACCTGGACCCGGAAGCCATGGGCCGCGCGGCGCAAGTGGCCGCAGTGGGGGTTGGTCTCGCTTTGAGGAGGATTGGCGACTAATGATCCGCATCAATCTGCTCCCGTACGTCGAGACGAAGAAAAAAGAGGGCAAGAAAGCGGAATTGATCGTCTATGCGGGCGTTCTGCTCCTCTTTCTGATCGTGCTGGGCTCGGTCGCCGTGTTCATGGCCGCCAGCATCAGTGGCCTGGAAACGGATATCCAGAACAATGAGCAGCGGCTCGTCGTGCTGAACAAGATCGTCGGAGAGGTGGAGTCCTTCAAGGCGGACAAGAAACAAATGGAGAAGAAACTCTCCATCATTCAGAAGCTGGAGGAAAATCGGCTTTATCCCGTGCGCATGCTGGATCAGTTTACATCCCTGGTGCCGGTTAAGGACATCTGGCTCGAGAAGGTTTCGGAAGTGGGAATGGAGTTGACCGTCGAGGGAATGGCCCGGGACAGCATCGCGGTCGCCCGATTCATGAAAAGCCTGGAGACGGCCTCGTTCATCAAGTCCGTGGACCTGGTGGCGTCCAAGCAGAAGGAAATCTCCGGCCACAAACTGCAGCAGTTCACCCTGAAATGCATCACCAGAAGGAGCACGTGAGCCATGGCCCTGTCTTCCCTGGAGGATCTGAAAAAGCTGTCGATGCCGGTGAAGGTCCTGATCCTTTGCCTGATCCTTCTTCTGCTCGGGTATTTTTTCTGGTTTCTGTACCTGGAGTCGGCCCTCGACAGGAAGAGTGTCTTGGAAGAGAAGAAGGCGAAACTGGATCAGCAAGTTGAGGAAAAAGACCGGATCGCGAAGCAGAAGGACAAGTTCCTGAAGGAGGTGCAGGCCCTCAAGGAGGTTTACCAGCAGGCGCTCACGAAGCTGCCAAACCAGAGGGAGATCCCGGGTCTTTTTCTCGCTGTTGCGGAGGCCGGGCGGGAGGCGGGAGTCGAGTTTATCCTCTTCGAGCCGAAGGCTCCGGAGAAAAAGCCGGAGACCAAGCCGCAACCGCAGGCCGCACAGAATTTGAAGCCGTCGGATCAGCGGGCGGATCAGAAGCCCGGTGAGGCGGCAAAGGGAGCGGCGGCAAAACCGGCGGAGCCGGAGAAATTTTACGATGAAATACCGGTCAAGGTATCCGTGAACGGTCCGTTTCACGGCATTGCCGTCTTTTTCGACAAGGTGGCGAAACTCTCTCGAATCGTGAACATTGAAGACATCACCATGGGCGATGGCAAGGACCTGAAGGGACAGAGGGTTCTTACAACATCCTGCACCATCAAGACTTACATGTTCCTGGACAAGGCCGATGAAAAGAAAAAGCCGTAGTTGGATCTGGGTGGTCGCATGCGGGGCGGTCCTTCTCCTGGTGACCGACGGGTGGGCGCAAAAAACGGCTCTTCCGGTTCAGCAACCCCAGGCGGCGGTGGACACGTACCGTTACACGCCGGCAGGGAAACCGGACCCGTTCAAGCCCTTCGTGGAATTGAACAAGGCGTTGGGGACCAAGAAGATGCCGGCCCAGGGAAAGGGCGGTCCCATCTCGCCCCTTCAAAACCTGCCCCTGGAACAGTTTACCCTGGTGGGCATCGCCGTCGGCAAGGACAGCCGCGTGGCCATGATGGAGGACAAGGTCGCCAAAAAGTTCTATCCGGTGGTGTCGGGCACTTATATCGGGCAGAACAGCGGCCGTGTGACGGAGATCCTGGCTGACCGGATTATCGTGGAAGAGAGGGTCAGAGCGGGCGGAGGCAGGGCGAAAGCGAAGCGGATTCCCATTCTGCTTCACAAGGATCAAGAGGTGAAACCATGAAGCGATTCATTCAGGGACTTCTCGTCGTTTTCCTGGTCGTGGGCATCCTGCCATCCGGAGGAGCCGCCGCCGACCTGGCCGTGCTGGAGGGGATCACGTTCGATAACCCGGCCGGGAAAGAGCGGGTGCGCATCGTCATCTCCAAGCCCGCTTCCTTCACCGTGGAGGAGCAGAGCGGGAACACCGTGCGGATCCGCCTGGAAGGGGCCTCCCTGCCGGACCGGTTGAAGCGCCCCTTCGGGGAAGGGGAGCTGGCCAACATCACCCGGATCGTTGCTGACGGGCAGGGCCAGGGCGATCGCGGCCGGGTCGCGGTGGACATCAGCCTCAAGGAACGGGTGCCCTTCATCGTCAAACAGAGCAACCGTTCCATCCTGGTCGATTTCAACATCGCTTCCCTGGCGGCCAGGAAGCCCGCCGCCGCGGTGTCCGTCCCACTGGCATCGAACAAGGGGCTCGTCCTGGGAAAGGCATCCGGGGAGACGAAACCGGCTCAGAACGCCAAGCCGGCGGCTCCGGAAGCGGCCGGCGCTGAAAAGTCCAAGTACACGGGGCAGAGAATCTCGATCGACTTCCAGGATGCCAACATCCGTTCCGTCTTCCGCCTGCTTTCCGAGGTCAGCGGCAAGAACATCGTTTCCGCAGAGGACATCAAGGGCACGGTTACCATCACGCTCAAGAACGTGCCCTGGGATCAGGCCCTGGACACGATTCTTTCCCTCAACAGCCTGGCCAAGAAGGAGTCGGGCGATGTCATCGCGGTGATGACCCAGGACAAACTGAAAAAAGAGACGGCCGACCGGAAGGCGATCGAAGAGGAACAGCGCAAGACGGACTTGGCCCGGAAGGAAGAGGAACAGAAGCAGCTGGTCGAAAAGGGGCGGCTGCGGCAGGTTTCCATCGAGGCGAAAATCGTCGAAACGACGGATGGTTTCATCCGGAAACTGGGAGTTCAGTGGGCCGCGGGAGGCACCGGGAACGTGGGTTCAAACAGTTATCCCTTCGGCATTTCCGGCGGAACCAACCCCTCCCTGCTGAATCCCCTGGTCACGGTCCCACCGGCGGGTATCGGGCTCTTCAGCGAAGCCTTGGCCGTGAACTTCCTGCCCATGGCTTCCACGCTCACGGCCCCGACGCTGGGAGTGGTGTTGGGCAGTTCCAAGGCGATCCTGGACGCGCAACTCCACGCCAGTGAAACGACCAGTGAAACCCGCATCATCTCGTCGCCCAAGATCACCACGATGGACAACGTGAAGGCCATCATCAAGCAGGGTGAGGATGTCCCCTATATAACGCCCGCTTCCTCCACCAGCCCCGCCACGGTCACCTTCAAGGAGGCGGTGTTGAAGCTTGAGGTGAAACCCCGGCTGACGCCGGACGGAAAAATCTCCATGGAGATCAAGGCGTCCAACGACTACGCCGACTACGCCCGGGCAGCGGCCCTGCAGAACAACCCGCCCATCAACAAGAGCGAGATCGAGTCCACGGTCGTGGTTCAGGACGGAGACACGATCGTCATCGGGGGCATCATGAAGAGCCTGGACACCAAGGGGGATTCGGGAATCCCCTGGTTCCACAAGATTCCGGTTCTGGGATGGCTTTTCAAGGTGGAGGATACGACGCGCAAGAAAACGCAGCTCCTCATCTTTGTGACGCCGAAGATCATGAAGGTGAGCGACGCCGCATCGTCCGGGCCGGAGGTTCCCTCAGCGGGATAAGAGAGACAGGAAAGAGAAAAGGCGAAAGACAGGCCGAAAGACCATCAGTAAACAAAGTGAAAAGCCCCTCCCGGCGTCTGCCGGGAGGGGCTTTCTCTCGTGGGGGGCATGGATCCATGTGTTCTTACTGCAGGCGGCGGTCTCTCCAGTAGAGGATGTTTGTGCGGTTGGTCGGCGAGACGGGATTGATGTCCGCCCGCATCGTGCTGGCCCCCATGCCGGCACCACCGCTCACAGTTACGTAGAGGTCCGGCACGGGCTGGCTGCCCGGCTTCAGAG
>JBFYXW010000232.1:0-3429 GCA_041310335.1 Syntrophaceae bacterium | reverse complement strand
GAGGGCCCCGTTCCCGAGGGGATGCTCTCCTACGACGAGCTGTCCGCCTCCGGGTCCGGCGAGGAGCCGGGCGTCGACGTCTGGGAGGGGGACTACGTCGGCCTCGCCCAGACGGGGGGTACGACGGGCCGCCCCAAGGGGGTCCTGATCACGCACCGCTCCGTCTGCAGCATCATCTACCAGATCTGCTTCATCCACAATTACCGGGAGGAGGACCACGGTCTGCAGGCCATGCCCTCCTACAGCTCCGCCGGCATCGCCTACGACTGGGGGGCCACGCTCTTCCACGGCGGCTCCCTGTTCATCGCGCCCTTGCCCCCCTTCGACCCGGCGGCGATCCTGGACATCATCACCCGGGAGAAGATCCATCATATGACCCTGGCGCCGGTCATGCTCGACTTCATCCTCATGGTCCTGGGGGCCTCCCCGGGGAAGTACGACGTGAGCTCCATCCGCACGGTCATCTGCGCCGGAGCCCCCACGCTGCCCCGGACCCGGGAGGCCGCCGTCAAGGTCTTCGGGGAGGGCGCCCTCTACGTGGAGTACTCCGCCACGGAGATGGGCGTGGCCACGTGCCTGAAGCCCCACGAAGTCCTGAAGCACCCCCTGAGCTCCGGCCGCGCCGCCCTGGGCCAGGAGGTGAAGGTCGTGGACCTCAACGGCCGGGACCTGCCCCGGGGCGAGGTGGGGGAGATCGTCGTGGCGGGGACCATGGTCACCCCCGGGTACAACAGGAACCCCGAGGCGAACCGGTCCTCCTACCACGGCCGCTACCTCGGCATCGGCGACATGGGCGTCATGGACGAGGAGGGCTACATCACCATCGTGGACCGCAAGTCCGACATGATCATCAGCGGTGGCTCCAACATCTACCCTGCGGAGATCGAGGAGGTGATGGTCAAGAACGGCAAGATCGCCGAGGTGGCCGTCATTGGCGTTCCCCACGAACAGTGGGGCGAGTCCGTGAAGGCCCTCGTCCGGCTCCAGGCGGGGCAGGAGGCGACGCCGGAGGAGATCATCGAGTGGTGCCGTGGGAAGATGGCGGACTACCGGATCCCCCGGTCGGTGGAGTTCGTGGCGGACTTCCCTCGCACGGCGGCGGGGAAGGTCCAGAAATCGGTCCTCCGCAAGCAGTACTGGGAAGGCGCGGAACGGAAGATCTGAAACCAGCAGGGGGGCGGATCTCAAATCCGTCCCCGGCAAAAGGACAGGGGGCGGATTTGAAATCCGCCCCCCTGCGGCGAACACGATGAATCCTTACAACGTCCTGATCATCGGTTCCGGTCCCGCGGGGCTCTTCGCGGCGCTGGAACTGGAGCGCCTCGGCGTGGAGCGGGTCGCCGTCCTCGATCGGCACCCGTATCCCGCCGGGGGACTCCTCAACGACGGCAAGCTGAACTTCGACTGCCGGATCGGGATCGACCTTTCGGAACTCCAGATCGATCAGGCCATGGCGGAAAGCCTGATGGAGGAGGTCCGGGCGGTCTTGATCGGGGTTCCTTTCTGCCGGCAGGTGACATTCCCCCGGGGGAACGAGAAGGTCGAGGATCTGGCAAAGATCGCGCGGGAGCACGGTGCCGAGTTCATCGCGCCGGAACAGTGGCACTGGGGAACCGACAACGGCAAGGCCGTGGTCGATCACCTGCGAAACCGGCTGGTGAAAACGGAATTCCTGCTCGGGTCGGAGGCGGTTTCCATCGCCCGGCGGGATGATGAAGCCTTTGATGTCCTCGGCAGGTGCCAGCGAAAGAAGGTCCGCCACGCCGCGAAGATCGTGCTGGCCGCGCCGGGGCGCGGCGGCGCCTACTGGTTCCGGGATGCCGCCGGGAAATTGGGAATTCGGCACCGGTTCGGACCCATCGACGTGGGGATCCGCCTGGAGCTGAGCCGCAAATTTTACGACCCCGTGACGGACGTCGTGTACGACCCGAAGTTCATTTTCCGGACGGGGCGGCACCGGGACCGGGTCCGGACCTTCTGCACGAACCCGGGGGGGCGGGTGCGGATGGAAAATTACGACCGGTTCAAACTGGTCAACGGCGACGCCCTCTCGGGCCGAAAGACGGACAACACGAACTTCGCCCTCATCAACACCGTTTCCCTGACGGAGCCCTTTTCCGACACGACCGAGTTCGGCCACATGATCGCCCGGCAGTTCCATCTGCTGGGGGGAGGCCGGCCCATCGTCCAGCGGGTGGGGGATTTCCGGGAGGGGCGGAGAAGCTCCGCGCCCACCTTCAACAGCGAGGTCCGGCATTTCGGCCTCTGCCGGGCGACCTGCAGCGCCACGCCGGGGGACATTTCCCTCGGCCTGCCGGCCCGCATCCTCGACAATCTCTGGGAGTCCCTGAAAAAGCTCGACAAGATGGTGCCGGGGATCCTCCACCCCTCCACCTTGCTGTACGCTCCGGAAATCAAGTTTTTCGACACCCGCTTCGACACCGACCCGCACCTGGAGACGAGCGTCGGCGGCATCTTCGTCGCCGGCGACGGCACCGGGAAGAGCCGCGGCATCGTGGGGGCGGCCATCTCCGGCCTCATCGCCGCCCGGGGGATCGCGAGAAAATTGTAAAGATGTCCCCTTTTTGGAGCGTCCTATTTCACGTCCCGGTGCCAGCTTGCCATGACGACGTCGGGGACGTCCCAGCCCTTCTGCTCCATCAGGTCGATGAAGGCCCGGCGGTAGAGGAGGGTGACCGTGACGGCGGCCTTTCCCTTCGCCGGCGGGGCGAAGACGAAGGACGAGCGGTCGTGGGCGAAGGCGGCCAGGCGGTTGTCGCTCACCAGTTCCGTGTGGTTCCAGTAGGCCGCGGTGGGGAAAACCTCCGTCCACATCTCCTTGAGCAGCTTCGCGTAGGCCTTCCCGGGGAGTCCGGCGTAGCGGCCCCGGGCCGGGTTCCCCTTCCCGCACCACTCCGGCAGCACCGGTCCGTCCACCTGCTGCAGGGGCCTGCCCCGGGCGTCCCTTGCCTCGACCCGCAGGATCAGGTGCCGGAGCGGCGTGTCCGTGGGGACGTGGTGCCCCGTCCGGTCGTTGAAAAGATTCGTGGTCACCACGATCCGGCCGTTCTCCCGCCTGGCCGAGGCGGTCATGGTGAGGGCCTCCCGCAGGAGCTTCGCGTCCACGGTCATGTCGTGGCTGTGAATGGCCGCGGGGTCGCGCTCGATTCCGCCTTTCCCCGGCGCCACGTTGGTCAGCGCCTTCCCCTTGTAGATCGTGGGGGAGGGCATGTGGCACTCCTGGCAGGTCTTCGCCTTCCCCGACTTCGGGTCCGCGTAGGGGCTCCGGAGCCACTCGCCGTAGGAGTTGTAGACCAGCGTGTCCCAGAAGAAGCCGTAGTGGCAGGTGGCGCAGTAGCGGCTCTCCTTGAGGAGCGGCAGGTTCGTGTCCTCCTCGGGGACGTTGTCGTCCTCGAAGGTGCCGAAGAA
>JBFYXW010000228.1:0-5455 GCA_041310335.1 Syntrophaceae bacterium | reverse complement strand
ATCTTGGTTCCCCCGTGGCGGGCCACGACTTCGTCATAGTCCCGGAAAATCCGGTCCAGGAGATCGATAAGGTCTTCCCCGGAAATGCGCTCCGCCAGGCGGGTGAACCCGACCAGGTCGGTGAAGAGAATCGTGCAGGCGAAGGGCCGCGGTGCAAAATTCCGCTTCGCCTTGATTTCGTCGGCCACTGCCGGGGGGAGCGTGTTCTTCAGGAGGCTGTCGACCCTCCGTTCGAGCTTCACATAGTCGTGGATCAGTTCCTCCAGGAGGTCCAGGTGGATGGCGTCGTCCTCCAGGGAGGCCAGGGACTCCAGGTAACGGCGGAGGAGTCCCGCATTTTTTCCTCCCTTGCTTACCAGGGGGCCCGCCGCCAGGAAGTCTCCTGCGTTTTCCTCAACCATGCTTCACCCCCCCCCGGCATCCCTGCCGCCGAGCCGGCTTTTCCCCGCACGCATTCACCCGGCTTTTGCCGCACCCATGTCCTGTTTCCACTCGTAGACCTCGTAGCCATCCACCACCTTTCCCGAAGGCGAGAAGCCCCGTCGCTCGTTGAGCGGCTCGATGGCCGGCTTCGCGATGCAGACCGTGTTCGGGGCTGCGTACTTCTGCATGTGCCCGGCGATGTCGATGGCGCGGTCGGTGATCATTTCGAGGGGCATGCTTTCATCGAAGATGACGAAGCCCGCGTTCACGCCGCAGCGGACGACAAAGTCCCGCTTCATCTGCTTGATGTCCCGGTTGAACGTCTCCAGGCCCGTGATGACGGCCGTGCCGGCGCGAACGGCTTCATCGACGGTGGAGAAGCAGCTCATGACGCCGTCGGGCGTCCAGGTCGACTTCAGGCACCGCTGGTCGTTCAGGAGCTGGCTGACGAAATCGCGGTACTGCAGGAAATCGTGCTGCACCACGGCCTTGTCCTCGTCTTCTTTCATGCCCGTCGAGTCGACGATGTCGATGGCCAGGAAGGCCAGGTCCCGGCCCATCTCGTCGAGTTTCCGCTTGGTCTCGGCGAACTCCCGGAGGATCTGTTCGCGGTCTTTTTTCGTCGCCGACTTGAGCCGGTCCAGGTTTTCCCCCAGCGAGGAAGCCTTCACCGCGAAGTCGGATACGTGCTTCCGCTGCCGCATCTCCTCCACGCTGCTCGTGTACCGGTGATACTCCGCTTTGTACTGGAAGCGGTGGGAAAAGGCATTGAACCAGGCGGCCAGCACGAAGGATCCGACCAGGACGATCCAGCCGGTCATGTCGTGACCCTGGATCCGGATGGGAACCGCGGACCGGACGGGCCTGGTGATCGCCTGTTCGGCGGCCATGATGGACTTGATGTAGCGCTGGTCCTTCCCGACCTTTATATAGGGTGCGGCCAGCGAAAAGGCGACGATGAGCAGGACGAGGATCATGCCCAGGCTGACGACCCTGGCGGCAACGGAGAGGGTGTAGTTCAGGAGGGCGGGGATGATGTTCTTGGCGCTCACGGGGCAATCCTTTCTGCAGATCCCGGCCGGTGGCGATTCGGCCCGGGGAAGAAGGAAACGGTCAGGCCTCCGGCCACGTCACGACTCGCCCTCGCAACATCCGCCGGACGGCCTGTAAAAACGGCCGCAACGGGTAACTGACAGGAAGGATAAGAAAAGCAAGCCGTTCCTGTCAATCGAAATGAAGGGAAACCCGGCATGCCGGGAAAAGGGACGTCAACGCAGCCGGGTGAAAAAAGAGGCACTGTCGAGGAGGTGGCCCCCGAGGATCGCGGTGTCCGGCATCCCTGCCCCCGGTGCCCCGGCTGCGGGCTGAAAAAATGCGGAGAAAACCCCCGACTCCGGGTGCGGATCACTTGAAGGCGCTGAAATCCACCCCCCGCCGGCGTCCCCGCTCCTCGAACCAGGCCTCCTCGACCAGGGGCGGGGGCTCGATCTCCCCCGGGTCCTTACGGACGAGGCGGAGGGCCCCCGTCGGGCAGGTGCCGACGCAGAGCCCGCAGCCGATGCAGCGCTCCCGGAGGACCCGGTACGTGTCCCCGTCCTCCGTGACGGCGCCGACCTGGCAGCGCTCCTCCGCGCAGACCCCGCAACCGGTGCAGAGATCCGGGTCGATCTCGGCGCGGAAATGGGAATTGATCACCGTGGCGGCGGGCACCCCGAACTCGTTGATGGAGCGGAGGACGCCGCAGCAACACTTGCAGCAGTTGCAGATGTAGTAATGGCCGAACTGGACGTTCCCCGTCAGGTGCACCAGGCCCGCCTCCTCCGTCTCCCTCAGGAGGGCGTAGGCCTCCTCCTTCGTCAGTTTCCGCCCCGACGGGGACTTGTCGAAGACCCCGGGCATCGGGGCGATGGCCAGGCAGACGTGGAGCGGCCGGTCGCAGGGCTCGCCCAGGATCTTCATTTCCTTCTTGCAGATGCACTCGTTCACCAGGAAGGACTGGCCCTGCTCGACGATGGCCGACACCTTCTCGTAGGGAAGCGCCTCCTGGCGGGACGGGACCGTCTCCTCGACGGGCAGGGTCTGCATCAGCGCCGGCGTCTCCGAGAAGAACCGCCTCGCGTAGACGGGCCGGTAAGCCTCGCTCAACTCCGCGAACTCCCGGTCCAGGCGGTCCAGCTGGAACTCGTAGATCCCGAAGACCCAGGGCAGCATCCGGAAGAAGGGGGTCTCCCCCAGCCGGATCATCCACACCTGTCCCCACCGGGCCATCTCGACGAGCCGCTCCGCCAGTCCCTCCGCCGGCAGCCCGGTCCGGGCGGCGATCTCCTCCGCCGTCTCGAAGGTCAGGCGCAGCCGGCAGAACAGCTCCGCCTGCTCCGGGGTGAACACCTTCTTCAGGAGCCGGATCTCCACCCCGCTGTCGGTGGCGGGGAAACCGTTGGGCAGCGTGTCGAGCACCTTCGCCAAGCGGGTGTACGCGTCGTCTGTCACGGGCAGCCTCCCTGGTCATGATGGTTCATACCCGGCCCTCGTCACGCCCCGGAAAGCGCGCCCGGTAAGGGGCGAAGAGGGGAAAATGGAAAATCCCGGCAGGGGCCGCGCAGACCTCCGGGATGGCGTTGACGACGGAGCCGGCCACCCCGTACTGCTCCGACCGGGTCTTCGCCCCCGTGCTCTCCGGCTCCACCAGGTTCATGACGATGTCGATCCCCGGGGTCCCCCGGATGGAGATTTTCCAGTGGTCGTAGGCCTCGAAGCCCGGAACGGTGTTCCCCATCACCCAGTTCACCGAGAGCGTGATGAGCCGCCGCCCCTCGACGATCCCGTGCCAGCGCCAGCAGGTGGCGGCCACCCTGCCGGACCGGACGGTGCCGGCCCGGGCGGGGATGTCCTCCGGGGCCACAACGACCCGGTGATCCGGCTCCACCCGCTCCAGGTTCATGCCCATGCGGTATGCCAGGAGGGCAACCACCTCGGCGTACATCCCTGTGATCAGCTCCGCCACGGGACCGGAGCCGGCGGCGTCGAACCGCTCCGGGTCGGACCCCATGCCGCAGACATGGAACACGTAGTCGTGATCCGGGGCGCTGCTGACGTCGAAGACCTCCCGGATGTCGATCGAGTCCAGGCGCGTGCAGATCCCCGTGGCCGCGGCGGCGATCTTCTCCACCACAAACCCCGGGTTCAGTCCCGTGCTGAAAAAGGTGGAATTCCCCTCCCGGCAAGCCTCGGCAAAGGCGGCGGCGTAGGCGGCCCCGTGATACGCCGGGAAGCCGTGGCCGTTGATGGTGATCACGTTCTTTCCCGAGGCGAGGAGGCGGCAGATGTCGCCGTTGTGGTGGCTGTAGGGGAACTGGATGCGGGGCGCGTGGATGACCACGTCGGCGTCCAGGGCCAGGATCTCCCCGACGCTCCGGGTGGCCGCAACTCCCGTCGGCCCCCGCCGGGCGATCTCGCCGGCGTCCCGTCCCGCCTTGGCTTCGCTGTAAACGAAAAGCCCCACCAGGTCCAGGTCGGGGTGATCGATGACCGCTCGCAGGCAGGTTTTGCCCATGGACCCGGTGGCCCATTGGATGACCCGATATTTCTTCACAAGCACCTCCGTTGGGTCTTTCGGCAGCCCGCCCGGGAACCCCCGGCAAGGCCCCGCCCGCACAAGGGCCGCCGCCCGGTGCCCGGGACGCGGCGGGACTCATGCGCGGATGCGTCCTCCAAAACGGGCCAGACGCTACCATGCGCCCGACTCCTTGTCCAGAAGATGACTTCGTCGGCGAGAACCCTTCCTGGGGGAGGCGATCTGTTGTATACTTCGCTCCATCCCTATCTCGAAAGGAGGAAGCACCATGACCGGAACCCCATCCCCGGGCGGCCCTTCCGTCCGGCTCGTCTCGACGGAGTGGCTGGCGGAGCGCCTCGACAGCCCGGACGTCATGATCCTCGACGTCCAGCCCAACGTCCACGACTACATCCTGGAGCACATCCCCGGGGCCCGCTACCTGAGCGAGGGGCACTTCCGGACCCACAGCGGCGACCAGCCCGCCCGGTTCGTCCCGGCGGAGGCGGCGGAGCCGGTCATCCGGGAAACGGGACTGAAGGCGGACGTCCCCGTGGTCGTCTACACCGGCGTCGGCGCCTTCAAGGGCTGGGGCGACGGCCTGGAGCAGACCATGGTCGCCTACAGCCTGGCCCGCTACGGCCACGAGCGGGTCCATGTCCTCGACGGGGGCCTCGACCGGTGGAAGGCGGAGGGACGACCCCTCTCCAAGGAGTACCCCGCCGCCGTCCGCTCCGATTTCCGGGCCGTCGTGCGGAGCGACTACGTCGTCGACTACGGGGAGTTCCTCCGCCTCAAAGACGACCCCGACGTCATCGTCCTGGACGCGCGCCCGCCGGACAAGTACGAGGGGCAGGGGCCCTGGAGCAGGCCCGGTCACATCCCCGGCGCCGTGAACGTCCCCTGGCAGGACCTGATGGACGGGACGAACAAAGCCCTCCTGCGCCCCCTCCCGGAGGTCCGGGCGATCGTGGAGCGCCGGGGCGCCGTCCCGGAGAAGCTGGTGATCTGCTCCTGCGGGACCGGCCGGGAGGCGACCAACGAGTTTCTCCTCTTCAAGTTCTACCTGGGCTACCCCCGCGTGAAGCTCCACGAGGGGGCCTTCACGGAGTGGGTCTCCCACCCGGAGAACCCGACGGTGACGGGGCCGAACCCCCGGTAGGGCGAAACGTTCGGATCGGCCGGCGTTGGGTCGTCGCCGGCGGAAAGGAGAGGCGCGATGCTGTTCCGGAGAATCGAGGCGGAGGGCCTGGCCCACGTATCCTGGCTGGTGGGCGACCGGCGCGAGGCCTTCGTCGTCGACCCCCGCCGGGACTGTGACATCTATGTCGACGAAGCCGCCCGGGCGGGCTACCGTATCGTCCTGATCCTCGAGAGCCACCGCCAGGAGGACTTCGTCCTGGGCTCGGTGGAGCTGGCGGCACGGACCGGGGCGGAGATCTGGCACGCGGAGCCCCAACTCCCGTACGGCTACGGCCG
>JBFYXW010000226.1:0-24493 GCA_041310335.1 Syntrophaceae bacterium | reverse complement strand
ACGAAGCTCCCCATCTGGGCCAGGATCACGATGAGGGCCACCTGCCGGATGTAGGTGGACTTGCCGGCCATGTTGGGGCCCGTGATGATGAGGAAGCGGTTTTCCCTCCCGTCCAGGAGCGTATCGTTGGGGACGAAGGCCTCGGGGAAGACCGCCCGCTCCACCACGGGGTGCCGGCCGTCCCGGATGTCGATCGTGTCGCCGTCGTCCACGACGGGGCGGCAGAAGTTGCTCCGCTGGGCCACCTCCGCGAGGGACGCCAGGGCGTCCAGGTCGGCTAGGGCCGACGCGGTGGCCTGGATCTGCCGCACCTGCCGAGCGGCTTCGTCCCGCACCGCCGTGAAGATCTCGTACTCCCGCTCCCGGCGGCGCTCCTCCGCGTGGAGCACCGCGTGCTCGTATTCCTTCAGCTCCTGGTTGATGTAGCGCTCGGCGTTCACCAGGGTCTGCTTGCGGACGTATTCCGGCGGCACCCGGTCGGCGTTGGCCTTCGTTACCTCGAGGTAGTAGCCGAAAATGCTGTTGTAGCCCACCTTCAGCGTGGAGATGCCCGTTTTCCGCCGCTCCGTCTCCTCCAGGGCGGCGATGCCCCGCTTGCCGTCGCGGCCGAGGGAAATGAGCCCGTCCAGGTCGGCGTCGAACCCTTCCCGGATCATCCCCCCCTCCCGAACGGTGAAGGGCGGGTCGTCCACCACGGCCCGACCGACGAGGTCCCGCAGGTCCGCCAGTTCGTCGATCTCCGCCCGGAGGGACGCCGCCAGCGGAGCCGGCCAGTCCTCGAGGGCGGAGAGCACCGCCGGCACCTGCTCCAGGGAGAAGCGGAGCGCCGCCAGGTCCCGGGCGTTGGCCACTCCCAGGGACACCCGGGCCGCCAGGCGCTCCAGGTCCTTCACATCCCCCAGCGACCTCCGGAGCCGCTCCCGGAGGAGGTTCCGCTCCCGGATGGCGTCCACCGCCTCCAGGCGCTCCCCGATCCGCCCGGGATTCACGAGGGGATACGAAAGCCACCAGCGGAGCCTTCTCCCCCCCATGGGCGTCACGGTCTCGTCGAGGGCGTGGAAGAGTGAGCCCGCCCTCCTCTGCTCCCGGAGGGTGGCGAAGAGTTCCAGGTTCTCCCGGGCCGTCTCGTCCAGGACGAGATATTCCGCGGCTTCCTGGAACTGGATTGCCCGCAGGTGTCCCAGGCGCTCCTTCTGGGTCTCCTCCACGTAGCGGAGCAGCGCCCCCGCGGCGCCCGCCAGGGCCGGCTCCCCCGCAGGCCCCCGCGTGCCGGGGGACTCCGGGGGGAAATAGGCCGCCAGCCGCTCCCGCGCGGCGTCCCCGTCAAAGTAGTCCGGGGGAAGGAAGTTCACCAGCAGGCTCCCGGTCCGCTGCCGGAGGCCTTTGAGCCAGGGCTCCGTCCGGGTCTCCTCCCCGGCGATCATCTCCCGGAACCCCAGGGACACCGCCTCGGCGAGGAAGAACTCCCGGTCCTCGAACCGGGTGACCCGGAATTCGCCCGTGGAGATGTCCAGGAACGCGAGGCCGAACGTCCCGTCCCGCTCGCAGACGGAGGCGAGGAAGTTGTTTTCCTTGGCCTCCAGGTTGTCCGGGTCCAGGACGAGTCCGGGGGTCACGACGCGGACCACATCGCGCTTCACGACGCCCTTGGCCTGCCGGGGGTCCTCCATCTGCTCGCAGACGGCGACCTTCAGGCCCGCCTCGATGAGCTTCGCGATGTAGGAAGAGGCGGCGTGCCAGGGGACACCGCAGAGGGGGACGGCGTCCTCCTTCCCCTTGTTCCGGGAGGTCAGCGCGATGTCCAGGACGGGCGCCGCCGTGACGGCATCCTCGAAGAACATCTCGTAGAAGTCGCCCATCCGGAAAAAGAGGATGCAGTCCGGGTACTTCTCCTTGAGCGCCACGTACTGGCGCATGGCGGGGGTCAGGTCCCCTACTCCCATCGGTCGTCCCCCCGGCGCGTCAGGTCGATGGTGCCGTCCCGGGAGCGGCCGGGCCCCGGACGGGACCGGTCACCGGGACCGGGGCCGGAGAAGAAGGAGTTGAGGAGCCAGCTCACAATGCTGATGAGGAGGGCGCCCAGGACGGCGGGCCAGAAGCCCTGGACGTCGAACCCGGGGATCACCCCCGAGGCCATCATGAGGAGGAGGGCGTTGATGACCAGGGTGAAGAGCCCCAGGGTCAGGATGTTCACCGGCAGGGTGATGACGATCAGGATCGGCTTCAGGAGCGTGTTGAGAATCCCCAGCGCTGCGGCGGCGAAGAAGGCGGAGCCGAAACCCGCCACCCGGATGCCGTCGACGAGGTAGGCTGCGGAAAGGACCGCCACGGTGAGAATCAGCCAGCGAATGAAAAGACCGGTCATGGGTCGGCATACCCGGCAATACCCGGGTTCGAGGGGATCAAACCCCGCCTCACCCCCGGGAACCCCCGCGGCAAGGCCTGAAAAGGAAAAAACGGGAATCGCGTCGATGGGTTATCCCACCGCATTCCCGCCCGAAGGACCCGCGGCCGCGATCCCGGACACAGCGCGACGCCGCATCCGGATCGGCCGCGGCCGTCTCAAACCTGCGTGAAGTACTCCGGCTTGGCGGAGCAGACGGGGCAGCGTTCCGGCAGGACGCCGTCGGAGACGTAGCCGCAGATGGTGCAGACGTGGTACGTCGTCTCCCGCTCCTCCATGAAGTGGCCCATGGCATCCTTGTAAAGCCGGGCATGGACCTCCTCGACGTCCCGGCTCTGGCTGAAGTGCAGCGCGGCGCCCCGGTTCCCTTCCTCGTTGGCGATCTTGATGAAGGCGTCGTAAGCCACGCCGGCCACCTTCGTCTCCGACTCGAAGCTGGCCGCCAGGTTCTCCTCGGTGCTCTTGATCTCCTTCAGGAGCCGCAGGGCCCGGGTCCCGTGGACCTCTTCCGAGAGGGCGATGGCCCGGAAGAGCTTGGCCATCTGCGGGTAGCCTTCCTTCTCGGCCTTGTCGGCGTAGACCTTGAGCCGCAGGACCGCCTTGGCCTCGCCGGTGTAGGCCTGGTGCAGGATTTCCATGATCTTCCCCATGGGCCTCTCCTACTCCTCCGGGGCGAAGACGTCCTTGCCGGATCCGCAGATGGGACAGACCCAGTCCTCGGGAATATCTTCGAAGGCCGTCCCGGGGGCAACGCCGGCATCGGGATCGCCCTTCGCCGGGTCGTACACGTAGCCGCACACGTCACACACGTATTTTTTCATGTCTTCCTCCTCGAAACTGGACTGGGTGCAACAACAAACGCTGGATCCCGTCCCGATCGGGCCGCGGTCTTCATGGGGGCGGACGGATCGGGCAAGGTTTCCTTTCGCATGATCTCCCTCTCAGGTCGCGGAAACGCGCTCCTTCACCGCCGCGGCCACCAGCCGGCCCTGCTCGTAGCAGCGGGCCAGGGTTTCCCGGTCGGGAACGTGCTTCACCCGGATGCCCTCGCCGACGGGCTCCACCTTCGTTTCCGCCAGGTAGTCCTGGACCTGCTTCACCGACTCGCCGCTCCAGCCGAAGGAACCGAAGGCGCACCCGAGGAGGTTGGCCGGTCGCAGGCCTTTCAGGTAGGTCAGCACGTCGGCCATCTGGGGGAGCAGGTTGTTGTTCAGCGTCGGGGAGCCGGCGCAGAGAGCCCCGGCATCGAGGACCTCGAAGGCCACGTCGCTCCGGTGGACCTCGTCCATGTTCATGACCTTCACCTGGACTCCGCCGGCGGCCAGACCCTCGGCCATGGCCCGGGCCATCTTTTCGGTGCTCTTCCACATGGTGGCATAGACGACGACGGCCTTGGCCGTCGGTTTCTGGGCGCCCCAGCGTCCGTAGCGGGAGAGGATCCCGGCCAGGTCCTTCCGCCAGACGGGCCCGTGGTCCGGGGCGATGACGTCGATGGCCAGGCCCGAGGCGGCGACCCGCTCCAGGAGTTTCAGCACCAGCGGGGAATAGGGAAGCAGGATGTTGGCATAGTAGGTGGCGGCCTCGAATTCGAGGATGGCCGGGTCGATCTCGTCGTCGAAGCGCTCCGACGTGGCCAGGTGCATGCCGAAGCCGTCCTGGGAGAAAAGCAGCCTGTCCTCCTGGAGGTAGCTGAACATGCTGTCGGGCCAGTGGAGCATCCGCGTCTCCAGAAAGTCCAGGGTCGCGTTGCCGAGGCTGAGACGGCTGCCGTCCTTCAGGGGAATGACCTCCGTCTGCCGGTGGAAGAGATCCTGGAGGGTCTTCGTCCCCATGGGGGAGGCGAAGACCTTCTCCGGCCGGAGCGTGTCGATGATCTCCGGCAGGCAGCCCGTGTGGTCCATCTCCGAGTGGTTCGAGACGATGTACCGGATCTCCTTCGGGTCCACGACGGAGGCGATCCGGGAGAGCATCTCGTCCCGGAAGGGGGCCTTCACCGTGTCCATCAGGGTGACCTTGTCCGCCATCACCAGGTAGGCGTTGTAAGTGCTCCCCCGGCGGGTCGTGTAGCCGTGGAAGTCCCGGATGTTCCAGTCGATCGCCCCGACCCACCAGACGCGGTCGGTGATCCGGACGGCCTTGTAGAAATCGATGTCGTTCATGGGCATACCCCTTCTTGGTATGGCGAGGTTGACATTCGCGCCCTGGATAGCATTACCCCGGCGGGGGTGTCAATCCCGGCGGAGCGGGGAAATCGGTGAACACGCCGTCGACCCCCATGGACTCGAGGGCGCGGAAATCCTCTTCCCGGTTGACGGTGTAGATGAACACCTTCAGGCCCCGGTCGTGGGCCTGGCTGACGAAGCGGCGGCTGACGCGATCCAGGCGGACGTGAATGGAAAAGGGGTCCAGCTCCGCCAGGAGACGCCGCGTGGGAAAGAGCGGCGATCTCGTCAGGAGGCCCCGGGGAATCCCGGGGGCCTCCGCTCTGGCGACGGCGAGTTCGCGGCGGCGGAAGGAGGAAAGGAGGACTTCTTCGCGACGCCAACCCAGGTCCCGGACGTACCGCTCCAAGAGGGCCGCTGTCGGGCCGGCGGTCTCGGGTCCCTTCAACTCCACGTTCACCACCGCCCGCCGGTCCACGAGGTCCAGGACTTCCCGGAGGAGGGGGATCCGCTCGCCCCCTCCGGCGTCCAGCGAACGAAGGTAGTCCAGGGAGGATGCGGAGATCCGGCCCCGCCCGTTCGTGGTCCGCTCCAGCCGGGCGTCGTGGATGACCACCAGTTCCCCCTCGACGGCGTAGACGTCGATCTCGATCCCGTCGGCCCCGAGGGCAAGGGCCCGAGAAACGGCCAGCAGGGTGTTCTCCGGCGCCTGTCTAGAGGCGCCCCGGTGGGCGAAGCGGAAGAGCCGTCCGGCAGGCGCGTGGACCAGGAATGTCAAGACCGCCTCCTCGCACGCATTCGGGTCTGCTTCTCCCGGCAACCCGCCGCGCGGTCGAGCCCGGTCCGCCGGTGGCAAACCGGCGACCCGGAGGGGTCGGACCGCCGCGGCGCCCGCGCCACGCCCCGCCACGACAAAACTCCATCGCCGACTCGGGCTACACCGCCTCCGCCCCGGCGAACGCATCCAGTCCCGGGAACACGGCCCGGTCCCCCTGCCATGCGTAAGGCAGGACCTCGAGGCCCAGGGCCCGCAAGGGGCCATCCAACTCGGCGGGGAGGGTTGCGGGAACGACCAGCGCAATCCGGGGCTTCTCCGGAAGGGAGACGCGGTCCATCAGCAGCCTCGCCGCCCCCTCGAGGATTTCCCCGTCCTGGAGACCCGCCAGGACCCGAAACAGCACGGTCGGCCGCCCCTCGCGGTCCACGGCGAAGCAGTCCCGGGCGTCGTCGTTCCCCGCCCGGATTCCCCGGGATTGCAGGGCCTCCGCCAGGTCCTGGGCCACCAGGCTGCGGTCGCAGAGATGGTAGAGGTCCGCCGGAGCCGGCAGGGTCGCCTCCCCGCTGCACTCCTCCCGGAACGCCACTTCCGGAAAGGCGATAGCCATCTGGGAATCCCGGGAGGCCGCCAGGTCCTTCATACGCTGGACCTTGCGCACGAACTGCCCGAGCTGGCGGGTGAAACGGGGGGACTGGAGGGCCCCCACGACCGCCACGGCGGCTTCCTCGTCTCCATCCTCCATGAGGGCCCAGACGCCGCGGTAGTGGCTGCCGAACAGGGTCTTCCCGATCCCCTTCCGGCTGCCGCCGAGTCTACCCCGGTGGACGACGAAAACGCCGCCCTCCGCGTCCCGGGCCAAGGCGCCCCCGATCTTCCGGTCGATTCCCCGGAGGGGGAAGTTGATCTCGCAGGTGATGGCGACCCGCCCTTCCGGCACGGGCCTGCCGATGCCCAGGACATTCCAGTGGTTCTTCTCCGGGATCCTTTTGGAGTACAGCCACAGATCCAGTTCGCGGGACCAGTACACGGAGGCACGGAAACTGGCCCCCGCGTGTCCCACCCGGACGGGAACCCGAACGTCCGCAACAGCCCGGAAACTTCGGCTGAACTGCTGCTGGCAGCGCCGGATGACGGCCTCGTCCTCGATGACCTTCAGCATGATGCATTCCTCTCCGACCGGGTCTCCCCCGCGACGGCCGGGGACCCGGAACGAAATAAAGTCCCTGCCGGGTCGCTTTTTCTACCACGGGAACGGCGCCACGGCAACGGTCATCGTGCAAAAAGGAAGGCAGTCCGTTGATTTACCCCCCGTGCCCGGAGGCGGGACGGCAAGCCCGGGCCATCCGGGCGGACCGGTGATCTCATCCGCAGAGGGACCGGTCACCGGGAAGCCCGCTCGCACTCCTTCCAGACGTAATCGAACAGCTCCTTCCCGAAGCCCGACACGACCACCACTTTGGCCGGGTCGATCTTCACGTTGTTCAGGTACTGGAGACGGAGCACGTCCCCGCTGTCCAGCTCTGGAACGATCCCGGCGAAAAAGAAGCCGAGGACTTCGGCCGCCGCCGAGGACGGCGCCGTCGCCGGGTCCGAGAGCGGCAGGTCCAGGAAGATGCAGTCCATCTTCTGGAGGCGCAGGTCCCGCAGGTGATACCGGATGCAGTCCTGGAAGTCCTGTCCGTATTGCATCAGCCGGATGAACGCCAGGCCCATGTCGTGGCTCGCCCTGACCTCCACGTGCGTCAACGCGTCCGTGCCACCCGGGTCCCCGGAAACGTCACCCACGGTGCGGCGGAAGCCACCCTCCCCGTAGATCTTCCCGATGACGGTCCGGTGCTGGAACGGGGGGTAGACCACGCGGTCCGGCTCCCGGTTGAGGCGGTTGTACATGAGGACGGCGGCCTGCCGCTGCTCCGGCTCTTCGTCGATCTTCTTGAAGGTCACGCTTCTCGGGAGGTAGCCGAAGAGGATCCCCGTCTCCCGGGCCCCCACCGCCCGGTTGGCCTTCTGCGAGTAGGGGTGCACCGCCACGGACTCGATGTACAGCCCGCGGAGCCCCTGCTCACGGGCATGTTCGATGCTCGCCTGCTTGATCTTCTCGAAGAGCCCCCGCCCCCGGTACCGGGGATCGACGATCCCGGCCCCCATCTCGGCCACGGGGCTGCCGGGGTGGCTTTTCGTGTAGCCCTGGTGCGCGACGACCTCGCCGTCCGGATTCGTCGCCACCAGGGAAACCTGGAGCCCGCTTTCGATCAGGTCCCGGATCTTCTCGGGGAAATAGGCGTGCTCCATGTAGGAGTACCCGTAGACGCGGTACAGGCACCGGGCCAGGGCGGCGCCGTCGCCGGGATGCATCAGCCGGATGGCGATGGGGGCGTCGGGGGGCGCGGCTTCTTCGTCGGCCGCCGACGTTTCGTCCCGCTCCTCCGCCTCTGCCCGCAGGGCCCTCTCCCGGGTAAAATCCTTGATGAACTCGATCCGCTTCCCCTGGTGACCCAGGTTCACGAACCGCACCTCGTCGGTGAAGGCCTTGATGAGCCGCATGCCGAAGCCGATCCCCTCCTCCCCCTCGATCCTCCGCCAGTCCATGGGCAGTCCCCGGTCCTCGACGGCGACGACGAAGCGGGCGGGGCGGGTCTCGATGACGACGTCGAAACTCTCGTCCGGCCGGTTCTCGAAGGCGTGCTGGATGACGTTCAGGCACGCCTCCTCCGTGACGATCTCGAAGTGCTTCGCCTCCTCCTCCGTGAGCCCCTCCCGCACGGCGTAGTCGCGGACCAGGCCGCAGAGCGCCGGCAGGTACTTCCGCCGGGTCCGGACGGTCGCCCGGAGGATCGAACGGGACGTTTCCTCTTGCCGGTTCATGGAGCCCCCCCCTTTCCCTTTGTCTTGGTTTTGAAGCCCGCCAGATGCGAGGCGACCATGCCGCCGACGCTCAAGAGGCCGAGCAGGCAGAACACGCAGCGGAACCCGGCCAGGAGGTTGTCGGCGGAGAAGCCCGGGCCGGCCAGCGTCCGGCCGTCCCCCGACGGGTGAACGACCTGGGAGAAGATGGTTTCAAACAGGACGACGCCAATGGTCGCCCCGAGATAGGTCACCGTGTTCAGGACGCCGGAGATCGTCCCTCGCCTCTTTCGGACGCGGCCTTCATGATCAGGATGTTGTTCGCCGGGACGAACAGGCCGGTGTCGAAGTACTGTGCCATCGTCGGCAGGGACACGTTGACGATGTAGCTGTCCAGCCTGGCCATGAAGGTCGCCAGCGCGACGCTGAAGATGATGAGGGTTTCCCTGGAATGTTCGCTGTCCCGCATGGCACATCCCTGAAGGTCCACCGATTCGGGACATGGAGACGGCCGGACGAGCCGATCGCACGACCAGGGTCATGGCTCGAACTTGACGACAACCCGTTATCGGATCAACGCGGTTCCCCGGCTCTCGCCGGATTCCTCGGAAAGAGTCGGGAGGACAGCAGGTTCCACCGGGCCAGGCGGAACCGGGTCGCCGTCCACAGGCAGCCGAGGCCGTATTCCATGCTCCGGCGGAAATTGATGGAGGACGCCTCGGCGAAGTACCGGGTGGGACAGCTGACCTCGGCGACGATGTAGCCGAACCAGACGACCTGCGCCAGCATCTGGTTGTCAAAGACGAAATCGTCCGAATTCCCCTCCAGGGGAAGCCGCTCCAGAAGGTCCCGGGAAAAGGCCCGGTACCCCGTGTGGTACTCCGAGAGTTTCGCGCCGATCAGCAGATTCTCCGCCAGCGTGAGAAACCGGTTGGCGACGTATTTCCACAGGGGCATGCCCCCCCGCAGCGCGTATCCCCCCAGGATCCGGGAGCCCAGGACGCAGGAGTACAGGCCGCTGGCGATCATGGACGCCATGGCGGGGATGAGCTTCGGCGTGTACTGGTAGTCCGGGTGGACCATGATGACGATGTCGGCCCCTTCCTCCAGGGCCATCCGGTAACAGGTCTTCTGGTTCGCCCCGTACCCCCGGTTCCGGTCGTGGACGAAGACCTTCGTCCGGGGCAGCGTGGCCGCAATAGCCGCCGTCTCGTCATGGCTGGCGTCGTCCACCAGGATCACCCGGTCGACGACACCCTGTTCCATCACCTCGTTGTAGGTCTGGATCAGGGTCCTGGCGGCGTTGTAGGCCGGCATGACCACAACGACTTTCCGGTCAAGAAACATGCTTGAGCCACCTGTATGCGGAAAACACGATCTGCGGGACAATCGCCCGCCGGCACCGCGGGCGCCGTCCCCCCTGCATCATCTCCCGGACCTTCGATACCGCGACAACTCCTCCCGGAACCAGGGACCGCTCTCCACCGCCCTGCCCCCGCCGCAGCGGACCCGGTAGGGCTTCCCGCTGGCGCTGCTCCGCGCGGCGGCCCGCTCGACGAATTCCTCCGCCGACGACGCGAGGCCCTTCTCCAGGAGGT
Source organism: Syntrophaceae bacterium (assembly GCA_041310335.1). Classification (GTDB taxonomy): domain Bacteria; phylum Desulfobacterota; class Syntrophia; order Syntrophales; family PHBD01; genus PHBD01. The sequence continues at coordinate 14,707 of JBFYXW010000226.1, read as the reverse complement.
ATTCGTACTTCCTGCGGAGATGGGCGCTCGCCTCCCGGCTCCCGTGCCAGGAGCCGTTCCGGTAGAACAGGCACCCCGAGCCTTCCAGGTATTCGAACAGGTGCGCGATCTCCGCCCGGGCGGCGGGGTCCGGCCCCCCCGCGTGACCCAAAGGGACCGGGAACAGAGACAGGACGAGCAGCAGAACGCTGGTAACGGCTCCACGGAACAACGTCGGACTCCTGGCGATCGATCAGGCCGGCGGGCCGAGGGCAACCCGGTCCCCGTCCGCCGCCGGCCGAATCCCCGTCACCGGGTTCTCCCCTGAAATGGCCGCCCAACCGTAGCATCAGGATCCCGCGGCGTCAAATCCCCCTTCCGACGCCCGACAGGCCCATCCAAAGCTGGTAAAGACCGAAGCCGGCCAGGGCGAGGGCGGAGACGCCGAGGAGCGCCCGGTTGAATCGGGGCCCGAGGGCCCGGGCCTTGCCGAAGACGAGGATCATGGCGGCCAGGGTGAGGACGATGGCGGCGTAGAAGCTCACGAGGAAACCGATTCCATAGGCCGGGTCGGCGCGCCAGCCGGCCAGGAGAATCGGCCCCGTCACGAGGGTCCAGTAGAGGTAGGGGCCGGGGTTGACTGCGTTCACCAGGGCGGCGTGGAGCATGGTCTGCCTCCCCGCCGCCTCGTCGATCTCCGCATTTTCCTCGCATTTCCGCCAGGCCCGGAAGGCGCCGAAAGCCAGGTAGAGAAGGTAGAGGCCGCCGGCGAGATACAGGGAACGCTGAAACCAGGGTGGGACCCGGCTCAGGACGAAGAGGCAAAGGAGGATGATGGGCCCGTCGCTGACCAGGGGCGCCAGGGCCGCCGGCAGGGTCCGGCGCCACCCCCGGGAGAGGGTCCGGGAGATCAGGAAGGCCTGGAACGGACCCGGCTGCACGGCCGCGGCGAAGCCGAAGCCGATGCCCTGGATCAGGAATGCCCAGATCGTCATGGCCGCTCCCCCGGGAAGGTCACGCCTGCACCCCGAAGGCCTTGAAGAAGGTGTAGCAGAACACGCCGTCGGCCTCCGCGGTCCGGTACAGATCGGCAATGCCCCGGTCGAAATCGGCCGGCGTCGCGAGACCGGCTTCCAGGGCGGATTCGCGCACGCCCTCGATCATGGCCGTGAAGGTCTTCTTCGTGAATCCCTCCACCAGCCCGGGACGGCTGGAATCGACATACACCATCCGCGGCGAGACGCGGACCGTCGCGAAACCCGCGGAGCACAGGAGAGGATAGAGTTCCCTCCCGACGTTCGCGTTCCCGCCGGCCCGCCGTTGCAGCTCCACCTGACACGCGATGGCGCGGTGAGCCGCTGCGCTGTCCGGATGGAAATATGCTGATCCGTGGTCCCCCTCGATCACGGTGATCGAGCCTCCCGGCCTGAGCAGCCTCTTCAGGACCAGCAGGGCCTCGAGAGGCTGCGGGAGATGCTCCAGGACGAAGCAGACGAAGACATGGTCGAAGGAACCTTCCGGAAAGGGAAGAGTGAAGATGTCGGCCTGCCGGAACAGGACATTGGTCAGCCCCGCCGCGGCGACCCGTCCCTCGGCCTCCCGGACGGACGCCTCGGAGATGTCGATGGACGTGATCCGGGCCCCGGGGCTGTTGCGGGCAAGGGTGACCGTCTGGGCGCCGACGCCGCAGCCGGCCTCCAGGACCCGGCTCCCTTCCGGGTAGGCCGTGTCGGAGTGGAGCAGCTCCACCAGCGTGGAGGCCTGGTCCCGGAGGCGGATGGCTTCCGTCGGATCATAGCCGTGGACGTACGCGTGGTTCATGGTTCCTACACCCTTGATTGTCCTGCGGGGCACCGCCCGGGCTTCCCGGCGGCCGCCCTACGGCATGTATCAAAAACGCGGGGAAACCGCCAGCGGGACAACCGGGTCAGGGATTCGGGATGCGCGGCTCCCGCGGCGAAGCGCCCCGCCGGTCCGGATCAGCGCTCCGTCGACGGAGGACCTCCAATGCCTTTCTCCGCATAGATCGGCCTGACGATGGCCCGGAGCAGGGAGAGCTTGCCGGCAAAGAAGAAGGCGCCGGCGATGCAGCAGACCCCTCCGATTGCCATGGTGGCCGTGATGCCGATCAGTCCGGCCACGGATCCCGCCATCAGGCTGCCCAGGGGGGCCATCCCCAGGAAGGCGACGGCGAAGAAGCTCATCACCCGCCCGCGCTTGCCGTCCTCCACGAGGGTCTGCAGCAGCGTGTTGCAGGAGGCGACATGGATCATGATGCCGAGGCCGACGAAGAGCATCAAGAACAGAGAAACCCAGAGGATCCGCGACACGGCGAAGGCGATCAGGCCCAGGCCGAAGATGCCCGCCGAGAGGGGAATGATTTTGCCCAGCCCGAGCACGGAGGTTCGGGAGGCCAGGTACAGGGCCCCCAGGAACGCCCCCACGCCCGCCGCGGACATCAGGAACCCCAGGGTGTGAGGACCTCCGTGCAGAATATCCCGGGCAAAGGCGGGCATCAGGACCGCGTAGGGAACCCCCATGAAACTCGTCAGGGCCAAGAGCAGCAGGATGAACCGGATCGGCTTGAATCCATAGGCGTACCGGAACCCCTCGGCCAGTTCCTGAAGCATGTTGGCGCCCGTTCTCACCGGCGCGGCCGGGGGAAGTTTCATGGAAAGCAGGGCCGCGATGACGGCCAGATAGCTCAACCCGTTCAGGAGAAAGCAGAGCCCTTCTCCGACGAGGGCGATGAGGATGCCCGCCATGGAGGGGCCGACAAACCGGGCGGCGTTGAACATGGCGGAGTTCAGGGCGATGGCGTTGCCCAGATCCTTCTTGTCTTCGATCATGTGGATGACGAAGGACTGCCTCGTCGGGATATCGAGGGCGTTGACGCAGCCCAGCAGCAGGCTGAGCAGGATGATGTGCCAGACGGCGACGGCGCCGGTCAGCACGAGACCCGCCAGCATCAGGGCCTGCACCATCGACAGGGACTGGGTCAGGATCAGGGTTCGGTGGCGGTTCCAGCGGTCCGAAAGGACCCCCGCGAAGGGAGATACGACAAACGTGGGGAATTGCCCGGCGAAGCCGACCACGCCCAGCAGGAAGACCGAATCGGTCAGCCGGTAGACCAGCCAGCTCAGCGCGACCTGCTGCATCCAGGTTCCGACCAGGGAGACGCCCTGGCCCGCAAAGAACAGCCGGTAGTTGCGGGACTTGAGCGTCCGGAAGATCCGGCCGAGGCCTTCAGGATATCGGGGAGCCATACCGGTTCACGCCATCCGTTTCAAATCGGCCGGGGATTCATTCAAGCACGGTCTCCACGGACGGGAACCCGGAGGAGCCCGCCGGGACGCCACCCGGGTTTTCTGAGAAGATGCACGCTTCCCTGCCCCGTCTCCTTGCCGGGCCGGCGGGAAGCGGGTGCCGTCCTTGCTCCTGCTAACGGATGTCCGTAATCCGGTAAAACCTGCCGTCCCGGAACTCGAATTCGGAACGTCCGTTCAGGCGCAGCGCCTCGCCGGCCTTCGGGCCGCCCGGCACGTCCGCCGCCAGGACGCCCTCAAAGGCGATGTCCGCCGACACCCGGTTTCCGGAGAACGACAGTCCCTTGATTTCCTGGCGGCGGGAAGAAAACAGACCTTTCGACCGCATCGCGAGGGCGCGCAGCGCCTCGATGCCCTCCGTCTCAGCCGTCACCTCTCCTCCCACGATGTTCCGGAACACCACCTCGGGATGCATCAGGGCAAGCATGCCCTCCACGTCGAAGGCATTGTACGCCGCGATGTAGCGCTCGACCAGGTCCCGCCGCTTGTCCGGGATCTCGAACGACAGGAACGTAACGCGGAAGGGAAGATGAGCGTATTCCTTCGTTTGCTTCTCGACAAAGCCCAGCTTTCCGTACCATTCCTTCAGCTCGGCCTGCTCTGCGATCATCGCGATGCCTACGCGGCGGAGTCCCATGCGCCGGGCCTCCGAGAAGACATGCGCCACCATCGTTTTCCCGAAGCCCCGCCGCCGGAAGCCGGGGAGCACGGCGAGGCGTTCCAGGTAGCACCCCTCCCCGTCGACCCGCTCGAGGGCGACACACCCGGCGACCCGCCCCTCGCCCTCCAGGACGTAATAAACGACCCCCCGCTCCATGTCCCCCAGGACCCAGTCCTCCTCGCAGTTGGACGGGTGCCGGGCCGCGTTCTCTCGGGTAATGCCGAAGCGCTCCGCGACGGTCCGGAAGGAGGTCCGGATCGTTTCGGCCAGCAGGGCGGCGTCTCCCGCTGTGCAAGTGCGGATGTTGGGAGGCATCGCGCTAATCCAGCCTTTTCCGGAACCGCACCGTGGCTCCCGCGAAGACGGTGGTTCCCAGGATGACGAGGGCCAGGTACTGGGGCCAGAGGACGTCCAGGCCCACGCCCTTCAGGAAGATGCCCCGGATGATGATAAGGAAATAGCGGAGCGGGTTCAGGTAGGTCAGCCACTGGACAAATTCCGGCATGTTGGCGATGGGGAAGACGAAGCCCGAGAGCATGAAAAACGGAAGGATGAAGAAGAAGGTCGTCATCATGGCCTGTTGCTGCGTCGAGGAGACGGTGGATATGAAGAGGCCCACGCCGAGGGTGGAGAGGAGGAAAAGGCAGGTGGCCACGGCCAGGAGGCCGATCGACCCCTCCAGGGGAATCTCGAACCAGAAGACCGCCAGGACCGTCACCACCAGCATCTGGGCCAGGGAGATGGCGATGTAGGGAATCGTCTTGCCGACGATCAATTCCACGGGCCTAAGCGGCGTGACGAGCAACTGCTCCATCGTCCCCGCCTCTTTCTCCTTGATGACGGCGATGGAGGTGAGGAGCAGCGAGATCAGCATCACGGTGAAGGCGACGATGCCGGGGATAAAGAAGTAGGCGCTGTCGAGGTTCGGGTTGTACCAGGTGCGGATCCGGGCATCGATCCGCCCGTAATCCATGTGCACCGGGTGGAGTTCCCGGATCAGGGTCCGGTTGAACCGGTCCAGGACGGTCATGGTGTAGGCGATCCGGACCGAGGCCATGTTGCTCATGCTCCCGTCGACCAGGACCTGGACCTCCGCCGTCTCGCCCCGGCGGATTTTCCGGCTCATGTCGGGCGCCACCTTGATCCCCAGGTCCACTTTTCCCTGGAGGAGGAGGTCCTCCAGGACCCGGGAATCCCCGACGTGGTGGGTGATGGTGAAAATCCCGTTCCCCTCCAGGTTGTCTTCCAGCATCCGGCTCTCCCGGGTCTGGGACTGATCCATATAAGCGACACGGATATTACGGATGTCGTAGTTCACCACGTAGCCGAAGACGAGGATCTGGATGATGGGCGCCATGATGAGGATGCGCCGGTTCTTGGGGTCCCGGAAGAGGCTGAGGAACTCCTTGCGGACCAGTTCGCGGATGCGGAGTCCGTTCATCCTACAGGCCCTCCTTCTTGAGGAGGATGGCGTTGATCCCCGCCAGGACCATGAACATGACCGCGAGAACCGCGAAGTTGGTCCACATCCGGGCCATCTCCAGGTCCTTCAGATAGATGCCGCTCAGGATCTCGATGTAGTAGGTCGCCGGGACAACGTACGTAAGGACCTGCAGGACCTTCGGCATGTTGACCACCGGGAAGACGAAGTTCGACAGGAGCAGGGACGGCAGGTAGGTGATGAGAATCGCCGCCTGGTTGGCCACGAACTGCGACTTGGTGACGGTGGAGATGAGGAGTCCCAGGGCCAGGGCCACGCCCAGATAGAGCGACGACGCGAGGATCATGACCCAGAAGCCGCCTTTCATGACGATGCCGAAGAGGACCTGCCCCATGAAGACGGCGATCAGGACGTCTGTCAGGCCGATGAAGAAGTAGGGGACCGCCTTGCCCACCAGGAGTTCCAGCCCCGTGACGGGGAGGGACTTCAGCGTCTCCATCGTCCCGTTTTCATATTCCCGGGCAATGACGAGGGACGTCAGCATGGCCCCGGCGATCATGATGATGACGGCGATGATCCCGGGGATGATGAAGTTGCGGCTCTCCAGGTCCTCGTTGAACCAGACCCGGATCCGCCCCTCCACGGGCGGCCGGATCGGCTCGATCCCCTGGCGGGAGAGAAAGTCCGCCAGGAGTTGACCGTTGTACCGCTCGATATAGGCGTTGATGTAGCCCCGGGCGATGTTGGCGAAGTTCGGGTCGCTCCCGTCCAGGATGATCTGGAGCGGTGCCTCCCGGTCGCTCCGGATGTTCTCCGTCCAGTCGGAGGGAATGACGACGGCCACGGTGGCCCGGTCCCGGTCGATCCAGTCGTTCACCTGCCGCGGGTCCTCCAGGTGGGCCCTCACGCGGAAATAGGGCGAGGCGTCGAGGCTGCGGACGAAGTCCCGGCTGAGGTCGCTCCGGTCCTGGTCCACCACCACCGTCTCGACGTTGTCCACGTCGAGGCTGAGGGCATAGCCGAACAGGAGGATCAGGAGAAGCGGGATCGCAAACGCCAGGATGAGGCTCCGGTAGTCCCGGATCAGGTGATAGAACTCCTTCCGGATGATGGCCTGGAGGCGGACGGGGTTCATGCTTGATCCTCAGGCATAGGCTGTTCCGAGCGTCGCGACCGGGGAAAGGGTGCGCCTTTTCCCCGGCCGGTACCCGGCTTCCCGAACCGGGAAACCGGCCGGCGGCTGGTCCGCGCAACATCGCGGCACCACGTTCAGCAGGTTCATTTCACGTTGACCCGGAAGACCGCCGTCCGGGCGGGCTCGACGCCCTTTTCCCAGGAGCGGACGTAGACCATCCGGACCTCCGCCGTCCCCGGCTTCACGGCCTGGAATCGCCAGACCTCCTGACCGCCGGCCCCCGGACGCGTTACCCGCGGGGCCTGGTAGCGGTTGTGGACCTTCTTCACCACCGCCTCGTCGGGCAGCTCCGCCAGCTGCCACCCGTAGCCCGTCGTCCGGTTGGAGTCCAGGACGATACGGAAGGTCTCCCCCGCCGCCACCTCGACCGGCTGGTTCGGATCGGTGAACACCGGCCCGACTCCCCCGACCCGGCCCGCCCCCGCCCGGCCGTCTCCCGGCGCGGCCTGAGCAGCCGGCACCATGACCACGGTCACGATCAGGGCCAGAAACAGCAGCCATCCCTTCTTCACGTCTCAATCCTCCTTTCTTCTTCCGCTCTTCTCAGCAGGGCTTCCGGGCCATCAGGCTGATGAAGGCGTCGTTCAGGTCCGCATCCTCGCGGGCCGGGCAGGCCCCGGCGATGATCTCCGCGGGGCTCCCCTGGGCCACGATGGATCCCTGGTCGATGAGGACGAGGCGTTCGCAGTTTTGCGCTTCGTCCATGTAATGGGTCGTGACGAAGACCGTGATCCCCTCCCCCGCGAGTTGCCGGATGAAGTCCCAGAAATGGCGGCGCGTGACCGGATCCACCCCGGAGGTGGGCTCGTCGAGGAACAGGATCTCCGGGCGGTGCAGGAGGGCGCACCCCAGGGCCAGCCGCTGCTTCCACCCCTGCGGCAGCTCCCCCGTGGGCCGGTCCTTCACCGCCGTGAGGCGAGCCATCTCAAGGACCCACCGGATCCGCTCCCCCCAGAGATCCGGCGGCACGGCGTAGATCCCCAGGTAGAAGCGGAGGTTCTCGAAAGGCGTCAGGTCCTCGTACAGGGAAAATTTCTGGGACATGTAGCCGATCACCCCCTTGACCCGCTCGGGCTCCCGGAAGATGTCGATCCCCGCCACTTCTCCCCGGCCGGAGGTGGGCGTGAGGATACCGCAGAGCATGCGGATCGTGGTGGACTTGCCGGAGCCGTTGGAGCCGAGGAAGCCGAAGATCTCGCCGCGTTTCACCGCAAAGGTGATGCGGTTCACCGCCGTGAAGGCGCCGAATCGCTTTTCCAGGTTCTCCACGGCAATGGCGTCACCGCTGAAAGGCTTCATGGGTCAGTTCCTCGTCCACGTCCCGGATCCGGGCGATCATGGCTTCCTCCAGCGAGGGGAAACCGGCCCGGATCTCGCCGGGCCGGGCCGTTTCAATCAGGTTCGCCTTGTGCAGCAGGGCCAGCCAGTCGCACTTCTCCCCCTCATCGAGGTATGCCGTGGAGACCAGGATCGTCATGCCCTCCCGCCGCATCTGCTGCAGGATGTCCCAGAACTCCAGGCGCGAGACGGGGTCCACGCCGTTGGTGGGCTCGTCCAGGATCAGGACCCGGGGCTCGTGGACCAGGACGCAGGCCAGCCCCAGTTTCTGTTTCATCCCCCCGGAGAGGTTCCCCGCCAGGCGGTCGGCGAAGGGGAGCAGGTTGGAGAACCCGAGGTATTTCTCCCGGCGGCGGATTCGCTCCTTCCGGGGGAGGTTGAAAACGTCCATGAAGAAGCGGAGGTTCTCGTCCACCGTCAGGTCCGAGTAGAGGCCGAATCGCTGGGGCATGTACCCGATCAGGTGCTTCACCTTTTTCCGGTCCTTCACCACGTCGAGGCCGCCGATCGTGATGCGGCCGGCCGTCGGCGCGATCATGGTGGCGGTCATGCGCAGCAGGGTCGACTTCCCCGCCCCGTCGGAGCCCACCAGGCCGAAGAGGGTCCCTTCCTCCACCCGCAGGGACACCTCCCGGACGGCCTCGAGGACGCCGAACCGCATGGACACGTTCTCCACGGAAATGAAGGGCGCCACGGTGTCCCTCACTTCAGCCAGGCGTCCGCCGGCATCCCCGACTTCAGTTCCAGCTCCGGGTTGGGAACGCTCACCTTGACCAGGTAGACGAGCTTCACCCGCTCCTTTTTCGTCTGGATGATCTTGGGGGTGAATTCCGCCTCGGGGGAGATGAAGGAAACCCGTCCCGCGAAGGTCTTCTTCGGGAAGGTGTCCACCTTCACGTCCACCTGCTGCCCCGGCTTGACCTTCCCGATCTCCGTCTCGTCGACATAGATCTTCAGGTCCACCACGGAGAGATCCGTAACGGTCAGGACCTCGCGTCCCGCCGTCACCACCTCGCCGGGCTCCACGTTCCGGCTGGTGACGATCCCCGCGCAGGGGGCCAGGAGCCGGGCATAGCCGGACTGGATGCTCGCCTGGTCCAGCACCGACCGGGCCGCCTCCGCGGCGTAGCGGGCGCCCTCCAAGTCCTTCTGCGAAACGTCGATCTTCTTCAGGTTTGATTTCGCCTGGAGGAGGACCGCCTTGGCTTCCGCCAGGCGCTCCCGGTCGGTATCGGCCCGGAGCCGGACGGTGTCCCGCTCCTTCTCCGTCACCACCCCGCGGGAAAACAACTGCTCGTACCGGGCGGCGTTCTTCCGGCTGTCTTCGGCGGCGCCGCGGAGGGCCTTCGCGTTCGCCTCGGCCCGGAGCACGTCGGCGGGAAGGGTCTCCCGGTACAGGCCCTGGACCGTCCCGGCCTGTTCCTGGACCCGCCGGGCCCGCTCCAGGTTCGCCTTCGCCTGATCCTGCCGCGCTTTCAGCTCCGAAGGATCCAGTTCCGCCAGGACCTGATCTTTCACCACGGCCTCCCCCTCCTTCACGGCGACTCGGACGACCCGCCCGGGGGCCTGGAAGGCCAGGTTGGCTTTCGTGGCCTCGATGGTCCCCGAGTAGGAGAGCTCCTGCCGCTGGTTCCGCCACTGGCCCCAGTAGACCAGGGCGCCCACGCCCAAGAGGAGGACCAGGAAAACCGCAATGACGATCCGTTTCTTTTTCATGGCATGACTCCCCGCCTACCGGCGGCCCATGGCCCGCGCCAGACGGGCCAGTCCGATATGGTAATCCGCCAGCGCTCCCGCGTGATCGGACCGGGACCGGGTCAGGAGCGTCTGGGCGTCCAGGACCTCCGTGGCCGTCCCGACCTGTTCGCGATACCGTTCCTGGCTCATGCGGTAATTCTCCTCTGCCTGCTCGATGGCCTTCCCCGCCACCCCGACCTGTTTCCGGGCCTCCTGGAGCTGGAGGAAGGCATTTTTCACCTCCAGGGTGACCCGGTCTTTCAGGCCCTCCAGAACGTCCTGCACCTGGTTCCGGCGGCTCTTCACGGCATCCACCCGGTACTTCGTCCGGCCCCACTCCCAGAAGTTCCAGCTCAGCATGCCCGCCACGTACCAGCTCTCGGCATCCTTGTAGGCGCTGCCCGCCACGCCGGGGGTGTCGCCGAAGCGCTCGTAGTGGCCCACGGCGCTGACCGTGGGGAAAAAATCGCTCCGGGCGGCGTCCACGTACCGGTCGGCTTGCTCGGCCTTCAGCTCATGGGACCGAAGCTCCGGACGATTCTCCAGGGCGTTCTTCCGGATGTCCTCCAGGGGGGCCTCGAACGGGCGGAGGTCCGGGATGTCCTCCAGCGCGACGGGCGCGTTCACGTCGCGACGCAGGACGGTGTTGAAGTTCGCCCGGGCCATCTCGAGGGCGTTGTCCGCCTTCGCCTGGTTGTACATCCCGTTGGCCAGTTCCACCTCCGCCCGGAGCACGTCGTTCCGGGGCACCAGGCCAACGTCGAAGAAGTCCCGGGCCATGTTCCGGTGGGCCTGGAGCATCTCCACGGCCTGCCGGGCCGCCTGCGCGATGCGCTCCGCCTTCAGAACGCTGAAGTAGACCGTCTTGACGTCCAGGACGAGGTCATTGACGGCGGCCTCCTCATCCTTCCGGGCGATCTCGGTGCCGAGGCGGCCGGCCCGCCAGTTGGCCACGATCCCGCCGCCGGCGAACAGGGGCTGGCGGACCTCCGTGGCCCAGGTATAGTTGTCCCGGGTCCCCGTGCCGAGAGTGCCCAGCGTGGGAACGGTCATGGTCGGGTCCTCGTTGAGGCGGGTGTAGCCGTAGGACGTGCTGAACTTCGGGAGGAATCCCGTGAGGGCCTCCCGCTCCTGGGCCAGGGCCCCCGCGACGCCTTCCCGGGCCGAATGGACGAGAAGGCTCTGCTTCAGGGCCAGGTCGATGCTCTCCTGAAGCGTCATCTTTTCCGCCGCCAGGGAGACCGCGCTTCCCGGCAGCAGAAGCAGCCCCGCCAGGATCACGCATACACGGATTGTCTTTCCTTTCATGGTGCGCCCTCCTTATATCCTGATGGCCCGCAAAACCATCGCTTCCACGTCGCCAGCGATGGAGCCGGCAAGCTCCGGCGCCATCCTGCGAACCTCCTCGGGGATGTTCTCCGCCCGCTCCCGCACCGGGGCCGTCACCTTGTAAACGATGAAGGCCCCCGCCACCATCATATGGACGAGGAAGGGGTTGACGGGGCGAAAGACCCCCTTCCGGACCCCCTCGTCGAGAATCCCCGAGAGGAGCGACACCACCCGCGCCACGCCCTCCACCGCCGCCCGGGGCAGCGTCTGGCCGCCCGAGGCCAACTCGCGCATCATGATGGGCGGCATGACGGGGTTCTCGTCCAGGGTCGCGGCAAACCGGCGCAGGTAGATCCGGAACTTTTCCTCCGGGCTGTCCTCCTGGCGAATCTCCTCTTCGATCCGCTCCGCCGACTTCCCGATGATGCTCCGGACAACCTCCTCGTAAAGGTCCCGCTTGTCGCCCACGTGGTAGTAAAGCATCGCCTTGTTCACCCCGGCGCGGCGCGCGATCTCGTCGACCCGGGCCCCGGTGAACCCCGCCTCGGCGAAGACCTCCGCGGCGGCGCGCAGGATCCGCTCCACCGTGTCGACCGACTTTTCCCTGAGGGTCGCCTCATCCATGCTCCACCTCCGGAAACCTTCCCTGTGTGTGCGTTCAACCGGCCGACGATCCGCCCGCGGTTGCCTGGGCGGGCACCCCGATGACCGCTTCGCCCGACCGCGGCGGTCACGAACGAGGCAGATCGAGGAAAAACTAACCGGTTGGTCTAACTGATTGGTTAGATACATTCCCTCTCCCGTCCTGTCAAGCCCTTTTCCACGTCGACGTGACTCCTTTTTCCGGACGTTGCACCGCACCGGGAGGTGCGCTATAGAAAACGTCCCTGAAAAATCACATTCCGCCGGGAGGCATTCCATGTCCGAGCAAACAGGCAGTCCGGCGCCGATGCTGGCCATCGGCGACGTCCACGAAGGGTTCCGGGTCCTCCGCGTGGAGCCCGTCGATGAGATCCGGGTCACCGCCTATCTGATGGAGCACGAAAAAACGGGGGCCCGGGTCCTTCACCTCCACGGCCGGGACCGGGAAAACCTCTTCGCCGTGGCCTTCCCCACCCCCCCGGCGGATTCGACGGGCCTCCCCCACATCCTGGAGCACTCCGTCCTGGCGGGATCGGAGACCTACCCGGTGAAGGACGCCTTCAACGAACTCATGAAAGGGTCCCTCCAGACCTTCATCAACGCCTTCACCTACCCGGACAAGACGATCTACCCCGTGGCCAGCCAGACCCCGGCGGACTTCTACAACCTGGCCCGGGTGTACGCGGACCTGGTCTTCCATCCCCGCTTGCTGCCGGAGACGTTCCGGCAGGAGGGGCATCACCTGGAGCCGGCGGATCCGGACGATCCCACCGGCGGCATCACCGTGTCCGGGATCGTCTTCAATGAAATGAAGGGCGCCTACTCGTCCCCGGATTCCCTGCTCTACAAGGCCATCCAGGAGAACCTCTACCCCGACACGCCCTACGTCCACGACTCCGGCGGCAACCCGGAGGAGATCCCCGAACTGACCTACGAGCAGTTCCGGGCGTTCCACCGGGCCCGTTACAACCCGTCGAACGCCTTCTTCTTCCTCTACGGCGACATCCCGCCGCAGGCGCACCTGGCCTTTCTCCGGCAGATTCTCTCCGGTGCCGGGAAAACGGAAGCGCCGCCGGAGGTTCCGAGCCAGGAGCGCTGGACGGCAGCCCGGGCGGTCCGGGCCTTCTACCCCGTCGGCAGGGCCGAGCCCCGGGAGCGGAAGACCACCGTGAACGTCGCCTGGATGCTCAGCGACGGGCGTGATTCCGAAACGGCGGTCCTCCTGGAGATCGTGGCGGGGATCCTCACGGGCAGTGCCGCGGGACCCCTTCGAAAGGCCCTCGTCGACTCCGGGCTCGGGGAAGACCTCTCGCCCATGACGGGCATCGAGCGGGACCTGAAGCAGATCTTCTTTTCCATCGGCCTCCGGGGGACGGACCCCGACCGGGCCCCGGACATCGAGAAGCTCATCCTGGACACCCTGGAGAGGGAAGCGGAAAAGGGCTTCGACCGGGAGCTGATCGAGGGTACCCTCCACCAAGTGGAGTTCCACGGGCGGGAAATCAAGCGGAAGACCTTCCCCTACGGGATCACCCTCATGGGCCGGGTCTTCCACGGCTGGCTCTACGGGGGGGACCCCCTGGCGGGCCTGAATTTCCCGGCCATCATCGGAGACATCCGCCGGAAGTGGGAGGAAGACCCGCGCCTCTTCGAGAAGACGGCCCGGCAGTGGCTGGTGGACAACCCGCACCGCCTCCGGGTCGTTCTCGAACCGAGCCCGACCCTGCAGGAGGAGCGGGAGGGGGCGCTCCACGACCGGATGGCCCGGCTGCGCTCGTCCCTGTCCGCAGAGGACCTGGAACGGATCCGCCAGGAGGCGGAGGACCTCCAGCGCTACCAGGGGGAGCCGGACCCGCCCGGGGCGGCGGCGACCCTCCCGAGGCTCCGGGTCGCGGACATCCCCGCGGAGCCGGAGATCATCCCCACGGAGCCGGGCGTGCTGGCGGGTGTCCCGGCCCTGCGGCACGATCTCTACACGAACGGCATCGCCTATTGGTCCCTGGCCTTCGACGTCTCCGGTGTGCCGGAGGATCTCCAGCCCTGCCTGCCCCTCCTCGGCAAGCTGACCCTCAACATGGGGGCCGCGGGCCGCTCCTACGAGGAGATGGCGAAGCGGATCGCCCTGAAAACCGGGGGCCTGCGGTTTTCTCTCTCGGCGGGGTACGGGCGCGGGGGAAACGGCACTTGGCAGAACCTGATCGTCTCGGGGAAGGCCCTCCACCGGAACCTCCCCGACGCCCTGGCGATCCTGGCGGACCTTCTCCTGGCGGGGGACCTGGGCGACCGGTCCCGCATGCGGGACCTGGTCCTGGAGAAGAAGAACCGCCTCCAGGCAGCGGTCATCCCCTCGGGACACAGTTTCGCCAAGATGGCGGCGGCGGCGGCCCTGGGCCTCCCGTCCTGGCGGGACGAGCAGTGGCACGGGTGCTCCCAGCTTCGCTTCGCCGCCCGGACGGCGGAGTCCCTGGAGCGGGAAGCAGACCGCCTGGCGGAGACCCTGGCGGCGCTGAAAGCCGCCGTCCTCTGCCGGGCCGGCCTGACCGCGGACCTCGCCGCCGACGGCGAGGGGCTGTCCCTTCTTTCATCCCATCTTGAATCCCTGGTGGCCGCCCTTCCGGAGGGGGCGCCGTCCGCGCCCTCCCTGCCGGCGCTTCAGCCTGCGCGTCCCGGCGTCGCCATCCCCGCCGACGTGAACTACGTCGCCCGGGTCCTTCCCGCGCCGGTCCACGGCGACCCGAGGGCAGCGGCCCTCCTGGTTTTGGCCCGGTACCTGTCCAGCGGCTACCTCTACAAGCGGATCCGCGTCCAGGGCGGGGCCTACGGGGGCATGTGCGGATACGACTCGATGAACGGGCTCTTCTCCCTCCTGTCCTACCGGGACCCGCACCTGCTGGAGACCCTGGACGTCTACGCCGGCGTCCCCGGGGAGGTCCGGAAAGGCATCGACCGGGAAGAATTGGCAAAGGCCGTCATCGGCACCATCGGCCTCCTGGACCGGCCGTCGGACCCCTCGGGGAAGGCCCACACGGCCCTGATCCGCCGCATCGCCGGCATCACCG
>JBFYXW010000225.1:0-51888 GCA_041310335.1 Syntrophaceae bacterium | reverse complement strand
CCGACCCGGCGTCCTTCGTCGTCCGGGAGATGTACCAGCGGTGCAAGCGCCTCGTCTGGCTGAACCCGGAGCCGCGCCCCTTCTGGGGCACCGGCGACTCGGAGATGAAGCGCTTCCTGCCTTACTGCCACGCGGCCCGTGAGTGCAACACCCTCGACCACCTCGAGCGCGTCATCGGCTCACTCCTCAGCGCCACCCGCCATTAATAGGGGGACACTTCCCCTATTTATTGGGTTCGGAAAATGGGGGAAGCGTCCCCCTATTTGGGAGGAAAAATGAACCGGCAAACAGAAGGAAAACAGACCTGCGCCGGCTGCCTCTATTTCGAGGCGGAGGCCGAAGGCGCGCAGACCCACTGCTGGCGCTTCGCCCGCTTCGTCGACCACGTCATCACCGACGCCACCCGCGACTGCGCCTACTGGACGCCGCGCCCGCAAGGCTCATAATCCAGGGACACTTCCCCTATTTTCGCCGAGGAAGGTCCCGGTTTTTTCTACGTCGTATTCATTCTCGGCCGCCCTGCCTTTCCAAGAAGAAGCCTCCGCGATGTCTGCACCTCCAGTGCGGCTGTAAATTCAACACTTCCGAGGGGGCGGCCCGTCGAGGTCGTTCGCCGGATCCTTTCCTCCCCGTCCGGATCCGCATGGCTCAAGAACCGTCTGTACGATTCCCGCTCCCTTTCCTCAAGCCAGTCCTGACCGACCATAACCGCATCCTCCGTGCCGAGCACGTGGGCCCGGCAACTCGACCACGGATAGGTGGCGGGTTCTCCCACCAGCCCCGCTTTGACGGGGTTCATCTCGATGTATCGGGAAACGGCCCAGAGATAGGTTTCCTTCTCGACAACCGATGAAAAGAACCGGTTCTGCCACAGCCTTCCGGTACGGCCATACCGGCGGTTCGCGTATTGTGTATAAAGCAGGTTTGTCCGTCCGATGCACCGGGCAAGCGCCTCTTCTCCTTCGGGCACGGCGAGAAGATGGACATGGTTGCTCATCAGGCAGTAGGCCCAGATTTGCACGGGATATTTCTCTGCAGACGCCTTGAGGGTTTTCAAATAGTAGGAGCGGTCGGCGTCTTCGAAGAAGACATCTTCGCGATTGTTGCCCCGCTGGGTCACATGATGCGGGTACAGTGGAACAATGACGCGGGCGATTCTCGACATAACAGGCTCCTGATGTCCGATGCGTCGCGAAAATAGGGGAAGTGTCCCTGGATTATGGTTGCCAGACTTCCGGGTTCACCAGGTTCGGCGGCCGCTCGCCCCGCAGGCCCGCCAGGAGGTTTGCCACGGCCATGTCGGCCATCTTGATCCGGGTCTCCCAGGTGCCGCTCCCGACGTGGGGGAGGAGGACGGCGTTCTCCACCTCCGCCAGACCCGGCGCCAGGGCCGGCTCGTCCTCGTAGACGTCGATCCCCGCCCCGGCGATGACCCCTTCCCGGAGGGCCGTGACAAGGGCCTTCTCGTCCACCACGGGCCCCCGGGCCGTGTTGACCAGGATCGCCGAGGGCTTCATCCGCCCCAGGGCCTCCCGATCGATCAGGTGGCGCGTCTCCGGTGTGAGGGGCACGTGGAGGGAGACGATGTCCGCCTCCGCCAGGAGGTCCGGCAGGGACCGCCAGGACGCGCCCAGGGCCGCCTCCTCCCCCGGGGCGAGGCGGTTCCGGTTGTGGTAGAGCACCGGCATGTCGAACCCGCGGGCCCGCCGGGCCACGGCCTGGCCGATGCGGCCCATCCCCACGATGCCCAGGGCCTTCCCGGAGACCTCCGTGCCCAGGAAAAGAAAGGGCGCCCAGTAGCGGAACCGTCCCTCCCGGACCATCCGGTCCCCCTCGACGACCCGGCGGCAGGCCGCCAGGATCAGGGCGAAGGCCAGGTCCGCCGTGGCGTCGGTGAGCACGCCCGGCGTGTTGGAGACGGGGATCCCCCGGGCCGTGGCCGCCGCCACGTCGATGTTGTTGTACCCCACGCCGAAGTTGGCGATCATCCGGAGGCCCGGCGCCCGGTCCAGGGCCTCGGCGTCCACCGCGTCGGTGATGGACGGCAGCAGGCCCTCCTTGCCGGCGATCCGCGCCAGGAAGGCCTGACGATCCATGGGGCGGTCCTCGGCATTGACGTCCACCTCGCACTCCCCCGCCAGCCGCTCGAGATGCGCCCGCGTCAGGTTCAGCGTCACCAGCACCTTCTTCTTCATCTCCCCCTCCCCGAAAAAGGGGTCCGATTTATTTTTGCGCTGCACAAATAAATCGGACCCCTTTCTTAGACACCTTTCTTAGAAGTCCGCCACCTGGATGGATTCGCTCATGGCCCGCACCAGGCCCAGGACCGGGATGTGGTCCGGGTGAACCTGGTAGCGCTTCAGGGCCTCCACGTCCTCGAAGGCCGCCACGAGGGCGAAGTCGACGGACCGCTCCGTCCGCAGGACGTCGGCGCCGAAGGCCCACTCCCGGATCTCCGGGATCTTCGCCGGCAGCCCGCCGAGGCCCCTCTTCAACTCCTCCACCTGCTCCGCCGTCACCCCCGCCTTGAACTTCATGAACACGATGTGCCTGAGCATGTTTTTCCTCCTTTTTCACAAGCCGGTCTTATCCCGTCGGATGGGACGATGGACATTAACAAATCTTTTCGCTATAGAAAAGGTCAAGGATCCGCAGCGCACCCGGGCGGTCCGTTCCCGCCGCCCCTCTGCAACCGCCACGCACGGCCAAAGAAGACCCGCATCGGAGGAACACCCCATGTCGAACCTGCTCGACGGCATCGAAGAAATCCTGCTCATGGGCCCGGGCCCGTCCTGCGTGCCCCCGACGGTTTACGGGGCCCTGGCAAAGCCCACCCTGGGCCACCTGGACCCCTACTTCCTGTCCATCATGGACGGCATCAAGCCCATGCTCCAGGAGATCCTGAACACGGGGAACGCGCTGACGCTCCCCATGTCGGGGACCGGCTCCGCCGGGATGGAGGCCTGCTTCGTCAACCTCGTCGAGCCGGGGGACCCGGTCCTCGTTTTGATCAACGGCGTCTTCGGCCGCCGGATGCAGGACGTGGCAAGCCGCCTGGGGGCGAAGGTGGAGGCCGTCGAGTTCGAGTGGGGCAAGCCCGTGGACCTGGACCAGACCGCCCAGGCCCTGAAGAAGGGGCCTTACGCGATCGTCGCGGTGGTCCACGCGGAGACCTCCACGGGCGTCCGGAACCCCGTCGCGGAGATCGGGAAGATGCTGGCCGGGACGGACACGCTCTACCTGGTGGACGCCGTCACCAGCCTGGGCGGCATCGAGGTCCGCATGGACGACTGGCGCATCGACGCCCTCTACAGCGGCACCCAGAAGTGCCTTTCCTGCCCGCCGGGCCTGGCGCCGCTGTCGTTCTCCGAGCGGGCGGCGGCAAAGCTGAATGCCCGCAAGACGAAGGTCCCCAACTGGTACCTGGACTTGAGCCTCATCACGAACTACTGGAACCAGAACCGGGTCTACCACCACACGGCGCCGGTGAACATGCTCTACGCCCTCTACGAGGCCCTGCGGCTGATCCTGGAGGAAGGGGCCGACGCGGCCTTCCGGCGGCACCGGGAGGCCCACGAGTCCCTCGTCCTGGGCCTGGAGACGATGGGCCTCTCCATGCTGGTGGAGAAGCCCTTCCGCCTCCCCATGCTCAACACCGTCCGCTGCCCCGAGGGGATCGACGAGCTGGCCGTCCGGCGGCGGCTGCGGCAGGAGTTCAAGATCGAGATCGGCGGGGGGCTCGGCCCCCTGGCAGGCAAGATCTGGCGGATCGGCCTGATGGGCCACACGGCCCGGCGGGAAAACGTGGAGCGATTCCTGGACGCCCTCCGGCAGGCCCTCGGGAAATAGACGGACGGGGGGACAAATCCCCTGTTTTCAGACAAACCCCAAAGCAGAATCACCCTCGAAAGACGGGGGACCCGTCCCCCGATTGCCCGGAGGTTGCCACCGTGAAGAGCGACGGGAAGCCCGAAAGAGCGAGGGAAGCGGCCCTGGTCGGGGAATACCGGCTCTGGAAGCCCATTTACGCCGACCTGTGCCTCTCCATGAGCAACATGATCTACAGTCTCCTGCAGAACGGGGGGTACAAGTTCCAGCTCACCCACCGCGTCAAGGACGTGGATGCCCTCCGCACCAAGATCCGCCGCCGGAAGGAGCGGAACTACCGGGAACTGGGCGACGTGGAGGACCTGGCGGGCATCCGGATCATCTTCTACCTCGAGAGCGACAAGGAGCGCTTCATCCGCGAGCTCTGCCGGGAGCTGAGCGGATTCGTCCAGCGGGAGGACCACTGCAAGGAAGGGGGCTACCGGGCGACGCACCTGACGGTCTCCTTCGGCGAGAAGCGCTGGCGCCTGAGCGAGTACAGCAAGTTCCAGGGCCTCAAGTGCGAGATCCAGCTCACCTCCATCCTCTACCACGCCTGGTCGGAGATCGAGCACGACATCTTCTACAAGGACGACCCGAAGATTCCGAAAGCCGACCGGGAAAAACTCGCCAAGCTGAAAAAGCGCCTGGTCTGCGTGATGAACGACCACATCACGAAGGCGAATGCCGAACTGGAAGCCATTGCAAAGGAAGTGCGGCAGGTCCGGAACGTCAGGGCAAAAAAATAAATCTGACACCTTTTCCGTCTTTCCCTACGGGGAGCGGTCCCCCCACAGGAACGGGTTGAAACGGGTGTGGCGGTCGTAGACGTCGCTCCGCTCGGCCCGCTTCAGGTACCCCACGACAAGATAGGTGATGGGCGTGAAGGCCGCCTCGTAGGCGCTCTTGACGAGCCACTGCGTGACGATCATGGTCCCCAGAACGGGGGCCGGGATCGTCCCCCAGAAGGCGGCGGTGATGAAGATGGCCGAGTCGGCCAGCTGGCCCACGATGGTGGAGCCGATGGTCCGCATCCACAGGAAGCGTCCCCCGGTGGCGATCTTCATCCGCGCCAGGACGAAGGCGTTGAGGAATTCCCCGACCAGGTAGGCCGCGAAGGACGCCGCGAGGATCCGGGGCACATACCCCAGGAGGGCCCCGTAGGCCTGGTTCGAGACGGCTCCGTCCAGGGAACCCAGGGTCCAGAAGGGGGCGGCGGGGATGAAGATGCTGGCCTCGATGACCAGGACCGCCAGGAGGTTGCAGGCGAAGCCCGTCCAGATGACCCGGCGGGCCCGGCCGTAGCCGTAGACCTCCGTCAGGACGTCGCCGAAGATGTACGACAGCGGAAAGATGATGACCGCCGCCGGCAGGACCAGGGAACCAACCTGGATCAGCTTGACGGCGATCAGGTTGGCCACGATCAGGGACGTGACGAACAGGGCCGTGATGGCCGGCAGCCAGCGGTATCGTCCGTTTCCGCTTTCGTTCATGTCGCACTCACAGGAATTCGATGCCCCGCCCTTTCTCGGACTGGTCAGCCACGGGCCGCCGCCCGGGGTTTGCTCCCGTCCCGTACTCCGCCTCCACGGTGATGGAGATGCCGCCGCGGACGGCAAACTCTCCCGTGACCTTGCACCACCGGGGCGCCAGGGCCGCCACGAGGTCGTCCAGGATGGCGTTCGTCACGTGCTCGTGGAAGACGCCGCGGTCCCGGTAGGACCACAGGTAGAGCTTCAGGGACTTGGACTCCAGGATCTTCCGGTCGGGGACGTAGCGGATCGTGATGACGGCGAAGTCCGGCTGGCCCGTGGCGGGGCACACGCAGGTGAACTCCTCCGTCCGGAGGGTGACCGTGTAGTCCCGCTCCGGGTTGTGGTTCGGGAAAGTCTCCAGCCTCTTCCCCGGCCGGTCCCCCTTCCCCAGGAGGGTCAGCCCCTCCAGGTCCTTCTTCGAGGTCATCTTCGCCATGGCGTCCTCCCCCTGCGCAAGCAAACAGGGCGAATCCTATAGCAAATCCGCCGGCGAAAAACAACCTCCCTTTCCCCGGGCCTCCCCCGTGACAGCCCCCGCGCCAAGGAACAGCCGCCCAGCCGCGGGGGCGCGGCCGGGGGTTCCCAGAGGAGCAATTGGGAAGCGTTTCCAGTCCCCGCCCCCCCGCAAACCGGAAACGTTCCGCGGAAACGCTTCCGCGACGGCGGGAACCCCCGAGACAGCCCCCGCGCCAAGGAAGAAGCGCTCGTCCTCGGGGGCACTGCCGACCCACCCGGAAGAAAGCATGCTTATTGCAAGCGGAGAGGTGGAGACAACGGGCGTTTTTTGATATGGGTGAATCCACGCGTCGGAGAAGGAAGGAGCGCCATGGCCCGCCGGGAAGCCGTCCTGAGTGAAAAGCTCCGGATCAAGAACAACCTCCTGAACCACGTCTTCGAAATCAGCTCTCTCCTCACGAGTTCGCCCGACCTGGGCGAAGTCCTGGACAAGATCACGGGCAGCGCCATGACGGGCCTGAACTTCGACCGGGCCATCGTCATGCTCCTGAATCACGACCAGACGAAGCTGGAGTGCAAGTGCATCCAGGGCTTCACGCCGGAGGGGGAGCGGAGGGCCTGGGAAAGGCCGCTGGTCCTGGACAGGCACGACTGCTACGAGACCAAGGTCGTCCGCCACGGCAATCCCCGGTTCATCCCCGACACGGAGAAGGCCCCCGACACGACGGCCATCGACCGGGTGATCAACGTCCACCAGGAGCGAAACTCGGTCCTCTACGTCCCCCTGAAAATCAAGGACAAGATCCTGGGCCTCCTGGGGGTGGACCGCTACCGGACCCGCATGGAGATCACCCAGGACGACGTGGAGTCCCTCACGATCTTCGCCAACCAGGCCTCCATCATCATCGAGGACACCCGGCTCCACCAGGCGCTCTCCGACGAGAAGGCGCTCTCGGAAAACATCATCCAGTGCTCCACCAACGGCGTCCTCGTCACGGATCTGCTGGGCCGCGTCCTGAACGTGAACCCCCGGGCGGAGGAGATCCTGGGCATCCCGAAGGAGAAGGCCGTGACGCTCCGGATCCAGGACATCTTCCGGTTCAACCGGACCGACCGGAACCGGATCTACCGGGCCCTCCAGAGGAACGAGGACGTCCAGTTCTTCGACCTCCCTTACCAGGGCACGGACAGCCGAAACCTGATCCTGAACCTGAGCGGCTTCGCCGTCCGGGACGAGAACCACCAGACCCTGGGGGCCGTGACCATCATCACGGACCTGACGGAAAAGAAGAGGATGGACGACTACCTCGTCCGCGTGGAGAAGTTCGCGGCCCTGGGGCGCATCGCCGCGGGCATCGCCCACGAGATCCGGAACCCCCTGGCCAGCATCTACACCACCGTCCAGAACCTGGAACGAAATCCCGGCCGGCCCGACGCCCGGAAGGCGGAATTGCGAAACATCCGCCGGGAGATCGACCGGGTCGAGCGCCTGATCCGGGAGATCCTCAACCTCGTGAGGCCCGTCCCGCTCCAGATCGAGGAATGCGATCTCCACGGTCTCCTCTCAACGACGTTTTCCCTCCTCAAGAAGGAAATGGCCTTGAAGCACATCGCCTGGAAAACGGCCTTCCAGGCGGAGCACCGCGTCGTCCGCGCGGACCCCGACCGCCTCCGGCAGGTCTTCCTGAACCTGGCCATCAACGCCATGGAGGCCATGAACGGCGGCGGGACGATCACCGTGAGGACGGGCATGGTGAAGCCGAGGTCCCGGAACCGCGACTGGATTTTCGTCGACGTCGTCGACACGGGCGTCGGCATTCCCGCGAAGCACCTGAGCCAGATCTTCGACCCCTTTTTCACGACCAAGAACGCCGGGACGGGCCTGGGGCTGACGGTGACCCACAAGATCATCGAGGACCACCAGGGCCGGATCGAGGTGGACAGCCAGGCGGACGGGGGAACGACGTTCCGTGTGCTCCTGCCCGCCGTCCGGACCCTCCCGGCAAAGCGAAGGAAACGACCGTGAAGCCCTCCATTCTGATCGTCGACGACGAGAAGTTGCTCCTGCACTCCCTGGACAAGGCCCTCGCCCACGAGGGTTACCAGACCATGACCGCCCTCCGCGGCGACGAGGCCCTGGCCATCTTCCGAAGCCACGGCGCCGACGTCGTCCTCCTGGACGTGCGGCTCCCCGACATGGACGGCATGCAGGTGCTGCAGCAGATCCGGGACATGGACGGAAGCGTCCCGGTCATCATCATGACCGCCTTCAGCGGGCTCAAGGGGGCCGTGGAGGCCGTCAAGCTCGGCGCCTACGACTACATCGCCAAGCCCTTCGACATCGACGAACTCACCTTCGCCCTCGCCCGCTGCCTGGCCTCCCAGAAAGCCGTCGCGGAAGTGAACCAGATCCGCTCCACCAGCAAGGAGCGGTACAGCTTCGACAACATCGTCACGGCCCACCCGCGGATCCGGCGGTTGATCGACCTCAGCCGCCGGCTGGCCAAAAACGGCCAGTCGACGGTGCTGATCATGGGGGAGAGCGGCACGGGAAAAGAGTTGTTCGCCAACGCCATCCACTACAACGGGCCCCGCTCGGAGAGCCCCCTGGTCACCGTCAACTGCGCGGCCCTGTCCGAGGGGCTCCTGGAGAGCGAACTCTTCGGCCACGAACGGGGGTCCTTCACGGGGGCCATGCGGCAGAAGCGGGGGATGTTCGAGCTGGCGGACCGGGGAAGCCTGTTCCTCGACGAGATCGGGGAGATCACGCCGAAGACGCAGGTCAAGCTGCTCCGCTTTCTGGAGGAGAAGAAGATCCAGCGGGTGGGCGGGACGAAGAAGATCCGGCTGGACGTCCGGATCATCGCCGCCACCAACAAGGACCTCTTCCGGGAGGTCCGGGAGGGGGCGTTCCGGGAAGACCTCTATTACCGCCTCAACGTGATCTCCCTGGTCATCCCGCCCCTGCGGGAGCGCATCAGCGACCTGCCGCTTCTGATCAAGCACTTCGTCGACGGCTTCAACCGCGCACTGAACAAAAACGTCGGCGGGTGCGACGAGGAGGCCCTGGCGATCCTCTCGAACTACACCTGGCCCGGGAACATCCGGGAGCTCCGGAACATCATCGAGCGGGGCATGCTGCTGTGCGAGGGGGACCGGATCCGGGCCACGGACACCCCCCTGGAGCCCGTCGCCTCCCGGGGAAGACCCGACCCGGCGAACGCCCTCCCCCCGGACCCCACCGCCCTGGACTCGGTCATCAAGACCTACGTGGAGGGCGCCCTCTCCCATTTCCAGGGGAACCGGTCCCGGACCGCCCAGGCCCTGAAGATCACCCGGCAGCGGCTGAGGCGCATCCTGAACGCCGACGTGGATTGATTTCGTTCACGTCCCTGGACCGATTCCGTTCACCCCTGGTCGGTATTCGTCCACATCCCTGACCCGCCGCATCGGGGCTCCGCCTCCCCCGCCCCGGAGGCCGGCCCGCCCCGGCCCTCCCCGGCCCGCCTCCGAGGCGTCCCGGCGTTCCTTCCGCAGATGTCTCCGCTCACCCGTTTTCGCCAGTCCGGAACCCCGTGCCCGGGAAAGGCACGCTGCTTGCTTCAGGCAGGGGATCAACGGTGAAACGAACCGCAGCAGGCCCGCGCCCCGGCGCGAGAAAGGAGCACAGGGATGAAGGATAAAGCCATCATCACCGCGGCCGTCACGGGCAGCATCCACACGCCGACCATGTCCCCCCACCTGCCCATCACCCCGAAACAGATCGCCGACGAGGCCGTCGCCGCCTGGGAGGCCGGCGCGGCGGTGGCCCACATCCACGTCCGGGACCCCGAGACGGGGCGCCCCACGCCGGACGTGAACCTGATCCGGGAGGTCCTGACGTCCATCAAGAGCCGGTGCGACCTGATCGTCTGCATCACCACCGGCGGCGGGCTGGGCATGACGGCGGAGCAGCGCCTCGTCCCGGTCTCCACCTTCAAGCCGGAACTGGCGTCCTTCAACGCCGGCTCCCTGAACTTCGCCCTCTTTCCCGCCCTGGACAAGTTCAAGGAATTCAAGTTCGACTGGGAGCCCCAGTACCTGGCCATGACGGAGGACTTCATCTTCCCCAACACCTTCAAGTCCATGCGGGAATTCACGGCGATCTTCAACGAGAACGGGACGAAGCCCGAGTTCGAGGTCTACGACTCCGGCATGATCAACAACGTGGCCCACCTCATCGAGCGGGGCTACGTGAAGAAGCCCGTCTACCTCCAGTACGTCATGGGCATCCTCGGCGGCATCACCCCCAGCCCGGAAAACCTGATGTTCCTGGTGGATTACTCGAAGCGCCTGATCGGGGACTTCACGTTCTCCGTCTGCGTGGCCGGCCGCGCCCAGTTCCCCCTCTGCAACCAGTCCCTCCTCCTGGGCGGCAACTGCCGGGTCGGCCTGGAGGACAACCTCTGGCTGGAGAAAGGCGTCATGGCCAGGAGCAACGCGGAGCAGGTGGCGAAGATCATCCGCATCGCCCGCGAACTGGGCATCGAGCCCGCCTCCCCGGACGAGGCGCGCAAGATCCTCGGCCTCAAGGGGCTGGGCGCGGTGAACTTCTGAGCGTTTCCAACGAACCCCGACGAGAAAGGAGAAAAAGCATGGATTACCCCTTCAGCGACCACCATGTGATGCTGCGGGAAAGCGTCCGCAATTTCGCGGCGAAGGAAATCTGGCCCATTGCCGAGGAGATCGACGCGGAGGACGCCTGGCCCGAGGGCATGTGGGAGAAGCTGGCCGCTCTCGGCGTCATGGGCATCACGGTGGACGAGGAGTACGGCGGCGCCGGGGCGGATCTGTTGTCCGCCGTCATCGTCCTGGAGGAGCTCTCCAAGGCCAGCCCCGCCGTTGCCCTCTCCTGGGGCGCCCACGCCAACCTCTGCTGCAACAACCTCAACCACAACGCCAGCGACGCGCAGAAGCGGAAATACCTGCCGCCCCTCTGCACGGGCGAGCGCATCGGCGCCCTGGGCCTCACGGAGCCCAACGCCGGCTCCGACGCGGTCAGCATCCAGACCGTGGCGGTCAGGCAGGGGGACCACTACGTGGTGAACGGGACGAAGATGTTCATCACCAACGGGTCCGTCGCCGACACCGTCGTCCTCTACACCAAGACGGACCGGGCGAAGGGGGCGAAGGGCATCACCGCCTTCATCCTCGACACGTCCTTCCCGGGGTTCTCCGTCTCCAAGAAGCTGAAGAAGTACGGCCACCGGGGCTCCCCCACGGCGGAGCTGGTCCTCGAGGACTGCCGGATCCCCGCGGAGAACGTCCTGGGCGAGGAGAACCGGGGCATTCACGTCCTCATGTCGGGCCTCGACGTGGAGCGGGCCTTCTACGCCGGCGAGGCCATCGGCATCGCCGAGGCCTGCCTGGAGCTCTCCCTGAAGTACGCCCGGGAGCGGGTCCAGTTCGGCAAGCCCATCGGGGCCTTCCAGCTCGTCCAGGCGAAGCTGGCGGACATGTACACCCAGCTCGAGGCCGGCCGGGCCCTCTGCTACAAGGCCGTGCTCCTGGCGGACCAGGCCAAGGGGGGCGGCAAGGGAACGGAGGTCCACAAGCTCGCCGCGGCCTCCATCCTCTTCAATGCCGAGATGGGCGCCCGCATCGCCGACCAGGCCGTCCAGATCCACGGCGGCTACGGCTACATGCTCGAATACCCCGTCCAGCGGTTCCTCCGGGACGCCAAACTCCTGGAGATTGGCGCCGGGACGTCGGAGATCCGCCGCCTCATCATCGCCCGGGAGCTCCTGGGCCAGTGACACCGGGCCGGGCGCGCGGACCGTTTCCATTGCGCCCGGACCGGGACCGCTCCCGACATCCCTCCCCGCAGCGGGAAAGGAGGCAGCATGGGAAAAGACCATGAGTACCTGGACGACTACGCCGTGGGCGACCGGTTCGTCTCCCCGGCGAGAACCATCACGGAGACCGACATCGTGACCTTCGCCGGCCTCACGGGGGACTGGCACCCCCTCCACACGGACGTGGAATACGCGGCGGCGACGCCCTTCGGAGGGCGGATCGCCCACGGCATGCTGACCCTCTCCGTCGGCATGGCCCTGCCGTTCCGCCTCGGTCCCTACTCGAGTTTTCTCCCCCGGTCCTTCATCGCCTTCTACGGCATGGAGAACGTGCGGTTCACGGGGCCGACGAAAATCGGGGACACGATCCACTGCGAGGTGGAGGTCACGGAGATCGTCGAGCGGGGGCCCGGCCGGGGCGTCCTCGCCACGCACCAGCGGATCGTGAACCAGCGGGGGGAACTGCTCGTCTCCTACGCCATCAAGGTCCTGTGCGGCCGGAGGGTTTCCACACAGCGGACGGCATGAAAGGCGGCGCCGGGTTCCCGCCGCAGGCGGCGGCAGGCGAACGCGGCGCCTTTCCAGGGTCAGCAACGAGGAGGTGAAACGATGAAAAGGGTTGCCATCACCCACGTGGCACAGAGTTCCGGGGCGGAATCCAGGGAAAGCCTGATGGACTTCACGTACCGGGTCAACAAGGAGATCCTCGACAAGGCGGGGCTCCGGCGGGAGGAGGTCGGGTGCATCATCGCCGGGTCGGCGGACGTCTTCCACAGCGGCCTCTCCTGCGCCAACGCCTTCGACTGGGACGGCATCGGGGCCTTCCTGAAGGAGGGGTCCCGGGCGGAGGAGTCGGCCTTCTCCTTCATCTACGGCTGCATGCGGATCCTCTCGGGCCGCTATGACACGGTCCTGGTGACGGCCCTCGTCAAGGGGTCCGAGAACCCCGACAACGACCCCGTCACCGGCTTCTACGGAGACCCCTTCTACCTCCGGCCCGCGGGCCTCAACGAGAGCGTCGTGGCGGCCCTGCAGATGCGGCAGTACATGGAGCGCCGCGGCGTGACGGAGGAGCAGTGCGCGAAGGTGGCCGTGAAAAACCTGGGGAACGCCCTGTTCAACCCCTACGCGGACCGGAAGCGGCGGGTCAGCCTCGAGGACGTCATGAACTCGGAGAGGCGCTACGACCCCCTGAAGGCCCTGGAGTGCGCACCCAAGTCCGACGGCGTCGTCTCGGTCCTTCTGGCCTCGGAAAAGAGGGCGAAGAAACTGACGAAGAAGCCCGTCTGGCTCCAGGGCTACGGCAGCTCCATGGACCACTTCCACCCCGGCGACCGGGACCTCCTGAACGGCCGGCTGCCCGAGGCGGCGAAGCGGGCCTACGCCATGGCGGGCATCGGGAACCCCCGCAAGGAGATCGACGTGGCGGAGGTCTGCGAGCCCTACGCCTTCCAGGAGCTCCTCTGGTGCGAACAGCTCGGTTTCTGCGGCGAGGGGAAGGGCGGGACGTGGATCGACAGCGGCGCCTCCCGGATGGACGGGGCGCTTCCCGTGAATGCCTCCGGCGGCGTCCTCGCCACGAACCCCTACCCGGCCCGGGGCCTCTACCGGATCGTCGAGGCAGCCCTGCAGCTCAAGGGCGAGGCGGGGGAGCACCAGGTGGGGAAACCCGTCCGGACGGCCCTGGCCCACAGCACCCACGGCTTCGGCGGCCAGTGCCACTCCGTCGTCATCTTATCCGCTTAGAGGAGGGAAGGAACATGGGAAACGCGGTTGCAATCATCGGAACGGGACAGACCCGCCACGGCAGGAGGTCTGACGCATGCTACCCCGACCTGGTCAGGGAGGCCGTGACGGCGGCCCTGGAAGATGCGGGGATCACCCTCGCGGACATCGACGGGGTCGTCCTGGGGACCATGCCCTCCATGATGGAGGGGGTCTCGTCGACCCATTTCTATTTCGCCGAGGCCCTGGGCTCCGTCGGCAAGCCCGTCCTGAAGGTGGAGACCTGCGGGAGCACCGGCCAGTCCATAGGCCACTGCGGGTTCTTCTGGGTGGCCTCGGGGATGGCCGACATCGTGCTGGTCGTGGGCTCCGAAAAGATGTCCGAGGGCGACGGCCAGGCCACCATGACCACCGTCTTCGACCCCTTCTTCCAGCGGACCTTCGCCGCCGGGGCGCCGGGCGTCTTCACCATGCAGAGCATGGAGTGGATGTACCGCTTCGGCATCCCCGAGGAGAAGGGGCGGGAGGCGGCGGCCCTCATCTCCGTGAGCAATCACGACAACGCCATGGACAACCCCCATGCCCACATCCGGATGCGGGTCACCATGGACGAGGTCAAGAACGCCCGGGTCATCACCTATCCCGTCCGCCTGCTGGACGTCTGCCCCGCCTCGGACGGGGCCTGCGCGGTCGTCTTCGCCTCCCAGAAGGCGGTTCGGAAGAGCGGGCGGAAGCCCGCCTGGATCCGGGGGCTCGGGTTCCGCGGAGAGGAGTTCTTCTACGGCGAGAGCGACAAAGCCGTCTGGATGAGCGCCACGGAGGCCGCCGGCGAGGCCTACCGCCAGGCGGGGATCCGGGATCCCTTGAAGGAGCTGGACGTGGCGGAGGTCTACAACCCCTTCACCTACCAGGAGATGATCTTCTACGAGTGCTTCGGGTTCTGTCCCCGCGGGGAGGCCCCGGACTACGTCCTCCGGGGGACCTTCCTGAAGGGCGGCGAGCTTCCCTGCTGCCCCTCGGGAGGCACGCTCTGCACGAACCCCATCGGTGCCACGGGGCTCATCCGCATGGCGGAAGCAGCCCTCCAGGTGACGGGCAAGGCGGGGGAGCGGCAGGTGGAGGGCGCGAAGCTGGCCCTCTCCCACGCCATGGGCGGCGTGGACCAGTTCAACGGCATCACCATCGTCGGATCGACGCTCTGAGAGGAGGCTGAGACATGGCAAGGGAAGAGCATCGCATCGTCAAGGGGCAGGTCCTGGTCCCCTACGAACTGGCGCTGGGAAAGACCTGGAGCGCCTTCTACGACTACCTGAAGGAAGAGAAAATCATGGGGAAGAAATGCGGGAGGTGCAAGCGGGTCCTCGTCCCTCCCCGGAGCTTCTGCCCCCGCTGCTTCGAGGACATGGAGGAGTGGGTCGAGGTGAGCCCGGAGGGGGTGCTGGAGACCTGGGTCTACGTGAACATGCCCTTCTTCGCCCAGGAGATCCGGATCCCCTTCATCTCCGCGCAGATCCGGCTGGACGGGAGCGACAGCGGCTTCATCCACCGGGTGGCGGGGATCGACCTCCAGGATTTCGAGAAGGTCCGGGAAATCGTGAAGCTGGGCGGCCGGGTGCGGGCCGTCTGGAACCCGGAGAAAAAGGGGAGCATCCTCGACATCGACTACTTCGAGCCCGTGGACTGAGGAGGAGAACGCCATGGCCAAGGAATACAGAACCATCCGCAACGACGTGGCCCTGCCCTACCAGTGGGCCCTGGGAAAGACATGGACCCGGTTTTTCGACGGCCTGAAGGAGGAGCGGATCCTGGGAACGAAGTGCAAGGACTGCGGCAAGGTCTACGTCCCGGCCCGCTCCTTCTGCCCCACCTGCTTCACCGACACGACCGAGTGGGTCGACGTCCCGCCCCGGGGAACGCTGGTCACCTGGACCCTGGTGAACGCGTCCTGGTACGGCCAGGTGAAGGAGCCCCCCTACATCGTCGCCCTGATCCGGCTGGAGGGCACGGACTGCGACTTTCACCACTACGTCGACGGGTTCGACATCACCGACGAGAAAGAGCGAAAGCGGAAACTGAAAACGGGGGCGAAGGTGAAGGCCGTCTGGAGTCCCGCGAAGAACGCGGACATCCGGGACATCGCCTGGTTTGCCCCTGTCAAATAGGCGCGCCGCGCAACCGGGGAGACATCCAGCAAAACCGCAGGAACGAGCAAAAAGGGGAGGGATACCCATGTCGTCAGGAGACTGGAAGGACCTGTACAAAGCGAAGCTGTGCACGGCGGAGGAGGCGGCCCGCTCCGTCCGAAGCGGAGACCGGATCATGAACCCCCTCTGCCTGGGGCAACCGACAAACCTCATCATGGACGCCATCGCGGACCGGAAAGACGAGCTTCGGGACTGCGAGTTCAACGCCCTTTTGACCCTGCGGCCCTACAAGATCTTCAAGCCCGAATACCGGGAGAGCTTCCGGATCAACGCCGGGTTCCTCGGAACGCCCACCCTCCGCTCCTGCTTTCCCGCCAGCGAAAGCTACGGGCGCTACGTGCCGGTGACATCGTTCTCCACGTCGAAACAGTACGCCTACTACCGGAGGCCCGACGTCGCCGTCCTGATGGTGACCCCGCCCGACAAGGACGGGTTCGTGAACCTGGGGCCCGATCTTTTCTACACCCGCGCCATGGTGGAGGGCCTCCAGACGGGCCGGGGCGTCATGGGGGGCGCCCGGGTGGTCATCGCCGAGGAGAACGACCAGTACCCGCCCGCCTTCGGCTACACGAAGCTTCACGTGTCCAAGCTGACCCACATCGTCGTGAACTCCGCCAAGCTGCCGGCCCCGCCGCCGCCGAACCCGACGGAGACCCACCATCGGATCGCCGAGAACGTGGTGAGCCTCCTCCGGGACCGCGACACGATCCAGATCGGCATCGGCGCCCTCCCCATGGTGGTGTCGGACCTGATCGTCAAGTCGGACCTCCGGGACATCGGGGTCCTCACGGAGATGCTCCCCACGGGGGCCCCCCAGTGGGTGGAGAAGGGCATCTGCACGGGGAAATACAAGAAGTTCCGCCCAGGGGAGATCAACTGCACCTTCATGGGGCCGTCGGCGGAGCTCTACGAATTCATCCAGAAGAGCGACTTCGTGAAGTTCTTCCCCAGCAACATGACGAACCACCCGGCGGTCCTCGGGGCCGAGGACCAGCTCGTGGGCATCAACGGCGCCCTGGAGATCGACCTGGCCGGGCAGATCGCCTCCCTCACCTGCGGGGAGCGCATCTTCAGCGGCCACGGCGGCCAGATCGACTTCGCCATGGGCTGCCGCATGTCCGAGTTCGGGCGGATGATCATCGCCACGGAGTCGGTGGGGCGGGACGAAAACCGCAACCCCATCAGCCGCATCGTGAAGTTCCTGAAGCCCGGCGGCCTGGTGAACATCCCCTGCCACCTGGTGGACTTCGTGGTGACGGAGAACGGCATCGCGGGCCCCCTGGAGGGGCTGTCGGTGGCGGAGCGGGCGGAGGCTCTGATCAAGATCGCCCACCCGCAGTTCCAGGACGAACTGGTGAAGGCGGCCAAGGACAGGGGCATCTTCCAGTAACGGGAAGTCCGTGAAACCAGGAAGGGAGGCGACCGGGAACATCGCGGGCCTCCCTTCTTTTTCTGAAAACCCCGCGGCAATGGCCCGCCTGTTCCGCCGTTCCCTACTTTGCCAGGGCCTCAAAGGCCCCGGCCATTTTGTTCAGGGTCTCCACGGCCCGCCCGGCGGCGACGGCTCCCAGGTCGGGCCGCTCGAGAATCTGCTTGACGGCCCCTTGGTGGGTCTTTGCCCAGGTGTCGACCTCCTTGGCGGTGAAGCCCAGGTTCAGGGTCAGGAGGTCCCGCTCCAGGGTCGGCAGGTACTTCCCGTCGAAGGTCTTCAGGAGCTTCTCCCGCTCCTCCGGCCGGAGGCGCTTGAGGACCGGGACCGCCTCGCGCTTCAGCCAGGCCTGGGCCGCCTCGCCCGCCTTCGCCGCATCCCGGGCGAACCGGGCCGCCTCGGCGGCCCGGGCCTGCGCCGCTTTCAGGTCCTCCTTTTTCAGGGCCCCCAGGTGCCGGGCGTAGGCCCGGGTCATAGCCCGGGTGTTCTCCAGCATCGTCACGGCCGTTCGAATGGTCTCCTGCTCCTTCCGGTCCTTGATTTCCGGGATCTCCGGCAACCGGATCCGCTCGATCCGCACGGGCTGGGTGAAGTCCGGGTCGGGGTCCCAGGCGCAGTTGTACAGGGCGTAGGACTCGGCAAAGAGCAGGGCCTCCAGGACGTAGCCCGTGGCACCGCCGATGACGGTCCAGCTCATGGCCGTGGCAGCAACGGTGGCGGTCAGGGCGGCGGCGTTGGAGACGACGCTCCCGAAGAGGGCCGCCACCTTCGGGTAGGAGACCCGCACGGTCACGTTCCGGGAGGCGGCGCTCGGGTGAAGGGTGGCGCCCATGGAGGCGCCGCGCCCCGTCTCCACGGTGGCCTTCGTGACGGCGTAGCGGATCGTGTCGGCCCAGGAGGCGAACTGGGCCGCGTCGAGGATGCCCGTGGCCTCGGGAATGAACATCAGGACCAGGTTCCCCAGGAAGGAGCCGATGGACGTCTCGGGGATCCAGTTCCAGTCCTGCTGTCCCCAGGTCCACACCCAGGCCGACTGGCCGGGGCCGAGGGTCACCTCGAAGCCCGAGGGCCGGGAGGGATTGTCCATGTTGACGGGCCAGGGCGGGCTCTTGGGCTCCCAGGTGATCTTGTACTCCGACCACTGGAAAAGGAACCGGAAGGTCTCCGTCGGGTGGGGGTTCCGGACCCGGAAGGCGATGTAGTAGGGGTTGCCCTTCGTCGGGTCGCCCTGGTCGGGGGGACGGTCCGCATAGACGGCGGCGGGCTTCACGGGCCGGTCCGCCGCGGTGACGACGACCTCCTCGATCTTCGGGTGGCGCCGGTCCCAGACCACCTTGCGGGTCCACTGCGCCGCCGCGGGCGTTGCGTTCCCCACGGTGTCCACGGCGCGGACCCGGTAGGTCTTCGTACCGTAGGCCTGGTCGCCGAAACCGGTGTTGTGGGTGAACTGCCAGGCCGTCGTCCCCTGGGCGGGGGTCCAGGTCACGCCGTCCAGGCTCCACTCCACCCGGGCCACGGCGGTCTCGCCGTCGGCGGCCGTCCCCGAGAGGGTCACGGAGGAGGCATCGCGCACCACCAGGTCCGGCTGGGCCTGTCCCCCGCCGGGGATGACCGGCGGCGCCTTGTCTTCCACCACGGGGGCGCCCTGGAGGTTGGCGGAGGCCACCTGGGTCTGCCCCTGATACGCGTAGAAGGCAACGTTGTAGGACCCCAGGGGGAGCAGGGAGGAGTAGCGGAAGAGCGCCCCGTCGGCGTAGTTCGTGTCCGCCGGGTTGGCCTTCTGCATGGCGTAGAGCTGCCCCCCGAGGCCGATCTTCACCGCTGTCGGGGCCGTGTTGGCGGGGGAGGTGTAGGCGACGGTCCAGGTGAAGGTCGTCTTCGGCGAGCCCGTCCAGGGCGTCACGGAGGGGCCCGTGAGGGTCGTGGGCGGATCCACCGGGACGGCCTGGTAGGGGTGGGAACTCAGCAGGTACCCGGGCCCGTTGAAGGTGGCCCAGAGCTGCACCGTCTGCTCCCCCGGGTTGCGGGGCTTGTACTGGAACTGCAGGACCTGGCTGGCCCCGGGATTCAGGGCCGGAAGGCTCCACTGGTTGTTGACCCAGGTCTGCCCCGCCGCGTCCTTGGCCATGTAGGTGATCGTCGTCGCCTGGACGGTCTTCAGGGGGTCGACGTTCGTGACGGCCGCCGTGATCGTCACCGTCTCCGCCCGGTCGGGCATGCCGTGGGAATACATGGCCGCCTTGGGGGTCAGGGGGAAGTTGGACCAGAGGATGTCCAGGGCGGCCTTCACCTCGGCGGCGCTCTGGGGGTACAGGGGCGCCGCCGCCAGGTTCGTCGTGTGGTCCACCCCCGAGGGGTGGAGCATCCGGAACTTCAGGGTGTAGGTTCCCGGCCCCGCGAGGGTCCGCGTGTCGGCAATGTCCTTGAACTGCCCGTACCCCAGGTTGAACATGTGGGTGCTGGACCCGAGTTCCGTCCCGTCGGGCCGGAGCCAGGTGAGCGTCCCCTGGACCCACAGGATCTGGCTGTTCGGCGTGCCGTTGGTAACCCGGACGGCGGCCGTCACGGTGTCCCCGGCCTTGGGGGCCGCCGGGGTGAATCCCGTCCAGGCCACGACCTCTCCGATCCCTCCCTGGGCAAGGGCTGTAGCGGGCATAAACCAGCCGGCCGCCACCAGGAAGACCAGGGCCAGCCGGATGATCCCCTCACACCGGCCCGGGCACCGGAAAAACCGCATCATGCCGCTTGCTCTCATGCCTCTCCTCCCTGGATGTCCTCCGTGATCATGCGCAGCGCCTCCCGCTCGTGGTAGCAGGCGAAGGGGAAGGCGGACTCGAAGAAGCCGCAGTGGCCCCCGTGGGGCAGGATCCGCAGATCGAGGTTCGGGTTGGGCGCCAGCCCCCGGAAGTCGTTCACGTCGATGATGGGGTCGTCGGCGGAGGCGAAGATCGTCAGGGGCGCGGCCAGGTCCCGGAAGGCCCCGTCCAGGAGCGTGTACTGCCGGAAGTAGGTCCGGTAGTCCGGGTAGTCGGGATAGTAGACCATGATCTCCTCCGTGAGGCCCATGCAGGTGTCGTGCTTCGCCAGCATGTCCCCGAAGCGGTAGCGCCCCGGGAAGAGGCGCTCCTTCTTTCGCAGGGAGCGTTTCCACTTTTTCAGGAAATACCGCCGGTACACCCCCGGCCCCTCGTCGATGGCCACCGTGGCCTTGTGGGGGTCCAGCGGCGGGCTCACGGCGAAGACCCGCCGGAGGCCCGGGACGGGGTGCCGGTGCTGCCGGAGGGCGATCCGGAGGGCGAAGTTGCCGCCCATGGAGAAACCGAGGAGCCACGAGGGGGCCCCCTTCGCCAGGGCGGCGGCGCCGCGGACGGCGGCGTGGGTCTCCTCGATGAGGGCCCCGTGGAAGAGCCCCTCGTTCAGGTGGTGGCTCTCGCCGTGGTCGCGGAGGTTCAGGCGGAGGACGTCCAGCCCCCGGTCCCAGAAGAGCCGCCCCGCCGAGCGGAGGTAGGCCGACGCGGCGCCCCCCTCCCAGCCGTGGAGGAGGATGACGAGGCCCCGCGGCTCCCCGCCGGGTCGGGGGGAGTGGAACCCCTGGAGGCGGGAGCCGTCCGTCCCCTCCAGGATCACCTCCCGGGCGGCCTCCTCCATGGGGTGGCGGCCCAGGACCCGGAGGCGGGAACTGGCAAGCAGGGTTTGAACGTGGGGATTCTTCTGCCAGCCCGCGGGCCGGTAGGCATCGCCTGTCATCGTACGCTGAACCTCACCGTGTCGAGAATCCGCTCCGAGGGGTCCCGGAGGACGAGGACGTGCTCCCCCCGGACGGGCGCCCAGAGGAGGGGCGTCCCCGCCCCGGCGGTCCGGCCGTCGAGGATCCATACCGCACCCGCGGGGGATTTGGCCAGGAAGGAAACCCGCTGGTTCTCTTCCGGGATGTCCGGGTCCACCGCCAGGACGGCCCCCGAGGGGGGGTACAGGATGGCGGCGATCTCCCGGGGCGGGGCCGGATCCGCGGGGGCGGAGGGCTCCGTCCCCGCCAGGAACCACTCGGTCCGGCCCGGTTCCGGCCCGG
Organism: Syntrophaceae bacterium; assembly: GCA_041310335.1. Classification (GTDB taxonomy): domain Bacteria; phylum Desulfobacterota; class Syntrophia; order Syntrophales; family PHBD01; genus PHBD01. Next base: position 30,769 of record JBFYXW010000225.1, on the reverse strand, counting down.
GGAAGCGGGCCGCCGCGGCCACCACCCCTTCGGGTGTTCGGGGCGGCCGGGAGGGAACCCGGCGGTGGAGGACGTTCATGACCTCGAGCCACACCGGGGCGGCGCCGGAAACGCCTGTGACGTTCCACATGGGCTCGCCGGAGAAGTTCCCCGTCCAGACCCCGACGACGTAGCGCTCCGAGAACCCAACGCACCAGTTGTCCCGCATATCCTTGCTGGTCCCCGTCTTCACCGCCGTCCAGAACCGGGTGGCCAGGACGTTCTCCAGCCCGAAGGTGTCGCTCCGGGCCTCCCGGTCCGCCAGGATGGAGGAGACCACGAAGGCCGCCCGGGGGTCCAGGACAGCCCGGCCGGCGCGCGTGCCTCCCCCGGGGCGGAGGGTCAGCCCGCCGGCCCGGCCGGCCGCCGCCAGGGTCCGGTAGGCCGCCACCATCTCCCAGAGGGTCACATCGGCGGACCCCAGCGCCAGGGACCAGCCGTAGTGCTCCCCGTCCTTGCGGAGCCCCGAAAAGCCGGCGGCCCGCAGGCGCTGGACGAGGGGGTCCGCCCCGACCATCCCCAGGACCCGCACGGCGGGGATGTTGAGGGACGCCGAGAGGGCCGTCCGGACGCTCACGGGCCCGGCGAAGCGGTTCGTGTAATTCTCAGGGATGTAGAGCCCCGCGGGCGTCGGGATCTCCACGGGGGCGTCCTCCAGGATCGACGCCGCCGTGAGGATCCGCCGCTCCAGGGCCAGCCCGTACAGGAAGGGCTTCAGGGTGGAGCCCGCCTGCCGGAGCGCCCGGACGCCGTCCACGAAGGGCGCCGAGGAGTCGGGCCCCTGGTTTCCCGCGTAGGCCAGGATCTCCCCGGTCCGGTTGTCCGCTACGAGGACGGCCCCGTCCCGGACGTTCCGGTCCCGGAGCATGTCCAGGTGCCGCCGGAGGATCTCCAGGACCTGCCGCTGGAGGTCCCCGTCGAGGGTGGTGGCGACCCGCTGGCCCCCCTGCTCCAGGAGGAGCCGCGCCACCTGGGGCGCCAGGGCGGCGGTGGGGTGCACGAAGTAGGGCCGCCCCAGGCTGTCCTCCGCGAGGGACCGGAGGCGTCCGGGAGTCGTCTCCGCCCCGAGGGAGCGGGCCAGCCGCCAGGCGCGGCCGGCGGTCTGCTCGGGACGGGCCCGCCCGGCGGGGATGAGGGCCGCCAGGAGGACCGCCTCCTCGTCGGTGAGGCCCGCGGGCTCCTTGCCGAAGAGGCCCCGGGAGGCGGCGGCCACGCCCTGGAGCTCTCCCCGGAAGGTGATGAGATTCAGGTAGGCCTCCAGGATCCGGTCCTTCGTCCAGGCCTCCTCAAGACGCAGGGCCGCCCGCATCTGCCGGACCTTCTCCCTCCAGGTCCTCCGCAGGGCCCGGGGCCGGGCCTCGCGGTCCAGCCGGGCGGCAAGTTGCATGGTGATCGTGCTGGCCCCCCGGAGCGGGCCCCCGGCGACCCGTCGGCCGACGGCCCCCGCCACGGCCAGTCCGTCCACGCCGCCGTGCTCCCGGAACCGCCGGTCCTCCCCCCGGATCACCGCCCGGAGCAGGGCCGGCGAGATATCCTCCAGGGCGACCCAGGGCAGGCGGCGCCCCGAGGGGTCGACGCGAAGCTCGTGGATCACCCGGCCGTGCCGGTCCAGGAGGAAGGCCTCGGAGAGCCGCCGCTCCTCCCGCACCTGCTCGAAGGACGGCGGCGGCGGACCGCCCCGGAGCATGCCGCCCAGGACCCACGCCGCCGAGCCGGCGGCGACGGCCAGAACCGCGGCGGCCCAGAGAAGAATGCGTCTACTCATCTCGTCCCTGCTGCGGAAATATGCATCGGACAGCTTCTACTCAGGTCAAGTCTTTCATGTAGGGTTTCAACAACACGTGAATCAGGGAAAGGATGACGATGCTCATCACAACGGCAATCAAAACATGAAGGGATATGCCGGTTATCGCGACTCCCAGGGCCGTGCCGGCGGCCGGCGGATGCTCCGTATCCGTGACGACCATTGTAAAGATGGAAGATCCGACGGCAAGTGAATAAATCAGGATGGAAGAAATCAAAGCAGGGTGAGGGACCAGGGAAAATAAAAATCCACAAAACAAACCAACCACATGTCCCCCGATGACATTTCTTGCCTGGGCGGTGATGTTGTCGGGCATTGCAAAGACGATGAAGGCGGTGGCCCCCAGGGAGGCAATGATGACCGCCTCCTGCAGGCTCAGAAAATAGAGAACGATGAATATCGACAAAGTCGCCATGAGGCTCTGCAGCACATAGTTCTTCCAATGCAGTTTGAATTCCCGATCGATTTTTATGAGGGATTGTCTCAAGCGCCTCCTCCGGTTCTCCTGTGTTCCGTCCGATCCATGCATCTCCCGCCGTACGTCCCGCCCGTCACGGCGCGCCGACCGTCAGGACCCCGTTGGGCGCTTCGCCGAACATCTCCGGGGCGTAGAGGGCTTCCACCCGCGTGGGTGGGAGGTGGAACGTCCCGGCGCTGCCCAGCCGTAGGGTGTACTCGACGGACCACTTCCCCTTGGGGACAAACTCCCAGTAGGCCCGGTACGCCTCGAAGCTCGCCTCCGTGAAGGCCGGCCAGGCGTCGCCCCGGGACCGCTCCCCCGCCCTGAGGAGGGTCGAGGCGCCCCCGAGCTCCGCCCGGAGGATCGAGGCCCCCGCCGGGACGGGGTCGCTGGCGACGACCCAGGTCATGTCGGTCGCGGAGTCCATCTCGAGCTTCACCCGGACGACGTCTCCCGCCGTCCAGGCGCCCTTCTTCTTCTGCTCCACGGCGCGGACCGTCCGGGTCACCCGGTAGCCCGCCGAGAAGGGCTTCGCAAGCGGCACCGCCGCGAGGCCCCGGACCTCCGCCCAGGGCGCCCCGCTCCCCCGGTGGGTGGCCCGGAGGGTGTCCTTCCCCCTGGGCCACGGGAAGGCGAGGGCACCCCCCCGGGGCGCCTTTGCCCAGGCGAGGCCTTTCGCCGCCGATCCAACATGGGCGGTCGTTTCGCCCGTCACGGGGTCCTTTTCGAACCGCTCGGAAAACGCCCGGGCCGCGAGCGTCCCCCAGGCGTTGGCCACGGTGGTGTCCCACCGCCCCCGCTTCATCCGCCCCAGGAAGCCCTTGGCCAGCCGGGGCATCTCCTCCCGCCACCCCTCCTCGGGGAGGAGGGCCAGGACGGCCTTTGCGGCGTTGGCGTCCGCCGAGGCCATGAGCCACCAGAGGGCGTCGCTCCGCTCCGTCGAGAACCCCAGGACGGTGCCCTGGAGGCTCAGGCGGGCCCGGAGAATCCCCCGGGCCCGGCGGAGTCCCTCCTCGCGGCCGGCCTGCCCCTCGAGGCGCCGGAGCAGGTTCATCCAGTCGATGACCGCCGAGGTGGGCCACAGGTCCAGGTCCACCGGGATGGCGCTCAGGAGGCGGGCGTCCAGCTTCCCGTACCGGGAGAGAGCCTCCGCGGCGGCGACCTTGCGGATCGCCAGGTCCGCCGTGGGGAGGGTGCCGGCCCGGGTCACCCGGCCCGCCAGGAAGGCCTCCAGCCCCCGGAGGATCCGGGTCCGCACGTTTTCCGGGATCGGGAGGCCCGCTTCGTGGGTCACCGAGAGGACATAGGACGTCAGGACGTCGCTCCCCAGGACCATGGAGGGAAAATACTTGAGGAGGCCGTCGCCGTCCAGGTAGGACGGCAGGGTGGCCGCGACGGCCTGCCAGAGGCCTTTGTCCCCCAAGGCCACCGCCCGGGAAACCCGCTGCTCCAGGCAGCCGTAGGGGTAGCGCTCCATGTAGTCCCGCACCCCCGCCAGGCCGTCCCCGAGGCGCGGCCGGAGGCTCACCTCCAGGCCGCCCCGCCCCGGCAGTGCGTCCGCGGGGCGCTCCACCGGCAGGCTCATCTCCGGGCGGAGCTGCGCCAGGGTCCCCTGGAGGACCCGGACCGGGACCGCCTCCCGGACCTGCTGCTCCACCTTCAGGCGGTCCGCCGCGCCGCCGGCCTCCCGGACGTCCAGTTCATACCGGAGGGCCTTGACACCGGCGGGGACCGTCACGGGCCAGAGAACCTCCCGGGCGGAACCGGCGGGAATCGAAAGCCGCTGCGGCGCCGGCTGCACCCGGAGGGCGTCGACCTTCAGGGTTGCCGACGCGTCGATGGGACGCTCCGTGGTGTTCCGCAGCGTGAAGGCCGCGTCGAAGCGGTCCCCTTCGCGGACCAGGGGAGGCAGCCCCGGCAGGGCCATCAGGTCCTGGGTCGTCCGGATGTCCGCGCCGCCGGAGCCGAACAGGTCCGGCCCCGCCAGGGCCACCGCGACGATGCGGAAGCGCGTCAGGGAGTCGTTCAGGGGGATCCGGACGGACGCCTCGCCCCGCTCGTCCAGGACGACCCGGCCGTTCCAGTACAGGAGGGTGTCGAAGAGCTCCCGGGTGATCTGCCGGCCCCCGCCGCCCCCGTGGGGCAGGGCCTTGAGCCCGAAGTGGCGCTTCCCCAGGACCATGGACTGGGCCGTGGAGGTGGTCACCTCGCAGGCCCGGCGGGCCATCATCGTCTCCAGGAGATTCCAGCTGTCGTTGGACAGGAGTTGGAGGAGCCCCTGGTCCACCGCCGCCACGGCCGCCTCGGCCCCTTTCGGGAGGGGCTGTCCGTCGGGCCGGGAGACCCGGATCGCAACGGAGGCCTGCTCGCGGACCCGGTAGGCCTCCCGCTCCGGCTGAACCTGGACCTTCAGCTCGTGGGCCTTCCAGCCCACCCGGATCTCGCCGATGCCGAGGCGCCAGGAGGGTTTCCCGGCGTCGAAGAGGGCCGTCGGGGCGGGCGTGCCGGTGCGCCCCCGGACGGCCAGGACGGAGACGAAGACGTTGGGGGCCCAGCGCTCCCGGACGGGGACCTCCAAGACGGGGCCTTTTCCGGAGAGGGTTTGCGTGAAGGCCTCCAGGATCCCCTCCCGCTCCACCGCCACCAGGGCCGTGGCCTTCCGGAAGGGCATCCGCACCTGGAAGCGGGCCGTTTCCCCCGGCTCGTAGCGCCCCCGCTCCGGGAGGACGTCCATGCGGTCGTCGCTGCCGGCCTCGAACCACCAGTCCTCCTTGCCGGCGACCCAGACGGTCCGCCGGGAGGAGGCCTCGTTCCCGTTCTCGTCGGCCGTCCGGGCCGCCAGGACCAGGCTGCCCGAGTGGGACACGGGACCCTCGCAGACCAGCCGCCCCTGGGCGTCCGTCCGCCCCGTGCAGTGGCGCCCCACCTTTTCCACCTTCACGCTGCTCCGGTAGGCGTAGAAGCCGCCCACGACACGGACCCGGTGGCTCAGGACCTTCCGGGTGTAGAGATCCACGGCGGCCTCCGCGCCGGGAATGGGCCGGCCCCGGAGGTCCACCACCGCCACGCGGTAGCGCAGGTTCTCCTGCGAGGCCACCCAGGACTCGGGCTGGATGCCGATCAGTCTCCGGGATGGGTAGAGGGGGACGTTCGCCGCGGCGGTCTGCACCTCCCCGTTGGGGTCCCGGAACTCCATCTCCAGGTGGATCTCCCGGGGGCGATCCGACTCGGGCAGGTCCGTGACACGGGTCCGGAGAACCCCGCCGGACCCCAGGATCAGGTCCTGCGTGGCCAGGCGGCCCTTCGCCCGCCGGTCCTCCGCGGCAACCCGCTCCGTGCCCGCTTCCATGCCCTCCCCGTCCGCATCCATTTCGCGGCGGGGACGCTCTTCAACCCCCTCCTCGGGGGGCTCGCCGGTGAACGCGTATCCCTCCCAGTCGGCAAAGGAGACCTCCCGGGGGCGCACCTCCCCCCGGAGGCGCACCGGGAGGCCCGCGGCGCCGCCGCCGGAGAGGTAGGACGCCGACAGGTCGACCGTCGCCTCCCGGGCCCGGACGAGGGGCTCCCGGGGACCCTGCACGGCGGCCTTCATGAGGGGCACCCGGAACTCCTCCACCCGGAAGGCGCCGGAAGACCACCGCCGCCCGGTCTTGCCGCCCATGGCCAGGGTCAGGTCGTAGAGGCCGAGCTTGGCCCCCGGGGGGATCGGCCAGGCGCTCTCCGCCACGCCGCCGGCCCGCCAGGCCAGGGGCAGGCGGTACTCCTGCCCGGTCCCCCGGTGTTCGATCACCAGTTCCTTCGGCGTCTCCGCCGCGCCGGGGTAGGCGAACCCGGCGGCGGTGCGGACCCGGACGACGTGCTTCATGCTCACCGTCTCGCCGGCCCGGAAGAGGGCCCGGTCCAGGATCGTGTGGGCAACCACGGATCCGCCGGCCTCGCCGGATCCCGTGGGAATCCCGAAGCGCCAGGGCTCGATGCCGTCGCTCCAGCCCGAGTGGGTGAAGGTCATGTCGCGGCCCGACCGGGCGAAGACGTAGAGGCCGCCGTGGACGTCCGCCAGCGCCCGGGACGCCTCGTCCCAGTTCACCTCCCCCTCGCAGCGGGGAAGCCGGTCGTCCTTCGGGAGGGCCTTCCGGATGAGGGCGATCCCCCCGGCGCCGGTCTTCCCCTCCCAGACCAGGCGGCCCGTGCAGTCCCGGAGGGCCACCGCGGCGCCCTGGACGGGGAGGCCGCCGTCCAGGGTGGTCACCCAGACGAGGGAGGACTCGCGGCCCCGCTTGAAGTGGGCCGCCAGGTTCGTCACCAGGGCGGCGGCGGGGACGTACAGGGGCGCCGCCTTGTCCAGGAGCCGCTCCCCGAGGATCCGGCTCTCCATCTCCACCACGTAGAACCCGGGCCCCGGCATCTTGAGGCCCACCACCTGCGTGGCCTCCCGGCCCGCGGGCATGGACACCGGGAGCGTCCGGGAGCCCTTCTCCCCCGCCAGGACGGAGGCCTCCCGCTTCGCCGCGGCGACGCGCCGGAGCCAGCGAATGACCTGGGCATCCTGCCCCGTCTCGACGGGGCGGATCTTCCCGGAGAGTCGCTGGTCGAGGACCGCGGCGGCATCGGCGGCGGCCTCCTTCTTGACCGGCTCCGCCGGGCCCGTCCCCTTCTCCACCCGGAGGAGCTGGGCGCGGAGGTCCGCCTCCAGGTTCCGGACCGTGAGGGGCAGAAGCGCCCCGGCCCTGCTCTCCACGATGCCGAAGCGCCCGGCGAACTTCGCCAGGGGCGGGTAGGCGTCGGTCTTCACCTCCAGGGGATACTGGGCGGCGTTCGCCAGGGGCCGGCCCGACTCGTCCCGGAGGTCCGGCGGCAAAGCCAGGGTGAAGGCGCCCCGCTGGGGAAAGGGCCCCGCGAAAACGGCGCGCCAGACGAATCCCGCATCCTCATCGTCGGGCCGGATGCGGGGCTGGAAGACCTGGCCCCGCTTCGTCCGGAGGGTGATCTTCCCGAGGACGTCGGCGGGGATCGGGGAGGAGAAGTGCACCGACATCGGCAGGAGGGGGATGCAGGCCCGGTCGGGCTTCTCCCGGGAGCAGCGGAATTCCGCCCGGAAGGCCCCCCGGGTCTTGAAGGCCAGGACCTGGTCCACGTCCCGGGTCAGCCCCGAGGGGGACCGGATTCCCGCCTTCCAGACGAGGTTCACCGCCGCCGCGTCGGGGAACGCCCGGCGGGCCCGGACCACCAGGATCCGCGCACCCTGCCGGTCCAGGCCCAGGGTCGAGAGGATGGCCGTCCGTTCCTTCCCTTCCAGGATCTCGATCTCCACGCGGTCGCCGATCCCCGCCACGGAGACGTAGGCCTGCCGCCGCACCGATTCCAGGTCGGCGTCCCCGTCGAGGAGGAGGACGAAGGCCTGGTCCGCCTGGACGGAGTCGCTCCCCTCCCCGGGCCAGGAGCGGAGGATCGCCGGGCCGCCGGTATCGAAGGAGAAAACCTGGGCCGCCGGGAGGGCCCGGCCCTCCAGGTCCTTCAGGCCCGGTTTCGCCTCGAAGCGGCAGGACACGCCCGACGGGAGGTCCCGCGGGAAGTCGTAGACCCAGTTCCGCGGGTCCACCCAGCGGCCCCTTCCCGCCTCCGGGCAGGACACCGCGAAGGGGTCCGGGAGCCGGGGGTCGCCGAGGGCGACCATCGGGGTCGCAAAGCGCACCGCCGCCTGCCGGACCACCTTGACGGTCCCCCGGGGGCTGAACTGCTCGATCCCCGGTGCGGAGGCCGCCGCGGAGAGCGACGCCGGGACGAGCAGGGCACCCTGCAGGCAGACGATCAGGGCCGCCCGGAGAAGGCGGGACAACATCGGCAGGGTGCTGAGGGACATGGGATCGCGCTCCTTTCTGGTCGGGTGCGGGTCCGGGGCCGCGACAAGACGGGCCGCGCCCCGGACGGACGAATCGGCAGGGTGCGCCGCGGACCCGGTTGCCCCGGCTGTCCGGTCCGCCGGCGGGAACGTCACCCTTTCCTGCGCAGGGACGGAACGTAGCGGCCGGCGAAGCGATAGGCCCGCTTGTAGAGGGGGAGGGCCTCCTCGATCCTGCCGAGGGCCTCCCGGGCGGCCTCCTCGCCGATCCGGACGAGGTCCCGGGCGCGGGTGAAGTCCATCCAGTGCAGGTCCCCCACGTCGGGGCGGATCACGACGTCGGCCTCCCGGACCTCCTCCAGCCCGAGGCGGTCCGAGGTGATCTCCCCGGCCCGGTAGAAGACGTCCTGGGCGGTCTCGAACTGCGGAACCTCCTGGACCTCCCGGTCGACCACCACGGCGATGACCACATCCGCCCCGGCCTTGCGGGCCGCCCGGACGGGCACCAGGCTCGTGATGCCGCCGTCGGCCAGGAGCCACTCGCCCCATGGGACGGGCTCCACGGCCCCGGGGACGGAACAGCTCGCCAGGACGGCCCGGCGGAGGGGCCCCTCGGTGAAAACCACCTGCCGGCCCTTCAGGAGGTCCGTGGCGACGCAGAGAAAGGGCACCCGGGTCTCCCGGATGTCGATGTCGGGGATGAAGTAGTCGATGAGGGAGACGAAGTCCCGGGGGGGCAGGACGGAGGCCCGGAAAAAGGACCGGAGCATGTAGTAGCGGTTCCGGAGGGACGTGACCAGCCGGGTCACGCGGCCCGAAGCGACGGCGGGGCTCACGGAGAGGCCGATGGCCTTCAGTTCCGAGTTCTGGAAGGCGGGGCTGGCGATGTACTCGTCGATGCGCTGCTGGATCGCCCCGGGGGAAAGGCCCGCGGCGTAGGCCCCGCCCACGAGGGCCCCGGCGCTGGTTCCGGCGATCAGGTCGATGTCGATCCGCTCCTCCTCGAGGACGTTGAGGACGCCCACGTGGGAGAAGCCCCGGACGCCGCCGCCGCCCAGGGCCAGCGCGACCTTTTTCCCCGTCCACCTCATGGCCGACTCTCCCCGCTCGCTTGCTTCACCGCTTCCGCACCTCCGCCTCCCGGCAGGGAATCACCATACCCGCGGCGGGAATCTCCGTCAAGGGCGCGGGCCGCATCCCCTATGGATCCATTTTTCTCAATACTTCCGAAACAATCCGCGCTTCGCCCACCTCTTCGTCGTCCACGGCGGTCCCCGCCACGACGACGCAGGGCGGGTCCGCCGGGTTGTACTTGAAGGCGCAGCCCGACAGGCAGCCGCTCAGGAAGATCCGGAAATCCGCCTCGCGGCCACCCCAGACCACCCGGCACCCCCTCTCCTCGAGGGCCCCCTTGAGCTCCAGCGCGACGCGGCCGCGGTCGATCCGGGGGTTGCATCCCCCGCAGAACCGGATGCTCACCGTCCCGGGCCTGACGCGCTCCCCCAGGACCGTCCGGATCTCCCGTTCCCGCTCCTCCTGCATGGCGCGATTCTCCCCTCCCCTCGCGGCTCCGCGGTTCCGGCGGCAACCCGCTACGCGGGGATCCCGGCGATCTTTTTCGCCAGCGCCTTCTTCTGCTCCAGGTTGCCCTGGCGGGCGATCATGATCCGCTGCGCCTGGGGCGACCCGGCACCGTGCATGGACTCCGTGCGGTAGCCCACCGCCGCCGTCCCGAGGGTGATGTTCTCGATCAGGCGCAGGACCCGCATCCGGTGCTCCGTGGGAACGCCGGCGATGCCGCGCAGATACTTCTCCACGTATTTCCCCGCCACGGGGTGCCGGAGGTCCTTCTCGGAGGGCATGGTGACCATCAAGCCGCCGGCGATGTCCTCGGCAAGGCGGGCGATCTCGTAGGGAAAGCGGGTCACGTTCTGCTTGCAGACGTTCGCCAGGAGCAGGTCGATCAGCCAGGTCCCCGAGGCCGTCCGGTGCCCCTCGGCGGAGCAGGCGATGCCGCAGGCGTAGAGGGTCTCGTTGAGGTGCGTCATCTCGATGAGCTTGTCCTTCACGTGGGAGGCGCGGCTGGCGCCGTTGTAGTCCGCCGCCAGCGCCGCCGCCCCGATGAGGACGTCCCCCACGCCGACCTTGCAGCCGCCGTAGCTCTGGCGATGGTAGCCCGCGAAGCGCTCCACCAGGGCGCCCGAGAACTCGTGCTCGCCGCACAGGAAGACGTTCTCCCAGGGGACGAAGAGGTCGTCGAAGATCATCATGGCCTCGTGGCCGCCGAACTCCCGGTTGCCCATGTCGAACTGGCCGCCTTCGAGCTTGCGGGTGTCGCAGGACTGGCGCCCGTAAATGTAGACGATGCCCTCGGCGTCGGCGGGGGCCACGAAGGACAGGGCGAAGTCGGCGTCCTCCTTCGTCATCGTGAGGGTGGGCATCACGAGGATCCAGTGGGAATTGACGGCCCCCGTCTGGTGGGCCTTGCAGCCCCGGACGACGATGCCGTCGGCCCGCCTCTCCACCACGCGGCAGAAGAGGTCCGGGTCGGCCTGTTTGGCCGGGCTCTGCCCGCGGTCGCCCTTGACGTCCGTCATGGCGCCGTCGACGGTCCAGTCCTCCTCCTGCATCTTCAGGAGAAAGTTCGTGAAGCGCTTGTGGTAGTCGGTGCCGAGTTTCCGGTCCATCTCGAAGGTCACGCTGTCCACGGCGTTGACGGCGTCCATGCCCACGCAGCGCTGGAAGCAGGCGGCCGTCTTCCGGCCCATGAGGCGCTGCATCTTCACCTTCTTGATCAGGTCCTCGGGACCCTGGTGCAGGTGGCAGAAGCGGTTGATCTTTTTCCCCGTCAGGTGCGAGGTGGCCGTCATCAACTCCTCGTGCTGGGGGTCCTGCGCCAGCGTGTAGGTCATCTTCACGGAGTTCATGGAGGGCCGGATGATGGGGTGGTCGACGACGTTCTTCACCTCTTCGCCCATCAGGTAGACCTTGAAGTTCATCCCGCGAAGGCTCTCTTCGTACTGTTCCGGTGTCTTCATGGCTGGCATCCTCCTTGGTGCAAGGGGTTCTGGGTCGTGTCCGGGTGTCCGCGCGGAACCTCGCGAGCCGTCCTACCCGCCGCCGTCCGATTCCACCGCGGCTTCCTCCGTCGTGAAGAGCCCCGCCACGGCGGCCGTCCGGTCCGGGGCGCCGAAGGAGACGAGGATGTCCCCGGCGGTGAGTTCCAGGTGGGGATCGGGATTGTACAGCATCTCGCCGCCCCGGCGGATCGCCAGGATCGTGACGCCGTGCTCTTTCCGGAGGGCCAGGTCCCCGATGGTCTGCGCATCCGCCTCCGACCCCTCCTCGATGCGGAACGTGGCGACCTCCGCGTCGGGGAGGCAGACCCGGAGGTCCGTGCAGACCGCCGCCTCGGGGGACAGGGTCCGGAGCATGTCGTAGCCCCCGGTCCGGATCTCGTTGACGAAGCGGTCGATCTCCGGCTTCGGGATCAGGTACTTCCGGAGGACCCGGGCAAAGATCTCGATGGAGGTCTCGAACTCCTCGGGGATCACCTCGTCGGCCCCCAGTTCGTGGAGTGCCGCCATCTCGCCCAGGTAGCGGGTCCGGACGATGATGTGGAGTCGCCGGTTGAGCCGCCGGGCCAGCTCCACGATCCGCCGGGTCGCCGCGGGGTCATTGATGGCCACCACCAGGGTCCGGGCCTCCCGGATCCCCGCATGGGCCTGCACCGCTTCGTGGGTGGCGTCGCCGTAGTGGATCGGCAGCCCCTCTTTCCGCTCCTCCCGCACCGTATCCGGGTTCGTCTCCAGGATCACGAAGGGGATCCCCGTCTGCCGTGCCGCCCGGGCGATGTTCCGCCCGTTCAGGCCGAATCCCACGATGACCAGGTGGTCCCCCAGAAAGGTCTCCCTCGGGCCATGGTAGAGGGAGCCTCCCTCCTTGAGCCGCAGCGGCAGCGGCAGGGAGAGGACCCGGCGGGCCAGGCGCGGGGCCCCGGCGATGATGAAGGGGGTCAGGGACATGGTGAAGACCGACACGGCCAGGAAGATCTGGTAGACCCGGGGGGTCATGAGGCCGTACCCCATGCCGACCTTCGAGAGGAGAAAGGAGAACTCGCCGATCTGGCAGAGGGCCAGGCCCGTCACGAGGGCGATCCGCAGCGGGAGCCCCTGAACCACGACCGTGCCGACGGCCAGGGCGGCCTTGAGGACCAGGACCGCGGCGGTGAGAGAGAGGATGAGGAACGGCTCGGTGAGGAAAAACCCCATGTCCAGGAGCATGCCCACGGAGACGAAGAAGAAGCTGGTGAAGACGTCCCGGAAGGGCAGGACGTGGCCCACCGCCTCGTGGCTGTAGGGCGACTCGGAAATGATCAGCCCCGCCAGGAAGGCGCCCAGGGCCAGGGACAGACCCGCCTCGTGGGTCAGCCAGGCGACGGAGAGGCAGATGAGGACCACCGCCAGCAGGAACAGCTCCCGGCTCCGGGACCGGGCCACGGCGTGGAGCAGGTAGGGAACGATCCACTTCGCCCCGGCGGCGATGAGGGCGATGGCCGCGACGCCCTTGGCCAGCGCGGCCAGCAGGTCCGCCTGCGTCCCTCCGGCGGATCCGCCGACAAACGGAACCAGGAGCATCATCGGGACGATGGCCAGGTCCTGGAAGATCAGTATCCCCAGTGCAGTCCCGCCCTGGGGGGTGTCCATCTCGGCCCGGTCCTGCAGGACCTTCAGCACGATGGCCGTGCTGCTCAGGGAGAGGAGGAAGCCGAAAAAGATCGACTGTCCCGGGGGAAAGCCCACCCCCATCGCCAAACCCGCCCCCGCCAGGACCGTCGCGCCCACCTGGATGCCCCCTCCCATGAGGACGGAGCGGCGGATCTTCAGGAGGCTGCGAAGGGAAAACTCCAGGCCGATGGTGAAGAGCAGGGCCACGATCCCCACCTCGGCGAGGATCTCCACGTTGGCGATCTCGCGGATGAGCCCCAGCCCGTGGGGACCCGCGAGCATGCCCGTGAAGATGAAGCCCACCAGGGCGGGGACGCGGATCTTCGCGAAGAGGAAGATGACCGCCACGGAGAGGCCGAAGATGATCAGGATGTCCGACAGCAGGGCATAGGGCATGGGCATTCACCGGGCAGTTGCGTCGATGTTCACTTCAAACAGCAGGGGCCAGTGCTTGCCGGTCAGGAGGAGCCGGCGGCGCCCGGCGTCCCAGGCGATCCCGTTGGCCGTTTCGGCGGCGGTTCCCCGGAGGCGCTCCCGGAGGGCCGCGAGGTCGATCCACCCTTCGACCCGCCCCGAGTCCGGGTCGATCCGGGCGATGCGGTCGCTCCCCCAGATGTTCGCCAGGATCCGGCCCTCCACGAATTCCAGCTCGTTGAGCCGGTGGACCGGGCGGCCCGCGTCGGTCACGGTCACGGACCGGAGCGTCCGGAAGGTCCGGGGAGCGAGGAAATGGAGGCGGTCCGTTCCGTCGCTGGCGACGAGCCGCCGGCCGTCGCAGGCAAGCCCCCAGCCGTCCCGGGGATAGGGAAAGGTCCCCCGCAGGCGGAAGGTCTGCCGGTCATAGACATGGAGGACCCGGGACCGCAGGGTCAACTGCAGGAGGCGGTCTCCGCACCGGGCCAGCCCCTCGCCGAACTGGTCGTCCGGCAGCCGGTGGATGCGCCGGACGGCCCCTGTTTCCGGCACGACCTCCCGCAGCGTGGAGCGGCCGCGGAGGCCCGTGCCCTCGTAGAGAAACCCGCCGTGGAACAGGAGGCCCTGGGTGAAGGCGCCGGGGTCGTGGGGATACTCCCGGACGATCCGGGCCTGCCGGACCGGCGTTTCCGGGATTTCTCCCCGGACCGGGTCCCCGGGGACACCGCGCCCGTCGCCGGGCGAAGCGGCCGTCGGGATCGTCCCTGCCAGGATCAGGGCGACCATCAGGAGCGGCAATCGGAATCGGGCCATGGCATTCCTCTGCAGAGGGGCGAGGCATCATAATATGAACGGGCGTGTTTGTCGAGACGGGAGGGGCGGACCGGACCGGACGAAAGGCGCCGCCAAAGGGGTTTCCTCCACCCCCGGGGCCGTGGTATGATCCGCTTCGCATGCACGAGGGCCGCAACCCGCGGATGTTCGATTCAATCCGGGTACAGTCCCCGCTCACCGGCGCAACGGGCCTGCCGCGGCGTGTGCTGCCGAAGGGAGTGGCCATGAATCTTTCCAAGAGCGAGTTCGACCGGGCGGTGGAGCGGGCGATTCGCCGGATCCCCGCGGAAATCCGCCGGCACCTGGACAACATGGTGATCTCCGTCCAAAAGCGTCCGTCCCGGGAACTCCTCCGCGACATGGACCTGCCGCCGGACTATCCCCTCCTGGGGGTCTACCAGGGGGCGTCCCTCATGGAGCGCTCCATCACCTACCCTCCCCTCTACCCCGACACGATCCTCATCTTCCAGGAGCCCCTGGAGGAGATGTGCTGGACCCTGGAGGAGCTGGAAGAGGAGATCGAGATCACCGTGGTCCACGAGGTGGCCCATTTCCTGGGCATCTCGGAGGAACGGCTCATCGAGCTGGGCTACGAATGATTATCGGAGGATCCGGCTGTCGCCGCCCGACTGGGAGGGAACGATCAGGCGGGAGGCTTCCCGGCGCTGCATCTCCCGGGCCTGGGCCATCAGGTTCTCCACGTAGGCCTCCATCGCTTCCGGGAAGAGGTCCACGGCCTGCTGAAGGTTCTTCGCGTCGATGGGGAACTGGATCGGAAGCGGTCCCTGGGGCGTGATGATCTGGGTCTGCCCGGCGTAGAGAACCTTCCGGGTCTTGTCGGGCTCGCCGTTGGGCTTCACGGGGGAGAGCTGGCGGATCACCGCCACCTGGAGGTCCGAAAAGGTCTCCTCCCGGTAGAGGTTCTGCTGGTTCACCCGCACGCGCTTTGAGCCTTCTCCGGCCCCGGATTCCTCCGTCTCCTGCGTTCCGTTGATTTCCTGCTCTTCGGTCATGGCTCTCTCCTGTTGATGATCAGAAACAGGCGCGATTTCTCAACGGAGTCTAAAACGGTTCCTGCCCCCGATGAAATCCCGTTCGATCATATTGTTTTGGCGATGTACTTCATCATCTGCCTGAAGACCCCCTCGAGGATCTCGGGGGCGATGAAGTAGCCGGGGCACCGCTGGAAAAACAGGCCGTTCATGGACTTTGCCGCGGCGTCGATGTCGCCTCCGCACTCCCGGTAGATCCCCTGCATCTCCGCCTTGAGTTTCCGGGCCTCCTCGATGCTCCGGGCGACGAAGGACCCCGCCTCCTCGCCCGTGACGTAGCCGTAGTGGTCCGCCCCGACGATCGCCACCGGCAGGGGCAGGAGTTTCTCCAGGCTCTCCAGGTACTGGTCGATGTTCGTGTTCGCCGAGGGGAACACCACGTCCCGGTAGGGGATGCCGACGGCGTCGGAGGCGAAGAGGGCCTTCCGATCCGGCTCGTGGGCGGTGATGGAGCAGGACGTGTGTCCTGGCGTCTCGTGGATCTCCAGGGCGACGCCGCCCAGGTCGATCCGGTCCCCCTGCTTCACCTCCGTCCCCCGGATGTCGTCCCGCCACGGGTGATCGTAGCCCCCGAGGCCTTCCTCGGCCTTCGCCATCTTCGCCGCCATGAGGCTGAAGGTGTTGGCGATGTGGATGGCCTTGGGCATGGCCAGGATGTTCCAGGCCGCCCCGGAGGCGCACACGTCGATCGAGGGCCAGGTCCGCTTGAACCAGGGGATGACGCCCACGTGGTCGAAATGGGAGTGGAGGATGAGGATCTTCGTCAAGGCTCCCGGATCGAGGCCGAAGGACTTCATCTGGTCCAGGACGTCCGGCAGGATGTGGGCCAGGCCGCCGTTGATCAGAACGGCTCCGTCCCGTCCCTGGAGGAAATAGACGCCCGACTCCTCCCGTCCCAGGTACCACAGGCCGTCGCAAACCTTTCCCGCCCGGCGGTGTCGCATGGAGGCCCCTCCCTGGTTGTCAGACCGGCTTGTAGAGGACGATTTTCGACTTTTCCCGCAGCTTCTTCATCAGCGAGACCATGGCCTTGTTCTTCTTGTCGTGCTCCAGGTACAGGGAGATGCGGTCCTTCACCTGCTCCAGGGGCATCGGCTTCGGGCCGCTGCGCTCCAGGACCTGGATGACGTGGTACCCGAAGTCGGTCTCCACCACCGGGCCGATCTCGTTGACCTTCTGCGCAAAAACGGCCTGGTCGAAGGCCTTGACCATCTGTCCCCGGGGGAACTCGCCCAGGTCGCCGCCGTGCTCCTTGCTGGGGCAGTCGGAGTTCTTCTTCGCCAGTTCGACGAAGTTCCCCCCCGCCAGGAGCTGCTTGCGGACGTCCTCGGCCCGGGCCTTCTTTTCCGCCTTCTTCTTCTCGTCGTCCCCGGTCGTCTTGGCGATCAGGATGTGGCGGGCCCGGACCGACTCGGGAATGGAGAAGGTCTTCCGGTTCTTCTCGTAAAAGGCGGCGATCTCCTTGTCCGTGGGCTTCGCCTGCTTTCCCATGGCGCCCTTCACGAGTTTGTCGAGCTTGACGGCGAAGGCCATTTCCTCCCGGAGCTGGGCCTGGGAGGTCCCGCTCTGCTTCATCAGGTCCTCCAGGGTCGTCCCCGGCTGCAGGGTCGCCTTGACCTGCTGGAGTGCCTCGCTGATCTCCTGCTCGGAGGCCCCGATGTTCCTCCGCTTGATCTCGTTGGCCAGGAGCGTCCGGGCCACGAAGTCGTCGACGATGCGCTTCCGCCACTCGTCCCGGAGCTTCTTCTTCCGATCGGCCGTCAGCTTCTCCTTCACGGCGGCAAAGCGCTTCTTCAGGATGGCCTCGACCTGGGGCTCCGTGAGCCTCGTCCCGTCCACCTCGATCAACACGTCGGACGGCACGGGCAACATCGGCGGCGCCGCCGCGGCAGGCCCCTCCGGACCCGCCGCGGAAGGCAGGGGAACCGCCGGCGGGGCCGAGGCCTGCTGGGAAACCGGGGCCGTCTCTGTGGGTTTTTCGTCCTTGCCGCAACCGGCGGGAAGGATCAGCAGCATCAGGATCAGCAGGATCGAACCTGCCGTGCACGCGGCGCGTTTCATGAAAGGGGCTCCTCCTCCCGGCAGGGCTTGCCGCCCTGCCCGTCAGCCCGGGCCGTTGCCGCCCGGACACCGAATGGGTGAAAATTTCACGTTGTATATGCGAAAGGGCGGGCGCCGTCAAGGAAGGAAACCGCCGGTTTTCCCCGGCTGTCCGTGCCCCCGCCGGCCTCGCCGCCGGCCGGGTTCAGGGATGAAAACCCGCCGCGGCCTCCCCCTCCCGGAGGGCCGCGAGGAGCGTCGCCGCGTCGGCGTCTCCACCGGGACCCGGATCCCCAGGAACGGCGGCGGGCGGCCGTCCCGCCATTTCCAGAAGCCGCCCCGCCCCTTCCAGGAGGGGGACGTTCGGCAGCCCCCCGTCCCGGAGGGCGTGGACCGCCCGGAGGGTCCGGAAGGCGTCGAACCAGCCGTGGAACTGCCGACGCAGGTGGGCGGGCCCCGGCGCCTGGCGGCGGATCGACTCCCAGGCGCGGCAAAAATCCTGTCCCTCCAGGAACTGTGCCAGGACCGGGTGGATCCGGCGGGCCCGGCCCAGCCAGTCTTCACCGGAACGGTCCGGGTTTTCCTCCAGGAGGGCAAACCCGTCTCGGAGGATCCCGAAGACGGCGGGGTCATAGGTCTCGCCGGCGGCGGACTCCTCCCCCGACAGGACGAGGGCCATGCGGCGTCCCGTCCCGAAGGGGACGCGGAGCGACGGCCGGGGCGAGGGGCGGACCGTCGTTCCCCCGATGCGGCCCACGGGTCCCGTCTTGGCAAGCTTGTTGAGAAAGTAGAAGTCCTCTCCGGCCCGGCGGCGGCTCATGCCCCGGACGGCGGCGTAGGCCGCCCCGGTGCAGGCGATGGTGGAGCCGACGGTGTGGAAGGCGTAGGGCGACCCCGCCCAGCGGAGGCCCAGGACGTAGGCCCGGAGGAAAATCTCGTAGCGCAGGATGGCCCGGCGGAGGACCGGGTCCCCCGCCTCCTGGTGGGTAAAGTCGATCACCGCCGCGGGGGCCTCCTCCCGGTCGAAGAAGCCGCCCACGGCGGAAAGGTAGCACCCGTCCACGCGGGTGTCCGCGTCCAGGCAGACAAGGGCTCCCCCCTCCGCCCGGTCCGGGTCGAGGAGCGCCAGGGCCCGGTCCAGGCCGAGCTTCCGGGCCAGGCCGACGCCGTCCTTGTCCGGGATCTCGCACCCCGGGGAGGATGCATCCAGGCAGGCCAGGCGGAGCGGGCTCCGGCGGATGACCTCCAGGGATTCCGCGAGGCGGAGAGAGGCATCGCCCTCCGCCGGGTCTGCCGCACTGGGCACCGGGCCCTCGGCGGCCTTCCCCGGAACGGCGCCGCCGGGTCCCGGCTTCCCTCCCCGGATCAGGCTCTCCAGGATCTCCAGGGTCTCCCGGTTGTTCCGGACGGCCTCCGGGTCTTCCAGGGGCGGGCGGCGGTTGTTCACCACCACCAGGACGAGGGTCTCGGAGAGCTCCTGGTGCGGCTGGCGCGCCAGGTCCGCCAGGGTCGTAAAGAGGGAGTCCCGCTCCGCCAGGGCCGGGATGACCACTGCCCGGGAGAGGCCCCCCGGGGGTCCCGCGACAAGGGGATGGACGGGCCTCTCCGCCCAGCCGTCGAGGTAGCGCCGGACCGGCCGGACCCGCCTCACGGCAGCGCCTCGCCCGCCAGGGCCCGCAGGGTCTCGCAATCGGCGCCGTCGATCCACCGGATCGGGACGCCCCGGCGCTCCATGCCCCGGAACCAGGTTTCCTGCCTTTTCGCGAACTGCCCGATGCGGATCCCGAGGGTCCGGACCATCTCCTCCCGGGACAGGTCCCCCCGCAGGTGCAGGCCCACGTAACGGTACTCGAGGCCCAGCTCGTGGAGCCGCCCGGGGGGAACACCCTCCTCCAGGAGCCGCCGCACCTCCTCCACGAGGCCGCCGTCGAGGCGTTCCGCGAGGCGCTTCGCGATGCGACGCCGGAGGACCGCCCGGTCCCAGCGGACGCCGACGACGAGAGGACGGAGGGCCGGTCCTGTTTCCGCCGGGGCGCCCGCCCGATGGCGGGCGATCTCGAGGGCCCGGAGGATACGCTCCCGGCCCGCCAGGTCCGAGGTGTTGTGCAGCCGGGGGTTGACGGACCGGAGCATCTCCGCCAGTTCCCCGTCGCTCCGATCCGCCAGTTCCCTTCGGAGCACCGGGTCCTCCGGGACCTCCTCCATCCGGTAGTCCCGGAGGACCGCCTCGATGTAGAGCCCTGTCCCGCCCGCCAGGACCGGCACGAGGCCCCGGCCGGACAGGTCCGCGAAGCAGGCCCGGAAGGCCCGCTGGTAAGCGTAGACGCTGAACTCCTCCCGGGGGTCCGCGATGTCGATCAGGTGGTACGGCACGGGGACGCCGTCGACGACATAGTCCCCCAGGTCCTTGCCGGAGCCGATGTCGAGGCCCCGGTAGACTTGCCGCGAATCTGCGGAGATGACCTCCGAGCCCAAGTCCCGGGCCAGCCGGGCCGCCAGGCGCGTCTTCCCCGACGCGGTTGGTCCGACGAGTGCGATCAGGTTCACCGGTTGCACTTCCATAAACCTCCCTGAAGGACGGGCAGCCCCCGCGCCCCGGACGAACCATCCAGCCACGGGGGCGCGGCCGACCTTCTGAATTGTCTTGAACTGCGTCGCGCATGCGTGTTAGCAGGAAATCCCCCGATTTACAATTCCAGCGGCGGATCGCATCCCATGACGGACAAGAGTTTGGACCTGGGCCGGGGCCCCATCCTTCCCCTCCTCCTCAAGATGAGCTGGCCCTCCATGGCGGCCATGCTCTCCATGGCCCTCTACAACCTCATGGACACGCTGTGGCTCGCCCGGACGAGCCACCAGGCCGTGGCGGCCCTCACGGTGAACCTGCCCATCCAGATGATCCTCGCCTCCCTGGGCATCGGGACCGGCGTCGGGGCCGGCTCCTATGCCGCCCGCATGTTCGGGGCGGGCAACCTCGAGGCGGCCCGGAAGACCGCCGGCCAGGTCTTCCTCCTCACGTTCCTCTTCGGGATCCTGCTGATCGCCTTCACGCTCGCCAACCCGGACGGCCTGCTCCGGATCTTCGGCGCCACCGGGGACATCCTCCCCCTGGCGCGGAGCTACCTGACCATCATCATCTGCTCCTCCCCGTTCCTGCTGTTTCTCATGATGGTGAACAACCTGCTCCGCGCGGAGGGCAGGCCCAGCCTGTCCATGTACGTGATCCTCGTCTTCTCTGCCATCGGGGCCGTCCTGGACCCCCTGTTCATCCTCGGCTGGGGGCCTGTTCCGGCCATGGGAATCCGGGGCGCCGCCTACTCCGCCGTGATCGCCCAGACCGCGGCGGGGCTCCTGTCCCTGTATTGCCTGGGCCTCCGGAACTCCAAGTACCGCCTGGAATGGAAGCAGCTCCGGCCGGATCCGGCGATCCTGCGGGCCATCTTCCAGACGGGCTTCCCCTCCATCGTCATGAACCTCGTCATCAGCCTCGTCATCATCGTCTACAACCACGCCCTCATCCCCTTCGGCCACGAGGCCCTGGCGACCCTGGGGCTTTGCTTCCGGGTGAACGGCCTGGTGATGATGATCCTCTTCGGCGTCGGCCACGGGGTGATGCCCATGGTGGGATTCAGCGCCGGGGCCCGGCGCTGGGACCGGCTGATCGAAACGGTGAACGTGGCCATCCGCTTCTCCGTCATCCTGGCAGGGCTGTCCTTCCTGCTCATCGAGCTCCTGGCGCCCCAGCTCCTCGGCCTGTTCACCACCGAGGCGAAGCTCTCCGGGATGGCCGTGCCGGCGCTTCGGATCTTCGTCTCCTCCATGGTGCTCATCGCCCCCGCCCTGGTGTGGATCAACATGTTCATCGGCCTGGGAAAGGGGACCACGGCCATGCTGCTCATGTTCGTGCGGGACGTGCTGCTCCTGGCGCCGCTGCTGATCTTCCTGCCGCCGCTCCTGGGCGACACCGGCGCCTGGGTCGCCATGCCCCTCTCCAACGGGGTGGCCTTCTTCATCATCCGCTGGCGGGCCCTCCGGGAGATCCGGTCGTTCCGGGAGCGGATGGCGACCTGACGGATGATCGCAAAAAAAATGCCCCGGCCGATCGACCGGGGCACCTGCCAGGATTCCGTCGCGTATTATAACGGCTGGACTTTCACGGCCGCAGGGCCTTTCTTGCCCTGCTCGATTTCAAAGCCCACCCGCTGACCTTCCTGCAGTGTCTTGAAACCGGTTGACTGGATGGAACTGTAGTGAACGAACACGTCGCCGCCCTCATCGTTCTCGATGAAGCCATACCCCTTCTTTTCGTTGAACCACTTTACCTTTCCCTGTGACAACATACCACCCTCCTTTCGATCGAAATCCCCCCACCTTCCGGTGGAACAAAAAAAACCACGCCCTCCCGCAGCCTTCTGCGAGCCGAACGTGGTCTAAAAAAACAGGAGCACTGGACTCACTACCAACCCTTCGAACCGGTTTTACGGATACCCTGCTAATAACCTGCTACTGCAACCGGTGAGGAATGCCGTATCACCGAAAGAACAAAAATGCAAGTTTTTTCATTCCGCCGGGTACGTTTTCGGAGGAGATCGGGGAACCGCCCGTGGAATTGCTCATCCGGCGGGGGAAAAGACGGTTTCTTCCTTCACGGTTCCTCCTTCAGCGGGGTTTCTGCGTTGCGAGTCCGAAGAGATGGCAGGCCGTGGGGTGGCCGTTTTCCCGGTCCGCCAGGGTGGGGATTTCCCGGCCGCAGACCTCCATCCGGCAGGGGCAGCGGGGGTGAAACACGCATCCCGGTGGGGGATCCACGGGGCTGGGGGGATCCCCCGGCAGGATGATCCGTTCGCGGCGGCGGGCCGGGTCGGGTTCGGGAACGGCCGAGAGCAGCGCCTCCGTGTAGGGGTGCAGGGGGTGGCGCAGGAGGTCCGCATTCCGGACCAGCTCCACGATCCGTCCCAGGTACATGACGGCGATGCGGTCGCTCATGAAGCGCACCACCCCGAAATCGTGGGTGATGAAGAGGTACGTCAGCCCCAGGCGCTCCTGGAGGTCCTTCAGGAGGTTGAGAATCTGCGCCTGGATGGACACGTCCAGGGCCGAGACGGGCTCGTCCGCCACGATCAGGTCCGGATTGAGGGCCAGGGCTCGGGCGATGCCGATCCGCTGCCGCTGCCCGCCGCTGAACTCGTGGGGGTAGCGGGTCGTCTGCTCCCGGGAGAGTCCCACCGTCTCCGCCAGGCGCTCCACCTCCCGGGGGATCTCCGCCGCCGGGGTCCCGTGGATCGCCAGGGGCTCCCCGATGATGGAACCGGCGGACATGCGGGGATTCAGGGAAGAATAGGGGTCCTGGAAGATGATCTGGACCCGGCGGCGATAGGCCTGCAGGGCCGCGCCGGACAGGGCCGCCACATCGGCCCCGTCGAAGAGGATGCTCCCCGCCGTGGGCGCCTCGAGGCGGAGCAGGAGCCGCCCCAGGGTGGACTTGCCGCAGCCCGACTCCCCCACCAGCCCCAGGGTCTCGCCCCGCCGGACCCGGAGGGTCACGCCGTCCACCGCCTTGACCGTGCCGCCCCGCCCGGGAAATCCGCCCCGGACGGGATAATGCTTCCGGAGGTCCCGGATGTCGAACAGCGCTTCCGGCAGGCCCGCTCGTTCCTTCGAATCCACGTTTCCCCCGTTCACGGGAATTTCCAGCAGCGTACCCGGCGGCCCGGCGCCGGGGAGGTCACGGCGGGCTCCTCCCGCCGGCAGATGTCCATGACGTCGGGGCAGCGCCCGGAAAAGCGGCACCCCGCGGGCAGCTCGTCCAGGGAGGGCACCGTCCCGGCGATGGCGGGCAGGCGCCGCTCCCCTTCCTCCCCTCCCCGCGCCCGGGGCACCGAGGCCAGGAGCCCCGCCGTGTAGGGATGGCAGGGGGAGGCGAAGACGTCTTCGACGGCGCCGTACTCCACGACGATTCCGGCATACATGACCGCCACGAACTGGGCCGCCTCGGCGATCACCCCCAGGTCGTGGGTGACCAGCACCACCGATGCGCCCGTCTCTTCCTTGAGGCGCCCGATGAGGTCCAGGATCTGGGCCTGGATCGTCACGTCCAGGGCCGTCGTGGGCTCGTCGGCCAGGAGCAGCCGCGGCTTGAGGCACAGGGCCATGGCGATCATGACCCGCTGGCGCAGCCCGCCGCTGAGCTGGTGGGGGTAGTCGCGGATGCGGGTCTCCGGGGAGGGGATCCCCACGAGGCGGAAGACTTCGACGACCCGCTCCAGGGCCTGCCGCCGCGGCAGCCCCTCGTGGACTTCCAGGACCTCCGCCACCTGGTCGCCCACCCGGAAGACCGGGTTGAGGGAGGTCATGGGCTCCTGGAAGATCATGGAGATCTCGCGGCCCCGGAGGCGGCGCATCTCCTCTTCCGGGAGGGCCAGGAGGTCCCGGCCGTCGAAGAGGATGCGGCCCCCGGCGATCCGCCCCGGCGGCGGGACGAGGCGCAGGATGGACAGGGCCAGGACGGTCTTGCCGCAGCCGGACTCGCCGACGATCCCCAGCGTCTCCCCGCGGCGGACCGACAGGTCCACGCCGTCCACCGCCCGGACGGTCCCCCGGGAGGTCTCGAACCGGGTGGAGAGGCCCTGGATCTCGAGGATGGCGTCCGGGGCGGCGTTCACGCGGGATCGCTCCAGCCCTTCAGCACCTCCACCAGGAGGCGGACGCCGACGCCGGAGGCGCCCTTGGGGGCGGCGGGCCGGTCCTTCTTGAGCCACGCCGGCCCGGCGATGTCCAGGTGCGCCCAGGGCGCCTCCGGGGCGAACTGCTTCAGGAACAGGGCCGCCGTGATGGCGCCGCCGTAGCGGCCGCCGGTGTTCTTCCAGTCCGCCACGTCGCTCTTGATGAGTTCCACGTAGTCGTCCCAGAGGGGCATCTCCCAGACCCGGTCGCCCGTGGCCTCCGCGGCGGCCTTGATCCGGGCTACCAGCCCCGCGTCCGTCCCGAAGAGGCCCGTCCCGAGGTCCCCCAGGGCGACGATGCAGGCCCCCGTGAGGGTCGCCAGGTCGATGACCGCCGCGGGCCGGAAGCGCCGGGCGTAGGTCAGGGCGTCCGCCAGGATCAGCCGCCCCTCCGCGTCGGTGCTGATGACCTCCACGGTCTGCCCCGAGAGGGAGGCGAGGACGTCCCCGGGCCGGTAGGCCTTTCCGTCGGGCATGTTCTCCACGGCGGGCACCAGGCCCGTCACGTTCAGGGGCAGGTGGAGGTCTGCCGCGGCCATGAGGGCCCCCAGGACGGCGGCGCCGCCGGACATGTCGTCCTTCATCTCCCCCATGTTTTCCGCCGGCTTGAGCGAAATGCCGCCGCTGTCGAAGGTGAGGCCCTTCCCCACCAGGACCACCGGGGCCTCGCCCTTCGGACCCCCGCGGTGCTCCAGGACGATCAGGCGGGGCGGCTCGGCGCTCCCCCGGGACACCCCCAGCAGGGCGTTCATCCCCAGCTTCCGCAGGGCCGGCTCCCCCAGGACCTTCACCGCGAGGCCGCGGCCCGCGGCCATCTTCTTCGCCTCCCGGGCCATCCGGTCGGGGGTCATCTCGTTCCCCGGGGCGGAAACCAGGTCCCGGGCGAAGCAGACGGCCCGGGCGACGGCCTCGGCCTCCGCCGCCGCGGCCCCGAGGGCTTTCCTGCGCCTTGCGTCGGGCTCCACGAGGGCGAAGGAGCGCAACTCCTTCCTCTCCTCCCGGTCGACGGTCTTGAAGGGGAGGTAGCGGTAAAGGCCCAGGAGGACCCCCTCGACGGCCGCGGCGGCAATCCGCTCCGGCTGCTCTTCCGGCAGGCCGATGTCCCAGGAGGCGGCAAAGTCCGAGACGTCCAGCCGCCGGGCCTCCCGGGCCGCCGCGCCGAAGGCCCCGAGGAGACGGTCCGGGCGGAAGTCCTTCCGCTTCCCCAGGCCGACCAGGATCAGCCGTGCCGCAGGCAGGGATTTCCCGGTGTAGAGAACGGCCGTCGCGTGGAGCTTCCCCTTGAAATCGCCGGTCCCGAGCAGCTCCGTCACGAGGCCCCCGGAGGCCCCGTCCAGGAGCGCCGCGGCCCCGGCGGGCTTCTCGTCTTCAAACAGAAAGGCCGCCACGGCCGGCGTGGCGAACCGCTCGATATTTCCTTTTTTCACTTCGATTTTCATGCGGATCTCCTCGCGGGACGGGATGATGGAAACGGGGCGATGGTAGCACAGGCGCCCCAAATGTCAACGCGCGACCGCCGGCGCGCCCCCTTTTTCATTGACAACGGCCCGCCTTTTTCGGAATGGATGGTGCGGACGCATCCCCGCGCCCCGGACCGGCCAATATTCGCGGGGGCGCGGCCGGGGGTTCCCAGAGGAGCAATTGGAAAACGTTTCCGGGATCGGGACGAGCGCTTTCCAAGGACGAAGGGCGGAAACGTTTTCGCGACGGCGGGAACCCCCGTGACAGCCCCCGCGCCCCGGTGCGACCGCCGACCCGCGGGGGCGCGGCGTCCATCCATACCTGCGGCCGGCAGGGCTCCGTCCCTGATGACTGCAATACCTGCTTACGGGTAATCAAATGAGCCGACTGACCCTGGACGAATGGCTGACCCGCCTGGAGAAGAACCGCCGCTTCATGGAGAACGTGACGGCCCTGAAGCGGATCCCCGCCCGGGAGGCCCGGTTCGTCGACTACCCCGGCTGGGTCCACCCGCGCCTCCGGTCCGTCCTCGAAGCCCGGGGCGCCCGCCAACTCTGGAGCCACCAGGGCGAGGCGGTGGACCTCGTCCGCCAGGGGAAGGACGTGGTCCTGGTCACCCCCACGGCCAGCGGCAAGACCCTCTGCTACAACCTCCCGGTCCTCCAGCGGATCCTCGAGGAGCCGGAGACGCGGGCCCTCTACCTGTTCCCCACGAAGGCCCTCGCCCAGGACCAGATGCACGAGGTCCACGGCCTCATCACGGACCTCCGGGAAGACATCCGCACCTTCACCTACGACGGCGACACCCCCGACGACGCCCGCCAGGCCATCCGCCGCCAGGGCCACGTGGTCGTCACGAACCCGGACATGCTCCACGCGGGCATCCTGCCGCACCACACCAAGTGGCAGAAGCTCTTCATGAACCTGCGGTTCGTCGTCATCGACGAGCTTCACGTCTACCGGGGCGTCTTCGGCTCCCACCTGGCCAACGTGATCCGCCGCCTCGTCCGGATCTGCCGCTTCTACGGCGCGGACCCCGTGTTCGTCTGCTGCTCCGCCACGGTGGCGAATCCGAAGGAGCACGCCGAGGCCGTCCTGGAGCGGCCGGTGGAGCTGATCGCCGAGAGCGGCGCCCCCGCTGCCGCCAAGACCTTCATCCTCTACAACCCGCCCATCGTGAACCGGGAGCTGGGGATCCGCCAGTCGGCCCTCACGCCGGCCCGGAACCTGGCGGGGAGCCTCGTGGAGGAGCGGATCCAGACCATCGTCTTCACCACCAGCCGCCTGAACGTCGAAGTCCTCACCCGGTACCTGAAGGACCGGTTCAAGAAGGGGAAGCCCCTCCCAGACACCTTCGTCACAGGCTACCGGGGCGGCTACCTGCCGAACCTGCGGCGGCAGATCGAGGCAGGGCTCCGGAACCGGGACGTCATGGGCGTCGTCAGCACCAACGCCCTGGAGCTGGGCATCGACATCGGGGACCTCGAGGCCTGCATCATGGCAGGCTACCCCGGCTCCGTGGCCAGCACCTGGCAGCAGGCGGGCCGGGCGGGGCGCAGGGCTGGGCGGAGCCTCGCGGTCCTCATCGCCCGGAGCGCGCCCATGGACCAGTTCATCGCGGAGCACCCGGAGTACTTCTTCTCCCGCTCCCCGGAGCACTGCCGCATCAATGCCGACAACCTCCTGATCCTGCTCCACCACCTCAAGAGCGCCGCCTTCGAACTCCCCTTCGAGCGGGGGGAGCGGTTCGGGAAGGAGAACATCGTCGAACTCCTGGACTACCTGACGGAGAAGGGGGTCCTCCACGAGGCGGGGGACCGCTGGCACTGGTCCGCCGAGAGCTACCCCGCCGACGAGGTGAGCCTCCGGAGCATCAACCCGGAGAACGTGGTGGTGGTGGACGACACGGAAAAGGGGAACCCGCGGATCATCGCCGAGGTCGACTGGGACGGCGCCTTCACGGCCCTCCACGAGGGGGCCATCTACATGGTCGAGTCCCAGCCCTACCAGGTGGACCGCTTCGACCTCCCGGGAAAGAAGGCCTACGTCCGAAAGGTCGATGTGGACTACTACACCGACGCCATGACCTACACGAACGTCCGGGTCATCGACCGGTTCGCCGAGACTCGCCGGGGAAGCGCCATCGTCGAGCACGGGGAAGTCCAGGTGGTCCGGAAGGTGGTGGGCTACAAGAAGATCAAATTCTACACGTCGGAGAACCTGGGCTTCGGGGACGTCCACCTCCCCGAGCGGGACATGCACACCACGGGCTACTGGTTCACGATCCCCCGGGACCTCCTGGAAGCCCTCCCGTACACGCGGGAACAGATCATCGACGGGCTGGCGGGCCTGGCCTACGGCCTCCATCACCTGGCGGCGATGCTGCTGATGGCGGACCTCCACGACATCGACCGCTGCATCGGCGACAAGAGCGGCGAGTGGTTCGTCCGGCACACCGGCGGCGGCCGCGTCATCACCTCCACGCCGGGAGCCGCGGAAGCGGAGCCCGCCCAAGAGGACGCCTTCGACCCCACGGTCTTCCTGTTCGACGCCTACCCCGGCGGGATCGGCTTCTCGGACCTCCTCTACGGGGAGCACCGGCGCCTCCTGGAGTCGGCGCGGGCGCTTCTCACGTCCTGCCCCTGCCTCCACGGCTGCCCAACCTGCGTGGGCCCCACCCTGGAGGTGGGGAACCGGGCCAAGGAGGTCGCCCTGGCCATCGTGAACCTGCTCCTGGACGGGCCATGAGCGTCAAGAGCCGCCTCCGGCGCCTCACCGGCGAAGCGCCCTCCCCCGCAGCGCCAACGCAGGACCGCCCGGAGGTCACGGAGCTCCGGCGGCGGATCGAGGAGATCCTGGGCCGGCGGCGGGAGCCACCGGCGGTGAGCCGGGACCGCCGGCCGCCCCTGGGCGAGATCGTCGCCGGCGAAGAGGTCGAGACGCCCCACGGCTCCCTCTTCGTCACGGGCGAAACGTTCGGCGGCGGGACCTGCCACGGCTACCGGCGGGTGTCGGACCTGGCGGCCCTGGACATGCCCAGGGCCGCACTGGTCGGCAACGTCCGGGACCTGGCGGTCCTGGGCATCGAGGACCTTCTCTTCCTCGACACGGAAACGACGGGGCTGGCCGGGGGGACCGGGACGGTGGCCTTCCTGATCGGCCTGGGCTGGTTCGAGGGGACGCGGTTCGTCCTGCGGCAGCTCTTCCTCCGGGACTACGCGGAGGAGCGGGCGGCCCTGGCCCACCTGTCGGACCTGGCGGCGCCGCGGAAGGCCCTGGTCACCTTCAACGGCAAGGCCTTCGACCTGAACCTCCTGTCGGCCCGGTTCATCATGAACCGGCTGACGAACCCCCTGGAAGGCTTTCCCCACCTGGACCTTCTGCACCCGAGCCGCCGGCTGGTGGGGGCCCGGCTGGAGAACTGCCGGCTGGGGACGCTCGAGGCGGCCCTCCTGGGACTCCTCCGGGAGGGAGACCTGCCGGGAAGCGAGATCCCGGAGCGCTATTTCCAGTGGCTCCGGACCCGGGACGGGAGCCTCCTCCCGGACATCTTCCTCCACAACCGGCTGGACATCCTCTCCCTGGCGGCCCTGGCGGTCCACCTGGCGGAGCTGGTCCTGCCGGAGCCGCCCCCCGCCGCGGACCCGCGGGACCTCCTGGCGGCGGCGCGCCTTCTCGCAGACCGGGGCGACCGGGCGGGGGCGGGGGAAATCCTGAACGGCCTGGTCGCCCGGGGGGAGGCCCCCGCCTCCCGGGAAGCGAAGGCCCAGCTGTCGCTGCTCTGCAAGCAGACCGGACGGCGGGACGAGACCGCCCGCCTCTGGCGGGAAATTCTCCGGGAGGACCCCGGCGACGCCTTCGCCGCGGAGGAGCTGGCGAAACAGCTGGAGCACGTCGAGAAGGACTTTCACGCGGCCCTGGCCGTGGTGGAGCGCTGGCTTCAATGCGGCTGCGGGACGGACGGAGAGAGGGAGGCCTTTTTCCACCGCCGGGAGCGCCTTCGGCGCCGGGCCGGGTTGCCCGCCCCGGGATCCCCTGTTCCCTCCGGAGACGAACGAATCCCCGACGCCCAAGCAGGACGCTGAAACCCGGTCAGCGAAGAAATCAAGGACTTGGCCTGGAACCTGGAGGGCACTGCCACTGTGAAAGCGAAAGATTCTTGACACTACCAGTGCTTCGCATGCAGGCGAGATGGATCTACCGATCTTTCTCTGTCAAGATGAAAATCGATCAGGATCTTTGTTGCCACTTGTAATGTTTCGAATATGAGGCGATCCGGTCCAGCGGCGTCGGTGAGCCGTCCGCTGGACCGGTTGTCAATTGAGCGTTGTTACGGCCCTCTCAGGGGCCCTCGAAGACGTCTCTGCGGTGATCAGGCCAGGTCGAAACGGTCCAGGTTCATGACCTTGTCCCACGCCGCGACGAAGTCTTGCAGGAACTTCTTCCCGGAGTCCTTGCAGGCGTAGACCTCCGCCAGGGCCCGGAGCTGGGAGTTCGAACCGAAGACGAGGTCGACACGGGTGGCGGTCCACTTGAGTTTGCCCGTTCGGCGATCGCGCCCTTCGAACAGGTCCCCGTCCTGCGCAGCCGCCTTCCACTCCGTGCCCGTGTCGAGCAGGTTCACGAAGAAGTCATTGGTGAGCGCCCCCGGCCGCTTGGTGAAGACACCGTGCTTTGACTTCTTGAAGTTGGCATCCAGGACGCGCAGGCCGCCGACGAGAACCGTCATTTCGGGCGCCGTCAGCGTCAGCAGTTGCGCCTTGTCAACCAGCATCTCCTCGGCCGAAACAGTATAGCGGGCCTTCTGGTAGTTGCGGAAGCCGTCCGCCTTCGGCTCGAGGACGGCGAAAGAGGCCGCGTCGGTCTGTGCCTTCGACGCATCCATCCGTCCCGGCGAGAAGGGGACGGTCACCTTGTGGCCGGCGTTCTTCGCCGCCTGCTCGACCCCGGCGCACCCGCCCAGGACGATCAGGTCGGCGAGGGACACCTTCTTCCCGCCGGACTGGGCGCCGTTGAACTCCTTCCGGATCCCCTCCAGGGTCTTGAGCACCTTCGCCAGTTGAGCGGGCTGGTTGACCTCCCAGTCCTTCTGCGGGGCCAGACGGATGCGCGCCCCGTTGGCGCCGCCGCGCATGTCGGAGCCGCGGAACGTGGACGCCGACGCCCAGGCCGTCGATACCAGCGCGGACACGGAAAGGCCGGAGGCCAGGATCTTCGCCTTGAGGGCGGCGATGTCTTTCTTGTTGATCAGTTTGGGGTCGACGGCCGGGATGGGGTCCTGCCAGATCAGTTCCTCCGCCGGGACCTCCGGGCCGAGGTAGCGCGAGCGGGGGCCCATGTCGCGGTGGGTCAGCTTGAACCAGGCCCGGGCAAAGGC
>JBFYXW010000224.1:0-8263 GCA_041310335.1 Syntrophaceae bacterium | reverse complement strand
TCGACCTGGCCGAGCTGGGCGCTGACGATGCTCGCCTCGGCACGGTTGTGCTCCGCCAGGGCCTTCTTGTACTGCCGGTCGTACTGCCCCCGCCTGCTGGCCAGGCTCTGCCGCTCCAGTTGCAGTTCCCGGTCGTCCAACCGGCAGATGACGGTGTCTTTCTTCACGACATCGCCGGCCCGGGCCAATGCCGTCTTGATATAGCCGTCCACCGGCGACACGAGGGAACGGCTGATGGATCCCTCCAGGACCGCTTCGGCGGAGAGCCGGTACTGATCCATAAACAGGCTGAAGAAGACGACTGCGACCAACAGGGACAGGACTACTGCCTTCCGGACAAGGTAACCCGGGCCCAAGAGCCGGATGGCCTGCCGCTTCAGGGCATCGTAGACCCCGTACGCAACGGGCCTGTCCTGCCGGTACCGGTTCTCCAGGACGGGTCCCGAGAGGGCGACGACGCTCTTGACGTAGGCCACCTCGTCGGCAGAAAAGGGCCGCTCCTCCTGCCGCTCGAGGGACAGGGCCGCATAATAGCGGTCCCGCCCGTACAGGGGGAGGGTCAGCATCGCCCGCGTCCCGTGCCGCCGGACCATTTGTTCATGGTCTCGAACGACGATGGCCCCCGCGTCCCCGGTAACAGGATAGACGATCTCCGCCCGATGCAACACCGCCTCGTCCATGGCAGCGCCGATCGACTGCGTCAGGTTCATCTTGGTACCGACGATCGCCGTGTGGGAGATCGCCTTCACCTGGGCGTGCTTTCCCTTGACGAGGCCCAGGCTTACCCGGTCGCATTCCAGCCGGTTCGCAATTTCCGTCACGAAGGCCGTGGCTGCCCCATCGAAGTGTTCCTCTGCAAGGACTCCTGCCAGGACATCCACCGCCGCCTTCATGCGCGTGAGGGTTTTCGCGTCCTCCTCGCCCCGGAGCCGCCGGATACGGTTCTCCAGCCAGATCGCCCCCCAGCGCAGGCCCTCCATGGCGGGACGAAGCGCGTCCTCGCCAGGGGCCGCCACTCCCATGGCGACGGCGCCGAAGAGGACCCCGTCGACGAGGATCGGATAGGCCAGTCCAAAACTCCGGCCCCCCTCGGCGGACGCTCCGCCGACACCGGAGAGCTCCACGAGCATGGCTTCCCCATCCGAGATCGCGTGTTCCAGGACGTCCGCCAGCGGTTCCCCGGTGCTTCCCTCCGGCCAGGAGGCCACAGGGGCGAAGCTTCCCCCGCTGGGGTCCCGGAGAACCAGGACGGCCTGCCGGCATTCGGGAATGAAAGAGCACTGAATGGCCAGCCAGGCCTGAGCGAATTCGTCAGGCTTCTCGGCATGCTCCAGGTCGATCCAGTATTTCTCCATCTTTACCTGTCCCCCGCCTCACCCCGGATTTGAAGTCCTTTTGCGAATAAGCCTGCGGACCCCGCGTCTTCCGGCTGGCGGCGACCGGAAGGCTATCCGGGGCGCGGACCCGGAATGCGCATCGGGATTCCCCGGGGTTGAAGCACGGCGGCCACCCGGGATGCCATGTTCTGCCTTCCCGGGTGGCCGGCTCGATACCTTTCGCGGATCATACGGACGGAACGGGCGGGACTCCCTCCGACAGGCGGCGCCCCTTCTCTGGGAGACCCGACGCCTCCTGATTACGCGTTCCCCTCCGGACTTTCGGCGGCTTCCAGCTGGATCTCGCCGAAGCGGCTCTCATGCTGGCGGACAATGTTCCGGAGCAGGAGCGCAAGGCGCTTGGCCGCGTACGGATTCAGGATGACGCGGTCGCTGATGTCCACCGTCAGTTCTCGCTGCTCGGGGTTCCAGGTCTTGTTGATGCCGAAGAGTATCGTGAACTCTTCCCGCGTGCTGGAGACATTGGCCACGTTCGCGTACGTCGTCTGCATCTTGGCGACATCCCAGCGGATCGTTGCCTTCCTGCTGTCCGCATCGGCCGCCGGAACAGTTGTCTCAACGGTCTTGTCACTCTTCTGAGCCATGATTTCCTCCTGTAAGGTGATTTGTCAGTTTCCTTTTTTCGCTAAATTTCTTATAGGATTGCGGTGTTCCTGTCAACAGGAGCTTGTCGTACGCCGGCGCGCCGGGGCGATTCGTTTCACAGGGAACCCGTTACGAGGGAAAAGGGCATCTCCAGCTCGACGACCCGGACCTCCACCGCGTTGAAACCGAGTTTCTCTAACTGGCTTGCATAGAAGGCGGGCGGGCGGTAGCTGTGCTGGAAGAGCAGGAAGGGAATCCGGGAATACGGAAGGGGGGCGCCGGCCGGCTCCGGGACCGTCCGTTCGAAGACGAGGAGCGACCCGCCTGGGCGGAGGGCTCCCGCCGCGCGTGCCAACAGCTGTTTCGCCGCCGCTTCCGGCCAGTCATGGAGCATCGACTTGAAACAGACGAGGTCGAACCCTTCCGGCCAGGCATCGCGGAATGCGTCTCCCTTCGCGAAGGAGATCCTCTCGGCCTCGGGCTCGCCGCGCACGTGATCGGTGCCGATCTCGCACACGAGGGGCAGGTCGAAGACAACAGCCTCTGCATTGGGATGGCTCCGGCAGATCCGGAGGGCGAACTCCCCGCTGTTCCCGCCGACGTCCAGGATCCGCCGGTACCGCCCGAAGTCGTGGTACTTCATGCAGGCTTGGGCTTCGTACTTCGTCAGCACCGTCGTGATCCGCATCCAGCGCCGCGTCAGGAAGAGGGCTTCCTCACCGCGCTCGAAGCACCGGTCGTACGCGAAAAGCCCGCAAAAATCCGACTTCCGGGCAAACACAGCGGGGCGGCAGAGGAGGTCCGGAAAGAAGCGCAGGATGTCAAAGGCGCCGAAGTCCGCCATCTCCAGTTTCAGTTCCAGCAGATCGCGGTAAGCCAGCGCCACACGGAAACCTTCTGAAATCGACCACTTCCCGCCGCGTTCCTCGATGACCCGGCTGGCAAGAAGCTGGTCGAGGAGGAGATTCATTCCCTGCGGATCCGCCCCGAAGCGCTCCGCCAGCGTTTCCGGGAGGGCGGGACCCTGCGAGAGGAAATGGTCGATCAGGCCGATGCGGAAGGCCGTGCCCAGCGCCCGGGCGGGCAGGAAGTCCCGGAGGAAATCATCCACCCGGAGAAAATCGAATTCCCGGTTTGCACCGACCGGTTCCGTCGCCGAGAGATTCATGGCTCCGGCCCTTTCATGAGGAATTGACATGAGACCCGTCATCGCAGTGGCAGCCCCCATCGGGGGAGGCAAGACGTCCCTTGCAACGGCCATCGCCTCCCGCCTGGGAGGAGCCTCCCTCCTGTACTACGATCGCTACGAACGGGCCACCAACGGGTCCGTGGATGACCTGGTGCGCTGGATGGAAAACGGCGCTCGGATCGACGACCTGGCCGTCCCGGGCCTGGCGGAGGACCTCTCCCGGCTGACGCGGGGGGAACCCGCGACCGACCCGGTGACCGGCGCCTCGATCCCGGCGGGGCGGTGGATCGTCCTGGAGACACCCCTCGGCCGGGAGCACACGGCCACGGCTTCGTTCATCGACCTCCTGATCTGGATCGACACGCCCCTCGACGTGGCGCTGGCCCGCAAAATCCGGGAATTCGTCGTCGATTTTCCCGCCAAGGCCGGGCAGGCGGATACGCGGGCGTTTCTCTCCTGGCTTGGCAACTACCTGGATCACTACCTCCGCGTCGTGCACAGGATGCTGGAGATCCAGCGGGAAAGGGTGCCCCTCCACGCCGACGTGATCCTCGATGGCCGGGGCGATTTCGAGACTCTTCTCCGGCAGGCCCTGGAGGCAATCCGGGCCCGCTTCCCCCTTCAGAAAATACCGTAGTACCCGCTCTTCTCGATCCGGAGCCGCCCCCCCTCCATCCGGTAGTCGAATCCGACGTCATAGAGGAGGTGGTCCAGGCGCGGCCGGTTCTCCTCCACAAAGGAGCGCACCTCCCGCGGGTATTCCTGCCAGTCCAGGAAAAAGATTAACTGGTCCACGGTGATGCCCGAAAAATAGATGCAGTCGCTCTGCTGCTTGTTTGCCAGGCAGACCGTCCGGCAGTCCCGGAGTTCAGGACGGTAGATCTCCTCCAGGCGGACGACCCCCTGGTCGACCTGGGCGGAACAGGCGATCTTGGACGCGATGTCCTCCCGGTGCCGCATCCCGTCGAAGAAGAAGTAGAAATTCTCCAGCCGGGAGCCTGCCTCCGTAACGGAGTAGCAGATACCCGAGGAAACGGCACTGCCGGGGTTACCGATGTACATGTGGATCTCGTCGAGGTTCCGCTTCCCGGACACCAGCGCATCGTCGATGTCGAGGGAAAACATGAAGTAATGGTGGCTCTCGCGGAGCCTCGCGGTGGAGCGGACCAGGGGCTCCATGGCCCGGAGGACCTTCGCCGCGGATCGCTCGCGCTCCCGCCGCCGGTAATCGTAGAAGTAGTACTCCCATCCGATCCTCCCGCCCGCCCATTTCACCCCCCAGACGGTCAGCGACGTGCCGACGGCCTCCCGAAGGATCTCCACCAGGTCGAACATCCGCTCGTCGGCCCCGGCGTGCTCGAAGGAGTGAAACAGGAGGCTGGCCGACCGCATTTTCCCCGCCCAGGGGGCGACGGGCTCGTACTCCCAGAGGCAGTAGTTGTAAAATGGGTCCCGGTCGGCCATGAATTCCCGTCGCGTCATGGCCCCACCCTCTCCGGGTGCGGCGGGCGGCCCCCGCCTTCCCGCCGCAGCGGCGAGAGGAGGTCCCCCTCGTCCCCATACTTCCGGATGTAGGCGTTGGAAAGCCCCCAGCACTCGGCGGCTTCGCACCTCTCCCGGTGAACGCAGGTCCCGAAGCCGCTCCGGCCGAACTCCCGCCAGAACCGGTTGGGCAGGACCGTCACCGGGAACCAGTCGTCGAATACGGCGGGCTCTCCCGCCGGGAGGCACTCGGGAAAGCTCTTCAGGACCAGCGGCTTGCCCGACGGTTCCAGCTCCGCCAGGATGCCGGGAAGAAGCTGCGCAACTTCCCGCATGCCCACCAGCAGGTCCCGGCTGTCCGTCTCCTCCATGGGAAAGAGGTTCCAGAGGTGCATCTCGCTGGTCCGGAGGGTGGACAGGAAGGTCAGCAGGGAGGGAAGCTCCTGGACGTTGGTCCGGCAGAGGACGGAATTGCTGATCACATTGATGCCCGGGATGGCCTCCAGGTTGCGCAGGCCCGCCAGGGTCTCTCGGAACGATCCCGGCACGCGGGTGATGGCGTCGTGCGTCTCCTCCAGCCCGTGGACGCTGACAAAGAACTCGTTGACTCCGCTGTCGACGAGCCGTTGCAGGTATCGCCGGTCGGCAAGCCTCCGTCCGTTCGTCTGGACCTGGATCTTCCGAAACCAGCCGAAGGACGAGGCGTAGCGGACATACCGTTCCAGGTCGTCGAAGACGGTGACCTCCGCGCCGGAGAGGATCAGGTTCTCAAAGCGGCGATGTTCGACAACGTCGCGGACGACTTCCTGGAACCGCTCGAAGCCGATGGACGGCAGCGTCTCCCGGAGGCCTGAGAGCATGCACACGGTGCAGGCGTTATTGCATCCGAACCAGACGGAAATAACGATGTATTCGCTCAGGTCGACACGTCCGGATCGCACATTCCGCTCCCCGCTCGCTTGGCCATCCATCACCCGGATTCGGCAGGCCTGGAACTCCCCTTCACACCGTAATACACGGTCAGGAAGTCCCGGCCGTGCCGGTCGATACCGCCGGAAACATGGCCGAAGATCCTCGATTTTACCGGTTCGTACAGCCGGTGAAAAACCTCCACCGGGATCGCGTAGCGCCGGCACATGGCCAGCAGGAACGGGTACAGCTCGCCGAGCAGGAGGTTGGCGTGGTACAGGTTGATGTCGTAGGACAGCCGCGGGTTGCCTTCTTCCTCCACCTCCAGGTACAGGAACTCCTCCGGGCGCATTCTCCGCGAGGCCAGGTCCACGATTCCCCGGACGATTTCCAGGGTTGTCCCCGGACCGTCCCCGTAGAAAACATCCGCAACCCTCCGGAGGATGGTCTCCACCGGCCAGGAGGGATGGCACTTGTACAGGGCCGTCGTGTGGCGCGCGCTGTTTTCGGCATCCCATTTGAATCCCCGGTGGATCAGGATCGGGGCGGAGCCGGACCCTGGGTTTCGTTGGACCTGCTCCAATGCCCGACCGAACTCTAGGTACGCCTTGTAGACCGATCGGCCCTCTCCCTCTTCGTAGCCGAAGAGAATGATGTTGGCCTCAGGGAGGCCCCGGAGAAATTCTCTCAGCCGCGATTCCGGCATGTCGATTCCCCGGCAGAGAGCGGTCAGCTTTTCCTCGAGGCCCTGCTGGATGCTGCTCTTGTTGAAGCCCGCGAGAAACCGGTTACCCAGAAGCGCTCCATCGAGCATCTTGAAGGACTGCTCGAAGGCGTAGTGGATGCCAAGACCCTCGACGACCCGGATCAGGCGGCGGGCCTTCTCTCCCTGAACGGTTTCCAGGATCCCCCGCCGACCCGCTTCTTCCGGTACCGGTTCGGACCCGGGTTTCTTCCGGGGCTCTTCCGTCATCGGACCGTACTGCGCCTCGTGGTCGCCCACGGCCGCATCGAGAAGAAAAACGAGCCGTTTCGCCGCGAACGGGCTGAGGATGATCCGCTTGTCGACCGGGTCCGCAGGGCCGGCGTCTTCTCCCGGGGGCTGCCCTCTTACGAGGAAATGGATCTCCCCCGGTTCGGACTGGATGTGAATGACCTGCGCCCTCAAGTTGGTCATCGATTCGGCCCTTGGTATTTCCTCCTGCCGGCGGCAGACGCGAAAAATAAGCCCCGCCCTGGAAGGCGGGGCTTCCGGCAGCATGCGCCGGTGCCTATTTGCCAGAACCGGCTATTTTCCATTTCTTGAAGCGTTTCTTCTCTTGCCTCTCCGCGAGTTCCTGGAACGATTTGCGGTCGATCACGCTGCCGCGGCCGAGGTCACCACCGGAGATGACCTTCCAGCCCATCAGGCCCGCCATGGCCGCCCCGACGCCCATGTCGATCCTGCGGACGGCCTCCTCATCCCCCACCTCGGGAAGGGGCTGCTGCCCGGACCCGGATTCCGGCTGCTGCGGACCCGCGGGCGGCTGCTGGTCGCCCGATCCGCCGGTTGAATCCTCCTCCGAACCGCCCTGCCCTCCTCCCTGCTGTGCGCCTTCCGTCTGCATGGAGCCATCGGACCCGGAATCCTCCGTGTCCTCGACAGGACCTGCGGGAGCCGTTCCCGAGGTCTCACCCTGACCGGCCAGGTAGCTGCCGCTGTGGTCCTCCCACTGGAGGGCCAGATCGAATTCGCCGAGCCCCATCAGGCTCGTTCCGTAACCGGCCGTCGTCCAGACCGTGAGTGTCGGGCTCCCCGTGAAGTAGACTTCGAATTCCACGAAGCCGGGCCCCGTCCCGGCCGTCTCGAACACTCCTCCGAGCAAGGAAGTGGCGCCCCCGTGACCGGCAACCGTCCAGATCGATTCGGCACCGACGTTTTCGCCGCTCTCCAGGCTGGTCATCGTGTTGGTGATGATGTCGATGGTGTCGAGGCGCACGAGGGTGTCCACCATACCCGCCGTGAAGGTCACCCGCCCGTAGGAACCAACCATGACGTCTTCGCCCAGGTTTCCGACAAAGGTGTTGAAGCCGTCGCCGCCGAAGAGGACATCGTTGCCGGAACCGCTGTCGAGGAAATCGTCGCCACCACCCACGTTGATATTGGTGGTTTCGATATAGAGCCAGTTGCCGGATGTCAGGGTGACCTGCCCGCCGTCACCGATCAGGGCGTCGTTGCCCGCGCCGGCGTATATGTTGTCATTGGCTGCCCCGCCAATCAGGATGTCGCTTCCGCTGCCGCTCGTAATGGTATCGCTGCCACCGTCGGAGGGATTCAGATCATGGACGAGGGACGGCAGTCCGCTGGTATCGAACTGGATCAGGCCGTTGTCGCCCAGGATGATGTCGTTGCCGCTTCCCGTTGTCACCGTGTCGCTGCCGATGCCGCCGATGACGTCCTGGTTGCCATCCCCGGTCAGGATGGTGTCGCTGCCGCCGCTGGTCGGCAAGGTGGACGTGATCAACTGGGGCTGGAGCGCCCCCGTGGGTCCGTCATAGAGGATGATGCCGTTGTCGCCCAGGATGAGGCCCGTCCCGCTGCCCGTCGTGATGCGGTCCGATCCCATTCCGCCCAGGATGTGGTTGATCCCGTCGCCCACGGTGATGACGTCGTCCCCGCCGTACTCGGGGTGGTCCACCGTGTCCGTCGTCCGGAGGGACA
>JBFYXW010000223.1:0-4702 GCA_041310335.1 Syntrophaceae bacterium | reverse complement strand
TCCCAGTGGAGGACGTTTTCCCGGGTGGTGTCCATCCTCCCGTTCATGAAGGGCGGGATGCACAGTCTGGCCGCCTGCGAGAAAAAGTCCCGGAACGCCCCGAAGCTCTCGATCTTCTCCGTCGTGATGCCCAGGGTTTTTTTCATCCTGGCCATCTCCATGGGCGCCAGCGACCGGATGGCCGCCTTGTTGATCCGGTTGGCCGTCTCGATGCCGCACTCCCGGAAGCAGTGATAGAACCACATCCCGTCATGGGTCATCCAGGAGCGGTTCAAGAGTTCGATGATCTCGTCCCTGGACATGCTGTCGATCGTATTCATGGCCGTTCCTCCTTAACGTCCGCTGTTTCGCCGGTCCTGTTTTCTGCCGCTGGATTCCGTCGGGCTACAGCAGCAACAGGATATCGACGACCACCACCCCGACCAGGGCGACCCAGGCCAGCATATTCACCGTTTCGCTCAGCCACCCCAGGTACTGGATCCACAGCCCCCCGAGAATGCCCACGAAATAGCCGGTAAAGGCACCGGCCAGCCCGCACAGCAGCCTTGTCCCACAGGTCATCTGGTTCGCGTGGCCGATCCCCAGCCCCGCCGTGAAGCCCAACAGGAGCAGGAAGAAAAAGACGCCGGCACGGAAGTTGTCGAAGGACGGTCTCGTCCCCGCCTGGGAGCGGATGCTGCTCACGATCACGAACAGGAGGCCCCCCGTCCCCAGGAGGGCGAAGACCCAGCCGACGACGGAGCCCTTCCCGAGGGCCGCCGCATAGCCGAAGACACAGGCCAGGACAGACAACGCCAGGATGATCATCCACTCCACCATGAAGTGGCGGGCGAAGGGCGACTCGTACCCCTTTTCCCCGGGGAACAGGGCGCGGCGCAGAACCGAAGGGAAAAAACGAACGTGAAAAGCAGGGGAAAAGAGACCGGGCGGCTGGCCTGTCACCGGCTTGTCCATCGCTCCTCCTTCGTGGCCGGGTCCGGGTTTAACCTGCAGGCGGTTCCCGACGTCTCATTCCCGCTTGAAGGCCATCTTCCCTTCGCGGGTGCCTCCGCACAACCGTCTCGACCTCGTCCTCCTGCTCTTGCACCGCGAGGATCGCCATTTCGGCTGTATCGGCGATGACGACGAAACGCTCGATCCTTTCGCGGGGCATGTCCAGCCGCGGGTTCATGAACCGGTGCCGGATGCCCCTGTCCGAGAGGGCGTCGCCAACGAAGACGGAAGCCGTCGCCGCCGGCCGGAAGCCGGTCCCTATCTCATCTCCCGGAACCGGCCTTCGACGGCGGTGATGTCTTCCATGCGGATCAGGGCGTCGTAGAAATCCCGGCCGGAAATCTTTTCCAGGTGAACCAGGTGTTCGCCGACGGACTTGACGTATCCCTGTAAGGTTTTCCCCGAGCGGAGATGAATCAGGACGTCCTTACCCATCCAGGCTTGCAGGTTGTCCTTGATCGAGGCGGCCGTCTCGAACCGGGCGCCCTCGATGGCCACGGCCGACCGGGCCGCCGCCGCCGGACCCGTGATGTGCAGGACCGCGAACAGCAAAAAGGCCAAGATCACTGTTGACAGGATCTGATTCGATCGTTTCATACAACCTCCTCGCAGTTTCAGAGAATGGGCGAAGCCGATCTTTCCTACAGGACGTTGTCGCGGCTCATCTGCAGGCATTTCGCCATGGCGAAATCGAAGAAGCGATCGCATTTCTCCTTCCAGACCCGGTTTTCGATGTACCGGGCCACGTCCTCGGGATTGCCGAAGTTGCACTGGCTGAGGGCATAGCAGTCGGTGGTCCCGAACGTCTCGATGAAATCGGCGTAGAGCTGCCGGACGCCCTCCACGGCCCGGTCTCTCCGGTCGGGATATTCCTCCGGCGGCGTCCCCCCGCCCTGCCCGCAGTAGAGCCCGATGGCGACGCAGCCGCCCACCAGGGCGCCGCAGGTGGCCTGGCCGGTCATCAGGGCCCCCATGTAGCCGGCCATCGCCCAGGAATCGACGGGCGGCAGGGACCAGAGGGCCTGCAGGGCCTGCAGGCCGGCTTCCGCTCACGTGTAGCGGCGCATTCTCCGGCGGGCCTGCTTCATCGTTTCCCGGATCGCGGCTTCATCCGTTTCCATCATGTCTTCCCTCCTCCCAGTCCGTTGTCCGCCAGATGTCTTCGCGGGTTCAGTCCTGTTTTCTCCGAAACCGGATCTCGCACTTCTCGTTCCCCCGGGCGATGGTCTCGCCCAGTTCCAGTTCGCAGCCGAAGGCCGCGGCAATGCCCCGGTCCCCCTGCATGGCCATGTCGCAGAGCACGGCGATCCGCTCGTCCGAAGCGCCGAGGGACTGCCAGGCCGCCACGAGAGGGCAGTGGTGAAAGTCGATGTCCAGCCGGTCGTCCGTGCAGGTCCGGATCTTCATCTCGAAGACCAGCCTCGCCGGGAGCGTGAAGAGCGTCTTCTTCAGCCCCTTCAGGCTCCGGGTCCCCGCCTCGGCGACGAGCCGGTCGCCCTGGAGGCACCCACAGCGCAGGATGGCCGCGTTCGCGAAGGCCTCCGTGCTGATGCCGCGCCTCTCCGCCTCGTCCAGCAGGAGGTGCAGCCAGGCGGCCCGGTGCTCCAGCGTGCCCCGGATCGCCTTGAGGATCCCGTTTTTGTGCTTCGGCTCATTCCGGATGTTCGACACCTTTTGCCTCCGGCCAGCCGGGATGCACAACTCGTTAGGCTGGCTATTTTCCATTCCATATCAACAGGATAGAGAATCAGGGCGAATCCGTCGATGCTTCGCCGCCTGTCGAAGGGAGCATAAGGAGATCAACCTGTTGTGTCAATTGAAGAATATTGACACGAAGCAAAGCGCTTCCTATACTCGCCCCGTGAAAAAGTTAAACCTCACCCATCTGGACGGTCGCGTAGCGGAAGCGGAAAAAAGGACGGGCGCCCAGATCGTTCTCGCGGTCGTCGGGCGGAGCGACTCCTATCCCGAGCTGCCGTGGAAGGCCTTCGCCCTGGGGGCGGCCGCCGCCGGCCTGTCGGTTGTCGTGACGGAGCTGCTCCGGCCTGGATGGTCTTCCGGCGCCGAGGTACTCCTGTCGGTGGCCCTCACGCTGGCGGCGGGCATCACCTGCGCACTGCTGTGCGTTTCCGTTCCCGCCTTCGCCCGGCTCTTCCTGGACGCCCACCGTGCTTCCGACGAGGTCCGCCAATATGCCTCGGCCCTTTTCCTCTCCCGTGAAATGTTCGCCACCCGCGGGCGGACGGGCATCCTGCTGCTCGTCAGCCTCTTCGAGCGGCACGTGGTCATCCTCCCCGACACGGGGGTGGGGCAACGCCTGGGCCGGGACGACCTGCAGGCAATCATTGCGCACATGGCGACTCCCCTGAAAGAGGGCCGGGTTTCCCGCGCCCTGGAAGACGGGCTGGATGCCCTGGAAGAGGTTCTTGCCCGCACGGCAACCGGGGAATCCCGGGGAAACGAACTGCCCGACGGGATCATCGAAGAGAAGGGCCCATGAGAAAAACCCCGCTGCTCTTGCTTATTGCGGCACTGCTCTCGGTGGCGGCGATGGCCGCCGCGGCCGACGTCCCGTACCTCTCCGGCCGCGTGACCGACAACGCGGAAATCCTCTCGCCGGCCGTCTGCGCTTCGCTGACGGAACAGTTGAAAAGCCATGAGGCGAGGACGGGCAACCAGGTCGCCGTCCTGACGGTGCCCACCATCGGCGAGGAGAGCATCGAGGACTACGCCGTCCGGGTCTTCGCGGCGTGGAAGCTCGGACGGAAAGGGAAGGACAACGGCATCCTGATCGTGGTCGTGCCGAACGACCGGCGCATGCGGATCGAGGTGGGATACGGCCTCGAGGGCACCCTCACCGACGGCACGGCCGGGCGGATCATCCGCAACGCCATGGCGCCCCGGTTCAAGAAAGGGGATTACGACGGCGGCGTCGCGGCGGGCGTGAAGAGCGTCATCGACGTGCTGGAGGGCGGCCAGGCGCCCGACGCCGGGGAGGCGGGAGACAGCCGAAAGTCCGCATCGTCCGGCCTGCACATCGAGGGGCCGGACCTCTCCATCGCCGAGCGGATCCTGTTCGGTGCCTTCATATTCGGCATCATCGGCCTGTTCACGGTCATCGGCGTCCTGACCCCCGGGGTGGGCTGGTTCCTCTATTTCTTCCTGATCCCGTTCTGGGCGATGTTCCCAATCGTCATCGTCGGCACGACCGGTGCGCTCTACCTGCTTGGAACTTACGTGGTCGGGTTCCCCATTGCCAAACTGCTCCTTGCGAGGACGCCCCTGGGCAAAAAGATGAAGGAAGGGTTCAACACGAAGGGACAGGCCTCCATCGGCGGGTTCACGATCTCGTCGGGGAGTTCGGGAGGATCCAGCGGCTCAAGCTTTTCCAGCGGCTCCAGTTTTTCCGGCGGCGGCGGCTCCTCGGGCGGCGGCGGCGCTTCCGGCAGTTGGTGATTGAAAAAGGTGTCAGATTTATTTTTGCGTTGCACAACGAAAAAGGTGGCAGATTTAAAATCCGTTCCCATTTTCGTTGGTTACATTATGATGCACCGCAAAAATAAATCTGACACCTTTTCTAACAAACGAGGAGACAAGATATGTTTGCCTGGATGACCGGCCTGGAGGGATGGATGGCCCTTGGCACGCTGGCGGCCCTGGAGATTGTCCTGGGCATCGACAACATCATTTTCATTTCCATCCTCGTCGG
>JBFYXW010000222.1:0-3475 GCA_041310335.1 Syntrophaceae bacterium | reverse complement strand
TCGACGTGGCCTTCACGGCCTCCATGGAGAACGAGCTCGACGGGATCGAGGAGGGCAAGAGCAAGCGCCTCGATATCCTGCAGAATTTCTACGCCCCCTTCGAGGCGGAACTGAAGCAGGCGGGGGCCCAGATGCGGCGCGTCAAGGGACAGGAGATCCCGACGGACATCTCCTGCGACCAGTGCCGGAAACCCATGGTCATCAAGTGGGGCCGAAACGGGGAATTCCTCGCCTGCTCGAATTACCCGGCCTGCCGGAACACGATGAACTTCTCCCGGACCGACGACGGGCAGATTATCCCCGCCGAGTCAACGCAGACGGAGACCGGGAAGACCTGCGACAAGTGTGGCCGCCCCATGCTCCTCAAGCAGGGTCGCTTCGGTCCCTTCTACGCCTGCTCCGGCTATCCCGAGTGCAAGAACACGGAGAACCCCCGGGACGAGTCCCGGCAACAGGAAGCCGCGGAAGGCTCGGCGGATGGGGCGCCGGCGCCGGTCTGCGACAAGTGCGGCAAGCCCCTGGTCACCCGCCGGGGCCGCTTCGGCCCGTTCCTCGGCTGCTCCGGTTATCCCGAATGCAAGAACATCGTGAGGCAGGGACGGTCGGGTGGACCCGCTCCCGCCTCGCCGCCGCCGGAATTGACCGACATCGCCTGCGAAAAATGCGGAAAGCCCATGGCCATCCGCAAGGGCCGCTTCGGACGTTTCCTCGGCTGCACGGGCTACCCGGAATGCAAGAACATCCAGAAGCTCCCCCCGCAGGCATGACCGGGTCCCTTCCCCGGGAGCGACGGGAATTCCCATGAAGAGGCAAGAGCCCACGCTCGTTGTCGGCGGAGGCCTCGCCGGATGCGAAGCCGCCTGGCAGCTTCTCCGGCGGGACCACCCGGTGGAGATGTGGGAAATGAAACCTGCCCGATACTCCCCGGCCCACCGGTCGCCCCTTCTCGCGGAGTTGGTCTGCAGCAATTCCCTTCGCTCCGCCCGCGTCTCTGACGCCCCCGGACTCCTGAAGGAGGAGATGCGCCGCCTCGGCTCCCTCCTCATGGCGGCGGCCGACGAGACAGCCGTGCCCGCCGGCCGGGCCCTGGCCGTGGACCGGACCTT
This sequence comes from Syntrophaceae bacterium, assembly GCA_041310335.1. Lineage (GTDB taxonomy): Bacteria > Desulfobacterota > Syntrophia > Syntrophales > PHBD01 > PHBD01. The sequence continues at coordinate 2,369 of JBFYXW010000222.1, read as the reverse complement.
GTTTTCCCGCCGGGTCGGGGAGTCCCTGGCCGGCGAAGAGGGATTCCGCCTCCGCCGCCGGGAAATGACGGAGATCCCGGAAGACCGGACGATCATCCTCGCCTCGGGCCCCCTCACGTCGGACAGCCTCGCCGAGTCCATCGTCCGCCTGACGGGCCGCGGATACCTCCACTTCTACGACGCCATTTCGCCCATCGTGGAAGCCGACACGATCGACCGGGAAAGGGTGTTCTCCGCCTCCCGTTATGACGACGGCGAGGGGGACTACCTGAACTGCCCCCTGGACGAGGAGGAATACGGGCGCTTTCACGACGCCCTGACGATGGGAGAGGAGGTGCCCCTCCACGCCTTCGAGGAGGCGCGCTTTTTCGAGGGTTGCCTGCCCGTGGAGGTTCTGGCGAAGCGGGGCCGGCTGGCCCTGGCCTACGGCCCCATGAAGCCCGTGGGGCTCCGGGACCCCCGCACCGGACGCGCCCCCTTTGCGGTCGTCCAGCTCCGGCGGGAGAACCGGGAGGGAACGCTCTACAACCTCGTGGGGTTCCAGACGAAGCTCACGTGGCCGGAGCAGAGGAGGATCTTTCGGATGATCCCGGGCCTCACGAAGGCCGAGTTCGCCCGTTACGGGAGCATCCACCGGAACACCTTCCTCGACTCCCCCGCCCTGCTCACGCCCTCCCTGGAATGGAAGGGCCGCGAGGGCCTTTTCTTCGCCGGCCAGATCACGGGGGTCGAAGGCTATATCGAGTCTGCGGCCATGGGCATCCTGGCGGGGCTGAACGTTGCCTTCCGCCTGGAGGGGAAGGACCTGCCGCCGCCGGGCAAGGAAACGGCCATCGGGGCGCTGCTCCATCACGTCACGGAGCCGGGAAAGAAGAACTTCCAGCCCATGAACGTCAATTTCGGCCTTTTCACGCCCCTCGGCGAGCGGCTCCGGCGCAGGTTTCGCGGAGAGGCCTATGCGCACCGGGCCCTGGAGGCGCTGGAGCGGTGGACAAGAACCCTCTGATCCGAAAAATCGTCCTGCACCCCGCCGTGACGGCCCTGATCGCCCTCTCGTGCCTCTGGGGCTACAACTGGGTGGTCATGAAGGAGGCCTTGAAATACGCCGGCCCCTTCGACTTCGCCGCCCTCAGGATGGTCATCGGGACGGCGTGCCTCTTCGGTTTGCTCCTCTGGCGCCGCCGCTCCCTCCGTCCCCGGCAGGCGCTCCAGACGATGTTCCTGGGATTCCTTGGTACAACCGTCACGATCGGCGCCGTGACCTGGGCCCTGGCCCTGGGTTCGGTGGGGCGGACGGCCATCCTGGTCTACACGATGCCCTTCTGGGTGCTCCTCCTGGCCTGGCCCACCCTGGGGGAACGGGTCCGCGGAAACCAGTGGATCCCGACGATCCTCGCCTTCACGGGGCTTCTGATCATCCTCGATCCCGGAAACCTGCACGGATCGGTCCTGGGAAAGGCTTTGGCCGTCGTGTCCGGCATCGGCTGGGCGCTGAGCGCCATCGTCACGAAGGTGATGCGGAAGCGGACGGAGTTCGACCTCGTGTCGCTGACGACCTGGCAGATGTTCTTCGGCACCATCCCGCTGGTGGCGGCGTCGTTCCTCGTCCCGGAGGAGCCGGTCCGCTGGACCGTCTCCTTCACCATCGCCCTCTTCTACAGCGGCGTCCTGAGCAACGCCCTGGCGGTCCTCCTGTGGTTTTACATTCTCGAGAAGCTCCCCGCCGGGGCGGCCAGCATGGGAACCCTCGCCACCCCCGTGATCGGCATGGGCGCGTCCTTCGTCCAGCTCGGCGAGCGCCCCACCCTCTGGGAGGGGACGGGGATGGCCCTCATCCTCGTCGCCCTAGCCCTGCTGTCCTACCTGGGATACCGCCAGAGCCAGCTCCTGAAAATTTCCTGATCCACGCTCCAACGGCTTTCCCGGTTCAACCTTACACGGGTCCGCGACCCGGGCGCAGGTGACGGCCCCGGACCTCCGCGAATCCCACGCTCGGACCGAAAAAACCCCGCCCGAAGGCAGGGTTTCGATGATTCGGATCGAGAATGGGGTTCAGCCCTTTCCCCTTCCGGCCTTGCCGGGGCTCCTGGCCGGCGTCAGGGCTTTCCTCAGCTGCTCCAGTCCCTGCCGGATCTCCATGCCCCCCCGGAAGGTCCGGACATCCGAGGGCGAGTACCGGACGACCATGGTGGGCGTCGAATTGACCTTGTAATTCCGGATGATCCCGTTCCAGGCCTGGAACGTGGGCTTCTCGTCATGGGGCGTCAGGCTGACGTGCCTGGCCCGGAGCGCCGCGGAAAGATCGGCGTCGGACCCGGGGGCGCTGCCCTTGGCCAGATCGAACAGCTCCCGCCGGACGTGCAGGGCCT
>JBFYXW010000221.1:0-3182 GCA_041310335.1 Syntrophaceae bacterium | reverse complement strand
TCGAGACGAACAGGTCGTCGGCCACGTTGATCCGGTCGATGCCGTAGGACAGGACGTGCTCGATCTCGTCCACCACCCGGGCCGCCGTCCGCTGGCGGATTTTCTTCCCCACCATCCGCCGGCCCTGGCAGAAGATGCAGGAATAGGGACAGCCTCGGCTCGTGATGATGCTCACCGGGAAGCCCAGGGCCCGGTAGCGCGAAAGGGGCAGGAGGTGCCGGGACGGCAGGGGCAGTTCGTCCAGGTCGGGGATGAAGGGCCGGATCTCCGTCTCCGTCACGGAGCCGTTCTCCCGGAAGGACAGCCCCTGGATGTCCTTCCACTTTTTCCGGTCCCGAAGCGCCGGGGTCAGCTCGGCGATGGTCTCCTCCCCCTCCCCGCGGACGATCAGGTCGATACCCGGATAGGCGTTCAGGGTGCCCGGGGCGTCGAAGGTGACGTGGGGCCCGCCCATCATGGTGACGATCTCCGGGTTGTGCTCCTTCACGGCGCAGACGATCCGGGCCGCTGCGGGAAAGTTCAGGGTCACCGACGTGGAGCCGACGGCGTCGGGCTGGAAGGCGTCGAGTTGGGCCTTGAGCTTCTCCTCCGTGTAGCGGCTGACGATGTAGTCGAAGATCCGGACCTCCGCGCCGGCCCGCTCGAAGGCGGCGGCGACGTAGGTGACCCCCAGGGGGGGCGCCGGGGCCTCCTCGAGGGGATAGGGCGGGGCGATGATGGCGATTTTCATTTTTTGTCTTCAATCTCCCTTCCGGGGAAAGAGCATGGACCGGATCCAGCCGGCCCAGGTGTTGTCCCTGGTATAATGCCGGTCGAGGATCGCGAACTCCTCCGCCAGCCCTTCCGGGTCGGCCAGCCAGTCCGCCCGGGTGCGCATGGGCCGGGCGGGGTCCAGTTCCTTCACCACCGCGGCGGGGTTCCCCGCCACCACAGCGTAGGGCGGCACGTCCCGGGTCACCACGGCGCCGGCGCCGACGACGCTGTGGTCGCCGATGGTGACCCCCTTGCAGACAATGGCGCTGTCGCCGATCCAGGCGTTGTTCCCGATCCGGACGGGGGCCACGGCCCCGGTGGAGTCGGAGCGGTCGTAGAGGTCGTGCCAGTCCGCGTCGGTGATGTAGGCCCCATGGGCCATCATGCAGCTGTCGCCAATCACGATCTCCCGGGCGGCGGAGATCCGCACGCCGGGGCAGAGGAGGCAGCAGTTGCCGATGGCGATCCGGCCGCCCGTCTCCAGGGTGGACCAGACGGTCAGGCGGACCTTCTTGTCGGGGGCGGCGATGACATGGGCGTGGTCGCCCAGGGTGATGGGCCCGCCGAAGACCTCCACGTGCCAGGGCTTCATGTACACGCCCCCCCGGCCCAGGTGCTCGAAATGGGGCCGGAGAAAGTATTCCGCGTACCAGGCCTGGAAGGCCTGGTCGAGGCGCTTGAGGATGTAGGGGCGGTGCTCTCTCCGCACGGGACCCTCCGGACCGTCGTCGCGGTCCTCCCCCTCAGCGGGGGCTCCCGTTTTCCCAGAAGTCGTGGTGGAAGAGACGGCTCCCCGGTGTCAGTCTGTAGAGGGCGTCGTAGGCGAGGAGAACCGCCGCCGCCGTCCAGGCCGTCCGCTCCTCCGGCCAGATGACGGAGTCGGGGAAGGTCACCCCCATCCAGTAGGAGCCGTCGTCGTACTTCTTGTCCAGGATCCAGCTGAAGACGGCCTTGGCACGCTCGTGCTCCCCGACCGCATCCAGGGCCAGAACCAGCTCGGACGTCTCCGCCATGGTCGCCCAGGGACGGTCGCAGACACAGCGGACCCCCCAGTCGGGAACGACGAACCGCTCCCAGTAGCGGTCAATGCGCCGGCGGGCGTCCCCTCCCGTGACGGCGCCGCACAGGACCGGGTAGTACCAGTCCATGGAGAAGCGGGACTTGATCATGTTGAAGCGGTTCGGCTTGTAGAGAATGGCGTGGCCCAGCCGCTTGCGGGCTTCCTCCCAGCGGGGCCGCTTCAGGCCCAGGCGGGCCGCCAGGGCCATGGCGCACTTCACGCTCATGTAGATGGAGCTGGAACCCGTCAGGAGGGCCATGGGATCGGCGACGCCGTCCTTGTTCCGGGCCCAGTGGATCTCCCCCGTCGGTGCCTGCAGGCCCAGCGCGTAGTCGACACCCGCGACGACGGTGGGCCACAGGGAGGCGGCGAATTCGAGGTCGCCGGTGACCAGGACGTAGTGGAAGACGCCCACGGCAATGTAGGAGGAGAAGTTGGAATCCTTTGTCGTGTCCTCCACGACGCCGTCCCGAACGGCGGACCACCAGCTCCCGTCCGGAAGCTGCGTGTCCATGAGCCACCGGTAGGCATGCCTCGCCTCCTCGTAATAACCGGCGACAACCAGCCCCATAGCGCTCTCGACGTGATCCCACGGGTCCGTCTTGCCCCCGGCAGACCAGGGAATTTCCCCGCTCTCTTTCTGGACTCCGGCGATGAAGGCCGCGGTGCCATCCAAATCCACACTGGGTGCCGGCCCAAGGACCGACCGTGTCGAGATTCCCTTCATGTCAGTTGCCCTTCGTCAGGTAGAATACGATGCTTTTCGCAATCAGCGGGTTCAGCATCCGGTCGAGGATCGTGGTGAACCTCGGCTTTTCCAGGATGTCCCACTCCAGGAACCGCTTGTACAGGTTCACAGGCCGCGAGTCCTCCCGCTTGTGGCCCACGAGGCACTTGAGCCACCAGTAGGGGGCGTGCAGGCCGTGCCGGTAGTCGATCCCCCGGCAGGAGGCACCCGCCTCCTCGAGGAGCGCCAAAATCTCCCGCTTCCGGTAGATGCGGATGTGCCCCCCCGGCTCGTTGTGGTAGGCCTCCGAGAGGGTCCAGCAGATCCGCTCCGGGAGCCAGCGGGGGACGCTCACCACCAGGTCGCCTCCGGCCTTGAGGACCCGCATCAATTCCGCCACGGCGCGCCGGTTGTCGGGGATGTGCTCCAGCACCTCCGAGCAGATGACGATGTCGAAGGCCCCGTCCGGAAAGGGCAGCCGCGTCACGTCGGACTTGAGGACCACGGCGTCGCCGCCGGCCTCGCCGCCCTGCATCATGAGCCACAGCGTGGCCCCGGCCTTGCGGAGGTCATTCTCGTTCAGGTCGAGCCCCACGGCGTAGATGTCGGCCCGGCGGAAGGCTTCGCAGACGTGGCGGCCCG
>JBFYXW010000220.1:0-6485 GCA_041310335.1 Syntrophaceae bacterium | reverse complement strand
CGAGGTCGTGCTTCACTTTCCCGTCGTCGAGAAATCCGCCGCCTGAAGGATTCCCTCAGGGGGCTTCTTCCCGGAGAAGGCCGTAGCGAAGGATCTTGCTCCGGAGGGTCTTGCGGTCGATTCCCAGGAGCACAGCCGTACGGCTCTGGTTCCAGGATGTCGTTTTGAGCGTCTGGAGGATCTGGTCCCTCTCCGCCGTCTCCAGGGGCGTCAGGGACGGATGGGCCAGCGGCTCCACCCGCTCCCGGCGGAACCGGACCGGCAGGCTTTCCGGCAGGACGACCGCGAAGGGCGACAGCAGGAGCGTCTGCTGGAGCACGTTTTCCAGCTCCCGGACGTTCCCCGGCCAGTCGTAGGCCATGAACCGCTCCATGGCCTCGTCGGAGACCCGGACCGTCGGGTGGCCGATCTTCTTCAGGAGGGACTTCACCAACTGGGGGATGTCCTCCTTGTGGTTCCGAAGCGGCGGGATGTGCAGGCGGACCACGAACCGGTACAGGAGGTCCGCCCGGAAGCGCCCGCCCTTGACCTCCTCATCGATGTCCCGGTTCCCCGCCGCGACGACCCGAACGGAAACGTTCCGGACGTCGTGTCCGCCCAGGCGCCTCACCTCCCCGTTCTGCATGAACCGCAGCAGTTTGCCCTGCAGGGAGGGCGACATCTCGGTGATTTCGTCCAGGAAGATCGTCCCGTCCTTCGCGGCCTCCAGGAGTCCCTGGTGGGTGTGGTCCGCCCCCGTGAAGGCCCCCCGCTCGTAGCCGAAGAGTTCCGATTCGAGGAGCGTGTCCGGAATGGCGCCGCAGTGCACGGGGATGAAGGGCCGGTCCCGGCGGGCGCTGAACTGGTGGAGGGAGCGGGCCGTCAGTTCCTTGCCGGTGCCGCTCTCCCCCTCGATGAGGATGCTGGCCGAGGCGTCGGCGACCCGGGCGAGTTGCTTGTAAAAATCCACCATCGTGGCGGAGGAGCCGATGAAATGGGATTCGGCGGCCACCTTGGGCTCCCCCTGCATCCGCAGCTGGTGCAGGCTCTTGACCTCCAGGACCTTCCGGACCATGGACCGGATGGCGTCGGGGGAGAAGGGTTTCGAGATGTAGTCCCAGGCGCCCAGACGCAGGGCCTCCATGGTCGTCTCCAGGGAGCCGAAGGCGGTCATCATGATGACCGGAAGCTGGGGCCAGGACTCCTGGACGGCCCGGAGGAACTGGAGGCCGTCCATCTCGGGCATCCGGATGTCCGACAGGAGGAGGTCGTACCGGGACAGGTTCTCCTCCAGGGCCTTGCGGGCGGAGGTCCGGGCCTCGATCTCGTAACCCTCCCGGGAGAGGGCCTCCTGGAGAAACTCGCAGGCCACGGCGTCGTCGTCGAGCACCAGGATCCGGACGGTCATGAATCAGAGCCCCCGCTTCCCGATGTAATCCACCAGGTCGGCCACCCGGCAGGAGTAGCCCCACTCGTTGTCGTACCAGGCCACGACCTTCGCCCAGTTCTTCCGCAGGACCTGCGTGAATTCCAGGTCCACCACGGAGGACCGGCTGTCCCCCTTGAAGTCGCTGGAGACCAGCGGCATCTCGGCGAAGCCGAGAATGCCCTTGAGACGTTTGCGCGCCGCCTCCCGAAGGACCCGCCGGAGCTCCTCCGTCGTGGTCTCCCGGCGGAGCTCCGCCGTGAAGTCCACGATGGAGACCGTCGGCGTGGGGACCCGCAGGGCGTAGCCGTCGAAACGCCCCTCCAGGTCCGGCAGGACCAGGGAGAGCGCCCGGGCCGCCCCGGTGGAGGTGGGAATGATGTTCTGCCCCGCCGCCCGGGCCCGGCGGAGGTCGCGGTGGGGCAGGTCCAGGATCCGCTGGTCGTTCGTGTAGGAGTGGATCGTCGTCATCATGCCCCGCTCGATCCCGAAGCGGCGGTGGAGGACCATAACCGGCGGCGCCAGGCAGTTGGTCGTGCAGGAGGCGTTGGAGAGAACGTGGTGCTTCTCCGGACGGTAGCGGCCGTGGTTGACGCCCATGACGACCGTCAGGTCCTCCCCCTTTGCGGGGGCGGTGATGACGACCTTTTTCGCCCCCGCCTCCAGGTGGGCCGCCGCCCTGGGGCCTTCCGTGAAGAGGCCCGTGCTTTCGATCACCACCTGGACGCCCGCGTCGTCCCAGGGGATCCCGGCGGGGTCGCGGAGGGCGAAATTCTGCACGGGTCGCCCGTTCACCGAGAATCCGTCCTTCCGGACCCGCACCGTTCCGGGGAAGCGGCCGTAGTTCGTGTCGAAGGACAGGAGGTGGGCGTTCGTGGCGACGTCGAAGAGGTCGTTGACGGCGACGACGCGCACCGTTTCGGGGCAGCGCTCCAAGATGGCCCGGAAGACCTGGCGGCCGATCCGGCCGAACCCGTTGATACCCACGCGGATCATGGTCTCGTTCCTAGTTGTCGTCGATGCGGTGCTTGTGGGCCGCCATCAGTTCGCAGCGCGTTTCCAGCGCCTGGTGCAGGCGGGCATTGTCCAGGGCGATGGCGCTCAGGTGCCCTACGGCCTCCAGGAAGCGGATTTCCCGCTTCGAGAAGTCCCGGACCTCCTCCGTGTAGGCCCGGAGGACCCCCAGGACCTTCTTGTCCCGGACGAGGGGAACCACCAGGACGGAGGCGATTCCCTCCTCCCGGGCTTCCGGCCCGTACTGGAAGTCCGGGTCCGTCCGGGCATCCCGGACCGTGCAGGCCTTTCCCCGGAGGGCCTTCCGGTCGAGCCCGCTGGCCTCCACCAGGATGGGGCCCTTTTGCAGGTAGTCCCCGGAGAGGCCGCAGGCGGCCTCCAGGACGAGTCTCTTCTTCCGGGCATCCAGGAGGCGGAGGCTGGCGGCCTTCAGGCCCATGGCGCCAACCACGGAGCGGACGATCTCCTCCAGGACGCGGCCCGGATCGAGGGACGCGTTGATCAGCCGGGTCACCTCGTAGAGGGCCTCGAAATAGTCCTTTTCCTTTGCCTTCATGGCTGCCTGCCTCGGGATGTGGAAGGTGCGATTTTGCGGGTACTCTACGGAGTCGCGCCGCCGGCTGTCAATGAAAAACAGCCCCCGCCAAGTGCCCGCGCCTCCGCGGATCACGGATTCCCGGTCCCTTGCCGGGTCCCCGCGGCGGGCCGCCCTGCCGGACCCGGTCCGGTTCAGCGGCGTTTTTCCGGAAACAGGCTGCCCGTGAAGAGGGGCGCGTGGTTCGAGGTGAAGAGCGGGGGATCCCGCCGCAGGATGGAGGCTACCGCGGGGTGCCGCCGGAATTCCGCCTGGAGGAAACGGCGGACGCGAGCCCGGTCCCAGCCACGGGGGTGGCGGAAATCGCGGTACAGGGAGAGGTCCCCCTCGGAGAAGGGGCGTGCCTCAAGATCCCCCGCCAGGGCGCCCCGGGCGGGGAGGTTGAAGACGGCCAGGTTCAGAAAGCCGATGGCCTCGCCGTGGCGGACCGTGAAATCCAGCGTCTCCCGGGCCTCCGCCTCCCCCTCCTCGGGGGTCCCGAAGAGGAGGTAGACGTACGAGGCGATCCCCGCCTCCCGCAGGTTCCCGAGGGCCCGGGACGCCGTCTCCAGGCGGATCCCCTTGTCGAGGGCGTCGAGGACCCGCTGGCTCCCCGACTCGACCCCCACCTGGAGGAGGACGCAACCCGAGGCCTTCAAGGCCCGGCAGAAGTCCGGGTCCGCCAGGTGGCGGGTCAGCCGGGCGAAGCCGTACCAGGGGGCCCCCGGCGGGAACGTCGCGAGGGCCTTCATGAGGGAGGGGGAGAGGGCGTTGTCCAGGAGGTGGACCAAGGCCGGCCGGTGCCGGTCGACCAGGGCCCGCAGGTCTTCCACGGCCCGGTCCGGCGGCACCGGCCGGTAGGGGCTCCCCTCGGCCCGCTCGGGGCAGAAGGCGCACTTCCCGTAGGAGCAACCGGAGGAGGCGCTGTAGGGAAGGATCGTTCCGGGAGCCAGGTAGGGAAGCCCGGCGGGTGATGCGTCCGGGGAAAGGAGTTGGCCGTAGTCCGGTGCCGGGGGGATGCGGCAGGGGCTCTTCCCGAGGGCTTCCAGGAGGCGCGCTTCGCCGGGCCCGTCGATGATTTCGTCCACCAGCCCCCGGAAGGGGTGCCCGAAGCCGGGGAGCCGGGACCAGGACGTGGCCAGCCCCCCGCCCAGCAGAATGCGGAGCCCCGGGGCGAGTCGCCGGAGAAACCCGATCATGGCGAAGGTCGTCAGGGCCTGGCTCAGGTAATTCAGGGAGAGACCGACGGTGGAGACGTTCTCCTGCTCCAGGAGCGGAGGAAGGCGGTCCCGGAACCAGGGGAAGAAGGCGTTGCCCTCGTGCCCCTCCGCTGCGGCCAGCAGGTCCGTGCTCTTGAGAGGGGAGCGCCCCGCCTCACCGTAGTCGGCCAGGGTCACCCGGGCCGGCCCGTCCGGGCAGGACTGCAGGAGGACCCGGTTCACGTCCGAGACGGCGCGGCGGTAACGGTCGGCGTTGCGGTACCCTTCCGGGGTCACCAGCAGGCGGAGGTTCTTTTCCAGCCCGGCCCGGGCCCGCCGGGTCCAGGTGTCGGCGGACCCTGCTCCGGCGGGTCGCTCCAGGAGGTGCTGCAGGCCCTCCCGGTTCGCATCCAGGAGGAGGTGGGGAACCCCCTGCCCGCGGAGCGCCCCCGCCAGCCGGGCGATCCCGGGGGGCGGCTCGCAGGGCTTGGAAACGGGGGGGTGGACGAGGAGGATCACAGGATCCGCTGGCCGTAGTTCAGGCGCAGGTCTCCCGTCTTGACCACCTCGAAGCGCGTCACCCGGTGGTAGAGGGAGAAGACTTCCCGGACGGGGCCCGACACCTGCCCCTTCCACTTCATCTCGTACTCGTGGAGCGGGGCGTAGGCCTCCACGCCCTTGCCCTCGGGGATGACCGTCTCGTCGGGGAAGAAGGGGGGCTCGACGGCGACCCCCTCCGGGGGATTGCTGAAGAGATCCCGCAGGGACTGGCCGACCTCCCGCGAGTAGGTCTTCAAGGAGAAGCCGAAGGTGGCGCCGGTGACCTCCCGGACAGACACCACTTTCAGGGGGAGGGAGTCCTTCCGCTTCTGGAGGGCCTCCCGGAGCTGCAGCCGGAGGTCCGCCTCGACGATGACCGTCGTGTTCTCCTCCCGGTGCCCCATCATGCGGAAGAGGACCTCCAGGGGATTTTCCTCGTCCAGCTCGTAGTCGTCGCCGAAGAAGGTCTCGCCGGTGATCCCCCGGCCCTCGAGGAACCCGATGACGAAGCCCTTCAGGAGGTCGTGGCTGCCCTCCACGGTCACTTCAAAGTAGGACGGATGCATGGCAGTCTCCTAAAAAAAGAGGAAGGTCACGAGGATGAAGACGGGAATCAGGAACGGAACGGAAAACCGGAACATGTAGCCGAAGAAGCTGGGCATGTCGACACCGGCCTCCTCGGCGATGGACTTGACCATGAAGTTCGGGGCGTTGCCGATGTAGGTGTTGGCCCCCATGAAGACGGCCCCCGCGGAGATGGCCTTCAGGTAGCTGATGAAGGCCGGGTTCGCCGTGGCGGTTCCCGCCGCCAGGGCCCCCGGAACCTGGGCTTCGATCAGGCCCACCTTGCCCAGGGCCATGTTGAAGAAGGTGAGGTAGGTGGGAGCGTTGTCCAGGAAGGAGGAGAGTCCACCGGCCACCCAGAAGTAGTGGGCCGGCGTCTGGACGGCCGCCACCAGCGGCGCCATGGCCCCTTCGAGGCCCGCCCGGAGAATGGCCAGGGCGGGGATGATGGTGATGAAGATCCCGGCGAAGAGCTTGGCCACCTCCAGGATCGGTCCCCAGGAAAACTCGTTCGCCTTCCGGAGGTCCGCCGGCGTGATCCACAGGGAAACCAGGCCGAGAAGAACGATGGCGCTGTCCCGGAGGAGATTCTGATAGTGAACCTCGATCTCGAAGACGGTGAGGTGCCCCGACTTCCAGTAGCCGCTGACGAGGATCGCCGTCACGACGCCGGCCAGGAGGAGGAAGTTGTAGGTTCCGGCGATCCCGACGGGATTGCGCGCTGCCACGGCGGCTTCCCGGAAGGCCTTGTCTCTCCGGAAATAGTAGATATCGAGGGCGATGAACAGGGCCAGCAGCAGGAGCGATGCGGCCAGCATTTCCGGCAGAATGGCCGTTGTGACCCAGAAAAAGGGCACGTTGTGGAGAAATCCGAGGAAGAGCGGCGGGTCTCCCAGGGGGGTCAGGGAGCCGCCGATGTTGGCCACCAGGAAGATGAAGAAGCACACCACGTGGGCCTTGTGCACCCGGTCGCGGTTCGCCCGGAGGACCGGCCGGATCATGATCATGGCGGCACCGGTGGTTCCCACCCAGGAGGCCAGGAACGTCCCGATGAGGAGGAGAATCGCATTCACCAGGGGCGTCCCCCGGAGGGACCCCCGGATGACGATGCCGCCGGCGATGGTGAAGAGCCCCCAGAGAAGGATGATGAAGGGGATGTAGTCGACGAGGGCGATGTGAAGGATCTCGT
>JBFYXW010000218.1:0-2526 GCA_041310335.1 Syntrophaceae bacterium | reverse complement strand
GGCATGTCGGCCCGGCGGCGCCGGTAGGCAATGACCGCGCGGCCGCCCAGGCGGACGGCGGTGCGGGCCACGTCGACGGCGGTGTTGCCGCCGCCCACGACGATCGAGAGGCCCGGGAGGCCTGGGGATGCGCCGCCGCGGACCCGGGCGAGAAAGGCCAGTCCGTCCTCAACGCCGGCCTCCTCTTCCCCGGGAATCCCGAGCCGCCGGTTTATCCCAAACCCGCAGCCGAGAAACACCGCGTCATGCTCCCGCGCCAGGCCTTCCAACCCGGACCGGTCGATCGGGGAGCCCGTCCGGATCGTGACGCCGAGCCCCTCGAGGCGGGCGATCTCGGGCTGGAGCGCCGAGACCGGCAGCCGGTAGGCGGGAATGCCCCAGCGGAGGATGCCTCCCGGTTCGGACAGGGCTTCCAGGACGGTCACGCGGTAGCCCAAGCGGGCCAGGAAGTAGGACGCCGCCAGGCCCGCGGGGCCGGCGCCGACAACGGCCACCCGCTCTTTCCGGGCCGGGAGCCGCTCCAGGTCGAGCCGGAAGGCGTTGCGGAGGGCCAGGTCGGCCAGGAAGCGCTCCACCGTGTGGACCGCCACGGACGAATCGAACCCGCGGCGGTTGCACGCCCCCTCGCAGGGGTGGAAGCAGACCCGGCCGCAGACCCCCGGGAAGGGGTTCTCCATCAGGATCGTCTCCCAGGCCTCGCGGAAGGCGCCCTGGGTGGTCAGCATCTCGATGCGGGGGATGTCCTCGCCGGCGGGGCAGGCGGCACTGCAGGGGGCCGTCTTCTCCTCGAACCGCGGGCGGAGGTAGCGCCACGAGCCGGTCTTGTTGCTCTCCGTGGTGGTGTAGGAACGGGGCAGGAACAGCGCCTCGGCCCTGCTCTGGTCTCGGTTCATGCGTTCCCCTCCCGTCGATTCAGGACGCGGGGATCGGGCCCTTGATCCGGACTTCCCGCCAGGCCTCCTCGGCGGCGGCGATGTTGCGCTCCGGCTCCGCCGGAACCTCCTCGCGGATGGCGGCCACGATGGCATCCATGGGCGGCTCCCCGAACATGCGGGCGAATGCCCCCATCATGGCCGTGTTGACGATGGGCGCGGTGCGGCTCCCGAGGCGGTGCTGCAAGGCGATCCGGCTGGCGTCCACGCAGGCGAGCCGCTGCCCCGCGTAGATGGACAGGTCTTCGGGATCGGTGGCGCGGTTCAGGAGAATCCAGCCGCCGGGCTTGAGCCCCCGGGTCACGTCGATGCTCGCCAGAAGGGTCTGGTCCTGCACCACCACGTGGTCCGGCTCGGTGACGTTCGTCCGGGACAGGATCTTCTGCCGGTCCAGCCGGAGGTACGCCTCCACCGGCGCCCCGCGCCTCTCCACCCCGAAGAAGGGAAAGCTCTGGACCTGCCATCCCGCCTGGAAGAAGGCCTTGGCCAAGAGGATCGTCAGCACCACCGTCCCCTGTCCGCCGCGGCCGTGGAACCGGATCTCCAGCATGTCCCGTCTCCCGTCCTCAGGGGCTCCAGACGACGACAATCGCCCGGGCGGGCTGCCCGTCGAGGCCCCGGAAACTGTGGTTCTGGTCGGAGTCAAAATAGAGGGCCTCCCCGGGGGACAGCACGTCCACCCGGTCGTCGGTCCGGAACTCGAGTCGACCCTCGAGGACGTAGACGAACTCCTCGCCGTCGTGGCACGTGAAGACCATGTCCCCCGTCTCCAGCGGCCGGAACTCGACGAAGAGCGGCTCCATGTGCTTCTCCGGCTTCCGGGTCTCCAGGGCCTCGTAGATGTAATCCACCTCCCCCTCGTGATGGTGGGGGCGGCGGGCGACTTTCCGCCGGTCCGCCAGGCGCGTGATGGACACCCTCGCCGCGGGCTGCTCGTCCTCGAAGAAGCGGGCCATCCCCACGCCGAGCGCCCGGGCCAGCTTCAGCAGGGTCGCCACGGGCGGGACGAGTTCGCCGGCCTCGATCTGCTCCAGGCTCTCCCGGGTCATGCCCGTCCGGGCCGCCAGGTCCTGGAGGGTGAGGGATCTCTTTTCCCGCACCTCCCGGATCTTGCCGCCGATCTTCAGGCCCTCAAACGACGATTCCATGGACTGTTCCTGATTCATGGTGCACCTCGATGGCGATGCCGGGGGGGTGAATAACGGAGGGCGACCGAGCGCGCCCTCAGTGGTAGACTACTCCCAACATCCCGGATGTCAACATTTTTTTCGAAAAACGGGAAAGGACGCGCAAGGCCGGACAAGGGAAGGGGCAAGCAGGGGAACGGGGCTTGCGCAACCGGACCGGAGGGCGGAACGGCCCGTCAAGACGGCGCCTGAAATCCCCCGGAGCCGCTATGAACATGGAAAAAATCGGTTGACGGCGGCAGCCGGTCGGAGTACCTTTCCCTCACTTATGATTGCCTGCGCTATGTCGGCCTTGATTCACCGGGAGCCGGAATGGCGGAGAGCTTTGGAATCGATGATTCGCAACCGGGTTCAGAAAGGAGGCTTTTCATGACGACCACTGTGATCATCATCATCGGGTTTATCAT
>JBFYXW010000215.1:0-4424 GCA_041310335.1 Syntrophaceae bacterium | reverse complement strand
GCGATGATCGGCAAAAGCAGGGAAATGCTCAAGGTCTACGGAACCATCAAGAAAGTTGCCGGGACCACAGCCAACGTCCTGATCCTCGGGGAGAGCGGGACGGGAAAGGAACTGGTGGCGAAGGCCATCCACGAGCACAGTCCCCGTCAGAAACTGCCCTTCGTGGTGATCAACTGCGGGGGCATCCCAGAGAACCTTCTGGAATCGGAGCTCTTCGGCCACATGAAAGGCACCTTCACGGGGGCCCTGGCGGACAAGGCGGGGCTCTTCGAGATCGCCCGGGGGGGGACGGTCTTCCTGGACGAAATCGCCGAACTGTCGCCCTTTCTCCAGGTCAAGCTGCTCCGGGTCGTCCAGGAAAAAACCTTCCGCCGGATCGGGGGTGCCGAGGAAATCCGGGTGGACGTCCGCATCATCTCGGCGACGAACCAGGAACTGGCGAAAAAAGTGGGCGACGGGTCCTTCCGGGAGGACCTCTTCTACCGGCTGAACGTGATTCCCATTCAGCTGCCCCCGCTGCGGGAGAGGAGGGAGGACATCCCGGCCCTGACCCGGCATTTCATCGAGAAATATTCCCGGGCCTTCGGAAAGGAGGTCCAGCGGATTTCGACCTATGCGATGGAGCTGCTCATGGACTATCCCTTTCCGGGGAACGTCCGGGAACTGGAAAACATCATCGAACGCAGCATCGCCCTGGAGACCTCGAACATCATCCTCCCGGAAAACCTGGTCCTGTCGGGAAGCCTGTCGGGCAAGGCGGAGCCGGTGATCGACATCGACATCCCCGCGGAGGGGATCCTCCTGAACGAAGAGCTGGCGGAAATCGAGCGCCGGATCATCCGGAAGGCGCTCCTGAAGACCGAGGGTTCCAAAACCCGGGCCGCCGAACTGCTCCACGTGAGCTTCGATTCGCTGCGGTACCGCATGGAAAAGCTGGGCCTCGCCTGACGCGAGGCCCAGCCGGAAAAGCGAATGAGCGAAGGACCCTATCTTCTCGCCATCGACAACGGGACCCAGAGCGTCCGGGCCCTGCTGTTCGATCCCCGGGGGAACCTCCTGGCCAAGTCCCGGGTCCTCCTGGAGCCGTACTATTCCGCAAAGCCGGGGTGGGCGGAGCAGGATCCCGAATACTACTGGGAGAACCTGTGCCGGGCCTGTCACGAGCTGTGGAGGCAGAAGGCCGTTCCGAAGGAGGCCATCCGGGCCGTTGCCCTCACCACCCAGCGCGGCACGGTGATCAACGTGGACCGGAACGGGCGGCCGCTTAGGCCCGCGATCGTCTGGCTGGACCAGCGCCGCACCGAGGGGCTCCGGCCCATCGGCGGCTTGTGGGGCCTGGCCTTCCGCGTCGCCGGCATGAGCGGGACCGCCGCCTATCTCCAGGCGGAGGCGGAAGCCAACTGGATCCGCACCCACGATCCGGATGTCTGGAAGAGCACGCACAAATACCTGTTCCTGTCGGGTTACCTGACCTACCGGCTGACGGGGCGCTTCGTCGACTCCGTCAGCAGCCAGGTGGGCTACGTGCCCTTCGACTACAAGCGGCTCCGCTGGGCCTCCTGGTGGGACTGGAAGTGGCAGGTACTGCCCCTCGATCCGGCCGTGCTGGTGGACCTGGTCCCCGCCACGGAAACCCTCGGCGAGATCACCCGGGAGGCCGCGGAGGCGACGGGCCTTCCGGCGGGCCTGCCCCTGATTGCCGCGGCGGCGGACAAGGCCTGCGAGGTCATCGGTGCGGGCTGCCTCACGCCGGACGTGGCCTGCCTGAGTTACGGAACCACGGCGACGATCAACACGACCCACCGGAAGTACATAGAGGCCATCCCCCTGATCCCCCCCTACCCGTCGGCCGTTCCGGGGGCCTACAGCCTGGAGATCATGGTTTACCGGGGGTACTGGATGGTGAGCTGGTTCAAGCGGGAGTTCGCCGACCGGGAACTCCGGATGGCCCGGGAACAGGGCGTGGAGCCCGAACTGCTCTTCGACGGGCTGCTCCGGGAGTCCCCCCCCGGCGCCCAGGGACTGGTCCTCCAGCCCTACTGGTCTCCGGGAATCAAGGTTCCCGGGCCGGAAGCGCGGGGGGCCATCATCGGCTTCGGCGACGTCCACAACCGGGCCCACGTCTATCGGGCCATCCTGGAGGGCGTCGCCTACGCTCTGCGGGAGGGAAAGGAACGGACGGAGAAGCGGAGCGGCATTCCCGTCACCTCCCTGCGGGTGGCCGGCGGCGGTTCTCAAAGCGACGGGGCCCTGCAGTTGACGGCGGACATCTTCGGCCTGCCCACCGCCCGTCCCCACATCTACGAGACGTCGGGACTCGGCGCGGCCATCGACGCCGCCGTCGGCGCGGGCCTGCACCCGGATTTTCCGACGGCGGTCCGGGAGATGACCCGGGTGGGTCGGGTCTTCGAACCCGATCCGGCGACGCATCAAATCTACGAAGAGTTGTACAGGCGCGTCTATCGCCGGATGTACGGCCGCCTGAAGCCGCTCTACGAGGAAATCCGCAGGATATCCCGCCCCTGAGGAAAAATGTCCTTGTCTTTTTGCCGGGTGTCGCTATAATCCAACGCCGGTCTGGCGAATCCCGGAAGGCCGGGAGAAGGAAAGGGATGGACGTCCGGTTTGCCCCCTGGAGAATGGCCTACATCAAGGGAGAAAAAAAGACAGGGTGCGTCTTCTGCAGGGACGAGGCCCGCGAGGACGACCTCCTGCTCTGGGAGGGAGCGTCCTGCCTGGTGATGCTGAACCGCTACCCGTACAACAACGGCCACCTGATGGTGATGCCGAGCCGCCACGTCGCGAACCTCGAGGACCTGACCGGGGAGGAGAGGAGGGAACTGTTCGACCTCCTGGACCGGTCGGTGAGGATCCTCCGGGAAGCCCTCCGCCCGGAGGGGTTCAACATTGGGATCAACCTGGGGCGGGCAGCTGGCGCTGGGGTGGAAGGCCACCTGCACATTCACGTGGTTCCCCGCTGGTCCGGGGATACGAATTCGATGACCGTGATCGGGGAAATCCGGGTCATCCCGGACAGCCTGCACGGAACCCGGGACGAACTGAAGCCCCTGTTCGACAAAACGCCCCTGGAGGCATGAGATGAAGGTAGTCTATACCGTCCTCATCGTGCTGATCATGCTCTTCGTGATCACCTTTTCCCTGCAGAACCAGACGGACGTGATCATCCAGTACTACGACCTGGTGCCGAAAATTGCGGTGGCCGCCTACATGCTCATCTTCCTGTCTTTCCTGGCGGGGGTCATCTTCACGGGGTTCCTCGGGATCATCGAGCGGTTCCAGCTCAACCGGACCATCACGAAGCTCAACAAGCAGATCCGGGAACTGCGCCGGGAAATCCGGGCCGGCGAGGCCCCGCCGATCATCGAGGGGGAACCCCAGGAACGGGAACCGTAGAGATAAAAAATGCGAAAGGGGGGACAGATTGCAGTCTGTTCCCCCTTTTTTTGTGATGTTTCATTTCCCGCTCAGAGCCCGATTTTCTCTTGGACCCCGCACATCGCGGCCAGGGAGAGTTCGACGAATTCGGCCAGGGGGATCCCGATCTCCTCGCACTCCAGGATGTTCTCCCGCCGCACCGAAGCCGCGAAGGCCTTCTCCTTCATCCGTTTCACCACCGATTTCACCTTGACGCTGGCCACCTTCCGGTCCGGCTGGACCATGGCCGTCGCCGTGATCAGGCCCGTGATCGTTTCGCCCGCCGCCAAGGCGTGGTGGAATACCGTTTCCCGGGGGAGCTTCGAGGCCGTTTCGTTGTGCCGGAGGATGGCGTCGATCATTTCCGGGTCGTATCCCCGCTCGCGGAGGATCCGCACCGCCTCGAGGCCGTGGCGGGTCAGGTCGCCCTGCACCCGTTCGATGTCTATATCGTGGAGCAGGCCGGCCATCCCCCACAGCTCTTCATCTTTCCCCAGGCGCCGGGCCAGGGCCCGCATCACCGCCTCGGAGGCGTAACTGTGGGCGAGCATCCGGGCGTCCTGAACATGTTCCTCCAAAAGGGATACCGCTTCCGGTCGATGCTGGATCATGGTCCTTCCTCCCTCTTGAGCGTGTGGGCCGTTGACGCCCCCCGTTGCCGGGTCGGACGGCGAGGACGGTTTCTCGCAGAGCGGGTAGACCCGGTCCTTGCCGCGCCGCTTGGCCTCGTACATGTAAGCGTCGGCCCGGGCGAGAAAGGCCCGGGCATCCTCGTTGCGATCGCACTGGGAGATGCCGATGCTGATCGTCTTGCTCACCGCCGTTGCCGTCCGGGGATGGAAGGGGTGGACCCGGAACTCCACCCGCATGCGTTCCGCGATGGCGGCGGCCTGGGCGGCGGTCGTTTCCGGCAGGAGAACCACGAATTCCCCCCCCCCGTAGCGGCAGGCCACGTCGGGATTCCGGGAGCAGTTCCGGATCGTGGTCCC
>JBFYXW010000211.1:0-2631 GCA_041310335.1 Syntrophaceae bacterium | reverse complement strand
CCGCACGCACCCGGCTCAGGTCTTTGTATGTGCGGATCAGGTCTTTGGCTTCTTCCCGCTTCGCGCTCTGGCCGAAAATCATGCCGATCTCGGTTTCGCCTCCGGGGGGGACGGTGACGGTTCCGGCCAGGGCGGCACAGCGGAAGCCGTCGTCCGGCTGAGACGGGTCGGAAAGCCCTTCGGTCACCATGAACGGACGGGTGAGGTCCCGTTCCAGCCCGCCGAGGAATCGGCGGCGCACCGTCTCCACGGCCTCTATCGGAAAACTGGTCGCCGCGAAGGCCCACCCCTTCCAAAAATCGTTGTGGGGATTGGAGAAGAACAGCGCCTGCAGTTCGGTGTCGTGATCGGTTTCGATCTTTCCGAGGGTATCCACCGGCGTTTCGCCGAGCATCATCTGAAAATAGGGAACCACCCGGTAGCTCAGCGGGGCGTCCGTGAGATTGCGGATTTTGAGCAGGCGCAGTTCGGCGGGCTGATCGGGGAGCACGAATTGGGTCAGCTCCAACGCCGCCGTAGCGCTGCGGCTCCGATAGACGGCGTAACCGGTCCCCCACAGGACCTCATGGTCGCGGTCCTTCTTCCGGAAGGGGAGGAAGAAGGGGGTGTCGGTCTCGCCGCTGGCGGGATTATAAAGGTAGAGGATCTGTCCCGGCAGCTGGGAGGGGACCGAATCGGTGTCGAAGGGGGTCAGGCCGTTCTGCTGGGAGTTCATCATGAACGAATAGCAGGCGCCGTGATTGCTGAGGAGAACACCGTAGCCGAGCGGATTGGCCATCATATGGTGCCAGGGGCGCGGGGTGTCCCAAGCGGTTGACAGTTCCCGTCCATCGGGGGAAAAGCGGAACATGGGGGCCGGCGCCTGCTTTTTTTCAGAAGCGAGCGGCGGGGCGGCCTTCGCCTTTTGAGTGGACGGGCCGAGAAATTTTTGGAGAATCCCCAGGGCCTCGGCTTCGTTCCGGGCGTAGCCGTCCACGAACAGCACCTCCGCCGCGCCGAGCGGCGCCAGTTCCACCCGCAGGCGGAGGCTGGCGACCGGGTCGAAGGGGTAGTGAAGGACATCCTCGTTCGGCTGGCGCATGCTGCCGTCCAGGGCCAGAGGCGCAGCCAGGGTCTGGTGGCCGATAAAGCGCGAACGGGAATCCTCGTAGCCGGTCACGGTGATTCCCTGGTGCGGGTCCTCGCGGACCGCATGAAAGGCGGTTTCTCCCGAAATACGGCGTCGGGAGACATCCCGGTGGGCGGTTTTGTTGAGCCGGTTGCACGCCAGGATGGCGTTGAAGGCGGGTACGAAGCGGGTGCCCACATGGAGATGGTTGTAGAAGGGATGGCGCCGGTAGGCATCGGAGTTGTTCAAGGCGAATTCCTGGTAGCTGACCAGTTCCAAGATGCGCGGGCGCTCCTCCAGGTTGACCAGGCGCAGCCGCCACTGCTCGACCGGCGCCTCGGAGTCGAGGGCGAGGCGGGTTTGGGCGTGGATGCCGTTGCAGCGCTGGACGAACTCCACGGAGAGGGGATCGGTCTGGGTGACCCGATACTCCCCGCTGCCCCGCCGGATCGGACTGCAGGTGGCCGACCAGCACGAGCGGGAATCTTCCGGGGCCGGACCGCCGTCGATCAGATAGAAGAATTTCCCTCTCATCTGCAACGGGTCATCGGGACGGCGCGTGAGGTCGATCTCGAAGCCTTTGAGGATGGCGCTGAAGACCCGGCTGTAGCCGCGCCCGTCGGAGGAGATCTCCACGGTGTAGCAGCCGTTGGACAGCAGAAAATTCTTTTCCGCGGGCGGAGCTTCTCCAGGGGAGGCGAACTGAGGGCTGGAACAGACCTGTTTTTCCTTTCGGCGGCGGCGCGGGATCAGGATCCACCCGAGAATCATCATGGCCAGCAGGAAACCGCCGACCACGTAATGGAGGGGCGGCCAGACGGTTGGCGCCAATTCCCCGGCGCGGGCCGCCGAGGTGCCCCAGACGTAGCCCCAGTCGGCCCCGCGGGGCAGATAGAAGGGGATCAGCAGCGGGGCCCAGGTGGCGAAACGCCGTATCCCCTCCGGGATGCAGCGGGTGCGGGCCGCATGGCCGATGGCGCGGGCCGCCTTTTCGTCGAGAAGGTCGGCGCCGACGAAGGAGAGATTGACCAGGGTGGCGACCCGCAGTCCCATGTGGTCCACCCAGATCAGGATGCGGAACCAGTCGTGGATCAGCAGATTCAGGAAGACATTGAGGCTCCAGGAGCGGTAGGCTGCCGGGTCCAGGGTCCAGCTCTGGAAGATGGCCGCCAGGGTGCGGAAGGCACCGTCCTGGTTGTACCAGGTGGGGTCGGGGGAAAGGCGCAGAAAGGAGTAGATGACGGGGGCCATCCACAGTCCCCAGCGCAGCACCCGCACCGCCTGCTCCACCAGGCTGACCATCCCCTGCTGGCTGAAGAGTTCCCGCAGCGGGGCCATGCTACGCTGCAGCAGGGCGTTGAGAAGCAGGAAGTTGATGCTGAACAGGGGCGCGGCCAGCGACCAGTTGATGACCCCGGACAGGGCCTCGTTGTAGAACAGCCGCACCGCTCCCGGCGAGGCGCCCAGGTTCATCGCCCCCCATTTGCTGAACAGCGGATAGATAACGTAATCCTCCACGGTCA
>JBFYXW010000210.1:0-4947 GCA_041310335.1 Syntrophaceae bacterium | reverse complement strand
TTGCAGTGCTCCCGCAGTTCCTCTTCCGTCACCTCCTGGCCCGGCATCGGCATGACGAAGGCCCAGCCCACCTCCTGGTAGATCTCGTCGGGGACGCCGATGACGGCGGAGAAGAGGACTTTCCCCTGAACCTCCAGGATTTCCTCGATCTCCCGGGGATAGACGTTCTCCCCGCCGGTCTTGAACATTTCCGACTTGCGGCCGGTGATGTGGATGTAGCCCCGGTCGTCCTTCCAGGCGAGGTCGGTCGTGTAGTACCAGCCCTCGCTGTCCAGGACCTCCGCCGTCGCTTCGGGCTTGTTCAGGTAGCCCTTGAACATGAAGGGTCCCCGGACGGCGATCTCGCCGACCTGGCCGTTGGGGATCTCCCGGCGCTCGCCGTCGACGATCTTGAGCTCGAAGGGCGGTGCAATCTTCCCGGCGGTCTTCATGAGGGTCTCCATGTCGTCGCCCTTCTCGGTGTAGGTGACGAACCCGCAGACCTCGGTGCTCCCGTAGCCGGTGATCAGCATGGCCCCCGTCTGCGCGCAGACGCCGGAGAGGACGTCGAGCATGATCTTCGGGGCCGCGGCTCCGGCCCAGGCGATGAGCTTCAGGGACCGGAAGTCGGTCTGGAAAAACTCGGGCTGCTTCATCTGGAGGAGGAACATGACCGGAAGCTGCCCGAAGACGGTGATCTTCTCCTTCTCGATCGTCTTGAGGGACCCTGCGGGATCAAAGGAATCCATGAAGACCGAGCAGCCGCCCCCCAGGATGGCGGCGAAGCCGATCTCCACGTCCGCCGCCACGTGGTTGATGGGGAAGTGGAGGAGGGCCCGCAGGTTTTCCTCGAAGTGGAACTTCTGCACCTCCACCTTGATGTTCTCCACGATGCTCCGGTGGGTGTGGACGACGCCCTTGGGCTTGCCCGTCGATCCCGACGTGTACATGAGGAGCGCGTCGTCGGTTTCCTTCACAAGGGCGGCGCGCTCGGCCAGGGCGGCGTCGAGTTCCGGCCGGGCCTGGCCGGTGAAGGCGGCGAAGCCCTCGGTTCCCGCTACGGGCTCGCCGATGACGAGGACCTTCTTGATGAAGGGGAACTCGCTCTTCAGGGCCTCGATGGTCGGGGCCAGGTCGTTCCCCAGGAACGTCCGCAGGGCCATCAGGACGACGGGCTTCGAGTCGCCCACCTGGTAGCGCAATTCGTCGAGGGTGAACTTCGGGTTCAGGCCGAGCCACATGGCGCCCACCTTGCCCGCGGCCATGTAGGTCGTGAGGAACTCGTTCCGGGCCGCCGAGAGAAGCGCCACCCGGTCGCCCCGCTGGACGCCCGCCGCCAGGAATGCCTTGGCGATGCCGTCCATCCGCGCCTTGAAGTCCACCCAGGTGAGGCGCTCCTCCCCGAAAACAAGGGCCTCCGCCCCGGGCTTCGCGGCGGCCCATTTCTCCACGTAGTGCCAGGTCAGGTTCAGGTTTTGCCAGGTCATGGTTCCCTCCTTGGACAGTGATGGTGTTAGGTCGTCGCGGCGGTCCGTCGACGGGGAGCCGCGGATTCAGCACAGGGGCGAGGATGCGTCAGGCCGGTTCAAGGATGACGCAACCGTCGCGGATGGCCTGCTTTCCCTCGGCATTGTGGACCTCGAAAAAGCAGCGGGTGCAGGTTCCGTCCGTTGCCCTGCCGATCAGGCGGATGCGGATCTCCGAGCCGGGGATCACCATGTCGGTGAATCGGCAGGAGATGGCCTTAACCCGCCCGGGGTCACCGGCAGCTTCCCGGTTCGTCACTTCCCGGACGGCCAGGGCCAGGGTGGCCGTCCCCTGGTAAATGATGTCGGGGAGGCCCACGGCGCGGGCGAAGGCCACGGAGGTGTGGATCGGAAAGTAGATGTCCGTGCAGCCGTCGTACACGAAAGGGGCTGTCCGGTCCACACGGACGGGGGCTTCCCAGGGCGGCTGTCCGGAGGCGTCCAGGGACGGAGACTCGGGCAGGGTTTCCCCGCCCCGGCCCTCGTCGGTGCAGCGGACGCCCCGCATCATGCCGCCGATGTGCTCCGTGAAGACGGGGCCGCCGGCCTGATCGGAGACGTCGTACCGCAGGACGAAGAGCGTTCCCGCCTTGCGGGGCAGAATGGCCGCGATGCGGCCCTGCACGGTGAGCCGGTCGCCGGGGCGGACGAGGCGGTGAATGGCCAGGTGCTCCGTGTAGTGGACCTGGGTGTTGATGATCTCCTTCGGGAAGTCCGCCGATTCGATGAAGGAGGCGATCCGCTCCGTCACGGGCCAGGTGACGGCGACGGAAAACATGGGCGGAGCGACGATGCCCCCGGCCCGCGAATCGTCGATGTAGAAGGGGTTGGCGTCCGTCAGCGCGGCGGCGTAATTCGTCGTCTGACGCCAGGTCACGTCGGTCTCGTAACTCTTCAGAAGGGTTCCGACATAGCGGGACGAAATCTCCACGAGTCACCGCCTCCGCTCAGCGGCGAGGCCTGGCCGGCATTCCGGGCATGGCCATCTTCTTGAAGCCCTTGGGCACTTCGAAGAGGCTGTCGGGCTGGCCGCCCATCTTGATGTTGCGGTACTCCATGCCCCAGCTGCCGTCCACGGCGGCCGACTTGATCGGGAAATTGTTCAGGTCCGTGGCGAGCCACTGGTAGGACTTCATCTGCTTCTGCCCTTCCTTGTAGGTGATCTCGTACTTTTTCGTCGGATGCCCGTCGACGGTGTCCGGACCGATGAGTTTCCGGCTGATTTCGCCTTTCATCTTTTCCCGGGGTGCCGGATCCTTTGACGGATCGGCCTTCATCTCCATGTAGCTCTTCTGCTTCGGCATGACGACCCAGGTCGTCTGCAGGTCCTGCCGGGAGATCGTGTACGTATCCTGCTTCGGGGTCTCGAAGCGCATCTTGTTCGCCTTCATGTACATCTTCGAGGTCATCCCCTTGCCGCCTTTTCCCGTGTTGACCACGTCGGCGGAGAACTCCAGGGCCGCCGCTGTCCCGGCAAAGATCAACGCGATCAGCATTGCCGACAGGACCAAGAAACGCTTTTTCATTTTCTTCCTCCATGATGAATGTTTGTTCGTGTCCCTGGACCGTTGCCGTATTTCAGGGATATGGATCCATTCATAACACAGGGGGCAAACGGGGGTCCACTTCCATCAAGCCCGATTTCAACCTCCGGGAAGAATTGTTTTCCGTGTCCCCGGTATCGCCTCGGCGATGATCCGGCGTATCCGCTCGTTGGGCAGCCAGATGTCCCGCTGGATTTCCGAGCAACCTCTCTCCACACCGGAACCGGCGGAAGTGCTTCCGCCGCGAATCAGGATGAGCCATGCGACGCTCCCGCAAAACAATGGATCGGTGCAGAAAAAATATCATGAAATTATCAGGTTGACATGGAAATTGGTTGACATGCCGCCTGACGGCACGATAGCATGCGCCGACGTTCCGGAAGGCAGCGTGGCATTCGCCGGAATCGTATGTCCTGAAGCACGGCAGCAAAACCCCACATGAGCCTATAAAACCTGCGATCGGAAGAGGCGTCGTCGCGGAATCCCCCGGCGGGACGGAGAGACGGGACACCTGGAAGCGATGCACATCGAATCGGAATCGGAAGCGGGGCACTGCAAGCTTTTCTGACGGAGGATCGGTAGAGCAATACCCATGGAACACGAACGGTTGCTACAGGAACTCAATGCACTGCGCTCGAGGGTCGCCGAGCTGGAAAGGCTTTAGGCCGATCGCGATAGGGCCGAGGAGGCCCTGCGGATGAGCGAGGAGCGATACCGCCTCCTGGCGGACAATTCGAGCGATGTGATCTGGACCATGACGCTGGACGGGCGATTCACCTACGCCAGCCCTTCCGTTACGAAACTGAGCGGCTATACCCCCGAGGAAGTCCTGGAGATCCCCTTCCACCGGTACGTGGTGGAATCCAGCGTGGAACCGGTCATGGCCGAGTTGGCCGAGCAGCTTCAGAAACCCGCATCCGAGCGCCTGCAGGTTTTCCAGAGGGAATTGCAGCACTACTGCAGGGACGGAAGCATCAAGGACATCGAAATCACCGCCGGCTGGCTGCTGGACGATCGTGGTGAGCCGGTCGGAATCCAGGGGAGCACGCGGGACATCACAGACCGCAAGAAGGCGGACGAGCGCACCGGCATTCTGGCCGATCTCATCGATATCGCACCGCTGTCGATCACCGTACACGACCCGCGTGGCCAGTTCCTCTACGCCAACCAGAAGACCTTCGACCTCCACGGTTATTCCCGGGAGGAGTTCTTCGCCCTCGACCTCCACGACCTTGACGTGCCCGCCAGCGCGAAGTTAATCGCGGCGCGGGTGCGGGAAGTCATGGGGACCGGGGAGGCGCAATTCGAAGTCGAGCACCACCGGAAAGACGGGACCGGCTTGCCTCTCGAGGTTTTTGTCAAGGCCGCCCGGTGGGGAGGGCAGGACGTCCTCCTCAGCGTCGCCTCCGACATCACGAAGCGCAGGAAGGTAGAGGAAGGGCTCCGGAGCAGCGAACTCTTCATGAAGGAGGCGGAGCGGATCGCCCGGCTGGGGGGATGGAAAGCCAATCCTCACACGGACTACCTTCAGTGGACCGAAGGCGTTTACAGCATCGTGGAAACCCCTCCGGACTACAAACCCCTCCTGTCGGAGGGGCTGAAGTTCTTCCTGCCCGAGTACATTCCCGCCATCGAGAAAAGCCTGGCGGACTGCCTGGCCACGGGCCAGCTGTTCGTGCTGGAATGCCAGGTCGTGACGATGGGCGGCCGGAAACTCTGGACGGAGCTCCGGGGTCTCGCACCCGTCGTGGAGGGTGAACGGTCCTTTGTCGTCGGCACGATCCAGGACATCACCGCGCGCAAGCGTTCCGAGCAGCGGCTCGAGCGGATCAACCGGACGCTCCTGAACCTGGGGCTGGACTTCACGGAGAACGTCAACAACCTGGTTCGCCTCTGCG
>JBFYXW010000207.1:0-10162 GCA_041310335.1 Syntrophaceae bacterium | reverse complement strand
AGGCCGACGCCCCGGTTGACCATCAGGCTCACCAGCTGGACGATCTTCCCCATGAGGAGGACGAAGGTCAGGATGAACAGGGTCATGCCGAAGGGGACGGCGATTTCCCGGAAGATGTACCGGTTGATGATCCTGGCCATCCCGATGTCCTCCGCGGGTCCGCACCCGCTGGATTGCTTCGCCTTGATGCTTGCAGGTCAGCGCCCCCGCGACGGGTTGTCTCCGCCGGGGCGTGGGGGTTGTCACGGGGGCTTCCGCCGGTGGCATCCCAAAAGGTGTCAGATTGATTTGTGCACTGCAAAAATAAATCTGACACCTTTTCCCATTTTTCTTACATCATGATCTTCAGGGACTCAATGTATGGTGGATCCTCGTTGTCGATGACGGCAATGATGTTCCGGTGGAAGCGCTTCTTCATCTCGCCGAAGATGGGCCGCTTCTTCTGGAAGGTCCGGGCGAAGGCCACGGCCTCCTGGAGCAGGGTCTCCTCGTCTTCGCAGGCCTTGACGACGACGTGGTGGGCTTCCAGTTCCGCTGCGCCGTAGCGCTTGCCGCTGAAGGCCGCTTCCTGGACCTTGTAGTAGGGAAAGGCCTTCGTGATGATGGCCTGCATGCCCGGGAGGAAGGGGATGCTGATGTCCACCTCGGGGAAGCAGAAGAAGCCGCGGCCGGACTTCATGAACCGCCAGTCGCAGCAGCAGGCCATGATGCTGCCGTCGCCGAAGGCGTGGCCGTTGATGGCGGCGATGACGGGCATGGGGAACAGGAGGATCCGCTTGAAGATCTTGTTGAGGCCGTAGAGGAAGTCCTTGATGTCCTGGAAGCGCTTCTCGTTGAAGGCGCCGGTGATCCAGGCCAGGTCGATGCCCTGGGACCAGTTCTTCGGGTCGCTGGAGGCGATGACCACGGAGGTGATCGCGGGGTCCGCCTCGATCTCGTCGAACGCCTGGAGGATCGCCGCGGTGAAGTCGGGGTTGTGGCGGTTCTCGCCGTTGGTCATGGTGAGGATGGCCACGGTGTCGTCTTTCTTCCATTCGAGCAATGCCATGATGGTACCTCCGTAGGGATGTGGGGGAATATCGGGATTCCCCGGGGATGCAAATCGTGGGGCCGGGGTGGCCGGCCTTCGAGGGCGGGGCCGCCAATCTCCCCGGCTGTTCCGGACCTGTGTGTAGCGGAGAGGACCTTCGTTGTCAATGGATTTGAGCCCTTGCGTGGGGGCGGCGCGGTGGCCGGTTTCCCGTCTCGCCCGTCCGGAAGGGGGCGCGAAAAGGGGGATCGAGCGGAAGCCGGACCCCTTTCCACGCGACCATGCGCCCCCCTTTGTTCGTTGACAAGGGGGGGCGGTCTTTATATGATTCGCCACTTTTTTCGGCCCCGAGGAGACCGTGAAGGACTGGAAGGCACACCTCATCCTGTGGATCGTCCCGCTGATCCTCTACATCGGCTCGCTCTCCTTCATGCCCCTGATGGAGCCCGACGAGGGGCGCTACAGCGGCATCCCCGCGGAGATGATCGCCACGGGCGACTACATCACCCCCCACCTCAAGGGGGTCGTCTACTTCGAGAAGCCGCCCCTGATGTACTGGGCCACGGCCCTGTCCTTCCACCTCTTCGGCCAGAACGAGTTCGCCTCCCGCCTGCCCGCGGCGCTGTGCGCCTGGGGGCTGATCCTCCTGGCCTGGCGGATGGGCCTGTACTTCCACGACCGGAAGACGGGCCTCTACGCCGCCGCGGTCCTGACGACGTGCCTCTTCCACGCCGCCATCGGGCGGATCAACATCCTCGACATGCCGCTCGCCTTCTTCGTCTGCGCCGCCCTCTGGGCGGGCTTCCGGTACTTCGACGGCGGGGGGTACCGGAAGATCTGGCTGTACCTCTTCTTCTTCCTCTCGGCCCTGGCCTTCCTGATCAAGGGGCTCATCGGCATCGTCTTCCCGGCGGGTGCCCTGGGGCTCTGGCTCGTGCTCTCGGGGCGGTGGCGGGCCATCGGGAAGTTCTTCTCCCCCGTCGGCATCGCGTTCTTCCTCCTGGTGGCGCTCCCGTGGCTCATCCTCGTGCAGGAGCGGAACCCCGACTTCTTCCGCTTCTTCTTCATCCAGGAGCACTTCCTGCGCTACACCACGAAGCTTCACCAGCGCCACGAGCCCCTGTGGTTCTTCCTGCCGATCCTGGTGGCCGGCATCATCCCCTGGCTGGGCTTTCTGCCCGCCGCCGCGGGCGGCCTCCGGCGCAAGTGGGCCGAGGCCTTCGGCGGGAACGAAAAGCGCTTTCTCCTGACCTGGTTCGGCTTCATCCTGGTCTTTTTCTCCATCTCCTCCTCGAAGCTCGTCCCCTACGTCGCCCCGCTGTTCCCGCCCTTGGCCGTCTTCCTGGGGCATCTCTTTCGCCTCGCCGGGGAGGAGCCGGCCCGGGAGGGATGGACGGTGCGGGCGCCGGTGATTCTCCAGTCGGCCGTCCTGGGGGCGGCGATGCTCGTGCCGGCCTTCCTCCCGGAACGGGGCATGCCGCCGGCGGAATGGCTGCCGTGGATCGCCCCGCCGCTGGTCCTGGTGGTCCTGCTGGCCTTTCTGCCGGACCGCCTGCGCCTCCGGGGGCGGCCGGAATGGTTCCTGGGGATCTACCTGGTCTCGGCGCTCCTGTTCCTGTCCCTGATCTTTCCCGCGGGGCGGTTCCTCACGCCCTACAAGTCCGCCTGGCCGGTCGTGCAGGCGATGCCGAAATACCTTCCCGCTGGCCAGCAACTCTACCAGTACCGGCTGAACCTCTACGGGATCGACTTCTACACGGGAACGCGGACGCCCGTGGTGGACGAGGTGGGAGAACTCTTCTACGGGGCTCTGAAGATCCCCGAGGACGAGCGACAGAAGCGGTTCCTGATGTTTTTCGAGTTCTTCCGCTTCTACCGGCAGGGACATGAGATTTACCTGGTCACCGCGAGGCGGGAAAATGTGGACCACATCCGGCAGGAGGTGCCGGCCATGCGGATCCTCTGGGACAACGGGTTCTACGTCATGATTCACCTGCCCCGGCCGGACCGCCCGGAGGCGCCGCCGGATCCCGGGTATTGACAGGAAGGGCGCGCTCCGCATAGGGTTTGTGTCGAAGCCGAGCCGCCGGGACCGGGAGGCGGGGCGGTGCTCCAGGGCAATCCGATTCTTCCCCGGCCGGAAAGAAGATCCGAATGAACATCCGCAGCGAGTTCCTGCCCTTCAGCAGGCCCTCCATCGGGGAGCGCGAGGTGGCGGAGGTGACCGCCTGCCTCCGGTCCGGGTGGATCACCACGGGCCCCAAGTGCGTCGAGCTGGAGGCCCGGTTCCGGGAGCAGACGGGGGCCCGGTGCGCCGTTTCGCTGACCTCCGCCACGGCGGGGATGCACCTGCTTCTCCAGGTCCTGGGGATCGGGCCGGGGGACGAGGTGATCACCCCTTCCCTGACCTTTGCCTCCACGGTCAACCAGGTCGCCCTGGCCGGGGCCAGACCGGTCTTCGTGGACGTGGACTACGGCACCCTGAACCTGCAGGTCCGGCAGGTGGAGGAGGCCGTCACCCCCCGGACGAAGGCGGTCATCCCCGTCCACTTCGCCGGCGCGCCGGCGGACATGGATCCGCTCCTGGAGATTGCCCGGAGACGGAGCATCGCCGTCATCGAGGACGCCGCCCACGCCGTGGGGACCGTCTGCCGGGGGATCCACGCCGGCGGCTTCGGCTGCCCGGCCATCTTCTCCTTTCACCCCATCAAGAACATCACCACCGGCGAGGGGGGGATGGTCACCCTCGACGACGAGGCGCTGGAGAGGAAGATCCGGCTCCTGCGCTTCCACGGCATCGAGCGGGACGCGTGGAAGCGCTACGGCAAGGGAGGGGACCCGTCCTACGACATCCGGGAGCCGGGCTTCAAGTACAACCTGACGGACCTCCAGGCGGCCCTCGGCGTGGTCCAACTCTCCCGGGCGGAGGAGCTCAACGCCCGCCGCCGCGCCCTCGCGGACCTGTACCGGGAGGGGCTGGCGGGGATCGACGGCCTTGACCTGCCGGGCGTGCCGGAATATCCCCACGAGCACCCGTGGCATTTGTTCGTGGTGAAGGTGACGGGCCTGCCGCGGGAGCGGTTCATGGAAGGTCTTGCCGGGCGCAACATAGGATATGGCCTCCACTTCCCCGCTGCGCACCGGCTGGCCTTCGTCCGGGAGCGCTTCGGCGACGCGTCGGGCTGCCTGCCGGAAACGGAGCGGGCGGCGGACCGGATCCTGTCGCTCCCCCTCTACCCCGACATGGCCGACGGTGACGTCGCCTACGTCTGCGAAGCCGTCCGGGAGATCCTGGCCTCGTGACGGCCCGGGGGTCGCCGGGACCGTTCGGCAGCACCGGTGCGATGGAGAGGGCACGGGTCCGGACGGGCCTCCGTTGCGCAGCCGGCGAATCCGGCGGGACGGCGGGGCCCGGTGAGCCCGTGCGGTCCCGCCGGGTGAGGGACCGGGGAAAGGGTACACAGGCAAGGGAGAGGTGTCCATGAGTCCAAAACCGATGGTGTCCGTCGTCATCCCCGTCTTCAACGAGGAGAAGAACCTGGAGGTCCTTCTCGGGCGCCTCCGTCCCGTCCTGGAAGCACTGGCAAGGCCCTACGAGATCGTCCTGATCGACGACGGGAGCCGGGACCGGTCCCTGGAGATCCTGATGCGCTTTGCCCGGGAGCCGGGAATCCGGGTGGTGGAGCTCACGCGCAACTACGGCCAGCACGCGGCGATCCTGGCGGGGTTTTCCCTCCTGCGGGGAGAGGTCGTCGTCACCATGGATGCGGACCTCCAGAACCCGCCGGAGGAGATACCCCGGCTCCTGGACACCATGGAGGAGGGGAACTTCGACGTCGTCGGGACCATCCGCAGGGCTCGAAAAGACTCGGTCTTCCGCAAGATCCCCTCGCGGATCGTCAACATGATGGCCCGCCGCATCACCGGGGTCCACATGACCGACTGGGGCTGCATGCTCCGGGCCTACCGCCGGCCCGTGGTGGAGCGCATGACCGCCTGTCACGAGCACGCCACCTTCATCCCCGCTTTGGCCACGGTCTTTGCCAAACGGGTGACGGAGATCGAGGTGGCCCACGAGGAGCGCCACGGCGGCGCCTCCAGCTATCCCGTCTGGAAACTCATCAACCTCCAGTTCGACCTGGTGGCGTCCTTCTCCGACTTTCCCATGAAGATGCTCATGTACGGCGGCATCGGCATGTCCGTCCTGGGGATCTTCTTCGGCCTCTTCCTCGCCGTGGCCCGCCTCGTCTACGGGGCCCTCTGGGCGGCCCAGGGCGTCTTCACCCTCTTCGCGATTCTCTTCGTCTTCGTGGGGATGCAGTTCTTTGCCCTCGGGGTCATCGGCGAGTACATCGGCCGGATCTACCGGGAGGTGCGCAAGCGCCCCGAGTACGTCATCGAGCGGGTCCACGAGGCGGCCAAACCGTGAACGCCGTCGTCTTCGCCTACTCCGACATGGGCATCACGGGTCTCGACGCCCTGGAGGCGTCGGGCTTCGGGATCCGGGCCGTCTTCACCCACGACGACGACCCGGGGGAGAAGATCTGGTTTGGCTCCGTCCGGGCCTGGGGGGAGAGGCGGGGGATTCCCGTTTTTGCGCCTGCCGGCGTGGGTGCGCCGGAGTGGCGGGCGCGAATTGCCGGCCTTTCGCCCGAGACGATCTTCTCCTTCTACTACCGCCACCTGATCCGCCCGGAGATCCTGGACCTGGCGCCCGCGGGGGCCTACAACCTCCACGGGTCACTGCTGCCGGCCTACCGCGGGCGGGCGCCGGTGAACTGGGTCCTGGTCAACGGCGAGACCCGGACGGGCGTCACGCTCCACCACATGGTGGCGAAGCCCGACGCCGGCGATATCGTCGGGCAGCGGGCCGTGGACATCGCCTTCGAGGACACGGCCTTGTCCCTCTACCGCAAGCTCTGCCGGGCGGCAACGGACCTCCTGGCGGAGGCGCTCCCCCGGATCGCTGCCGGGACCGCCCCCCGCACGCCCCAGGACCTGGCGAAGGGCACCTACTTCGGCGGCCGAAAGCCAGCGGACGGGCGCATCGACTGGAACCGGCCGGCCCGGCGGATCTACGACCTCGTCCGGGCCGTGACGGACCCCTGGCCGGGGGCTTTCGGCTTTCTCCCCACGGGGCAGAAGATGATCGTCTGGTGGGGCCTGCCCGTGGAAGCGGCGGCCGCTTTGCCCGCGGCAGACCCCGGGATCGTGCGAATCGCTGGCGGCCGGGTCTTCGTGACCGCCGGAGAGGGCCTTCTGGAGCTCCTGGAGATCGAGGCGGACGGCGCTCGGCTCAAGGGAGCCGATCTGGGAGGGTATTTCAAGGCCCTGGAGGGAAACCGCCTTGCCTGAAGCGGGGCGGGACATTATCGGGCCGGAGTCGCGGCCTGCCCGTTCATCCTCACGGAGAGGACCTCCGTTCCGAACCGGGAGAGCGAATGAAGGATCGCCCGACATGAAGAACCTTCCTTTTACAGCGACAGGCCGCCTGACGGTCCTGGCGATTCTCCTCGTGGCCACCGTGGCTCTTGCCGGATGGGTGGCGACGGGGGCCCTCTGCGAGCAGGCCCGGCAGGACATCGTCCGTGACGGCGAGGCCCTGGCCCTGACCATCTCGATTCACCTGAACTCCGAGTGCGACCGGATCAGGGGGGGGGTCCGGGCCCTGGCGGGCTCGCCCTGGATCACCCCGGCCCTGGTCGGCGGGAGCGCCATCGATCTTGCCCATGCGAATACGATCCTGGACCGCTATAATGCCAGCCTGAACGTCACCGTCTCCTATCTGCTGGATCTCCAGGGCCTCGCGATTGCCTCTTCGAACCGCCACGCCCCGAACAGCTACGCGGGCCGGTTCTTCTCCCATCAGCCCCATTTCCGGGAAGCCCTGCAGGGCCTTGGGGGGGAGGATTTCTCCGTCGGGCGGATCTCGGGGAGGAGGGCTTTCTACGCGAGTTTCCCCGTGCGGGACCCGTCGGGAAGGATCGTCGGCGTGGCCGCCATGAGGAAGGACCTGGATATCGCGGAGTCCTTCTTCAGCAAGTATCCTCACTGTTATTTCGTCGACCCCCATGGCATCGTCTTTCTGGCCAGCAGGCCGGACATGGTCCTGAAGAGCCTGTGGCCCGTGACGGAAAAGGCGGCGGCGGAGCTGTCGGCCTCCCGACAGTTTGGAAAAAGTGCCTTTGAGGCCGTCTTCCCGGAAGAAGTCGTGGACGGCACGGAAGTTTCCCTGGAGGGGGAGGGCTTCCTGGTCTCCCGGAGAATCGTGACCCGGGACGGCTGGTCTGTTGTGCTCCTGAATTCGACGAACCGGGTCCAGGCCCTTCTGACGGCGGGGGCCATGGCCACGGCCGCGGTACTGGCCCTTTTCCTCGCCGTCCTCGCCGTCATGTTCACCGTCAACCGGTCCCGGCAGACCATCGCCCTCGAGGAGGAGCGGTTCCGGGAACTCTTCGGCAACATGAGCAGCGGCGTCTTGGTCTACGAGGCCCGGGAGGAAGGGAAGGATTTTGTCATCCGGGATGTCAACCGGGCCGCGGAGCGGTTGAGCCGGATCCGGAGGGGGGAGGTCATCGGGCGGAGCGTCCTGGAGGTCTTCCCCGCGATCAGGGAGATGGGGCTGCTGGAGGTGATCGAGCGCGTCTGGAAGACCGGAGACCCGGAGCGGTTGGACGTGACCCGGTATCGCGACGAGCGCATTTCCCAGTGGGTCGAGAATTACGTCTACAGGCTTCCCACCGGGGAGGTCGTGGCGGTCTACGACGACGTCAGCGACCGCCAGCAGGCGGAGGAGGCCCTGCGGCGGAGCGAGGAAAAATACCGGGAAATCCTGGAGAACATGCAAGAGAGTTACCTCGAGACGGACCTCGCGGGGAACCTGACGTTCTTCAACCCGTCCCTCTGCGGGATGCTGGGATATCCCCCAGGGGATTTCCCGGGGATGCATTACCGAAAACTGCTGGACGAAGAATCGGTCCCGAAGGTCCGGGAGGCCTTCCGGAGAGTTCACCAGACGGGGATCGGCCTGCGCCTCCTGGAGTGCCGCATGCTCCGGAAGGACGGGACGCCGATCCACGTCGAAACCTCCCTGATGCTGATGCGGGACGATGCGGGCAAGGCGGTCGGGTACAGCGGGATCGCCCGGGACATCTCGGAGCGGAAGCGCTTCGAGGAGGAGTTGCGCCGCCAGTCCGTGTCGGACGCCCTGACGGGTCTCTTCAACCGCCGGGGCTTCCTGGCGCTGGCGGAGCAACAGTTGAAGATCGCCGGGAGGTCACGGATGGAGATCGTTCTCCTCTTCGCCGACATGGACGGCCTGAAGTGGATCAACGACAACCTGGGGCACCGGAAGGGGGACGAAGCCATTGTCGAGGCCGCGGCGGCGCTGAAGGACGCCTTTCGCGACTCCGACATCGTGGCCCGCGTCGGGGGGGACGAGTTCGTGGTCCTCCTGCTGGGGACCTCCCTGGACAACTCCACCACCCTGACCGGGCGTCTCCAGGAGTGCCTGGATGCCCGTAACACCGCGGGGGAAAGGGACTATCGGCTCTCCATCAGCGTCGGCATGGTCCGCTGCAACCCCGAGGAGACCCGCGACATCGACGAACTGATGTCCCGGGCCGACGCCCTGATGTACGAGCAGAAGAAGCAGAAGAAGGCCCAGAGGGCCTAGCGGGACCGGGGGGTGCGGATGCTCCCGGATTGCGGCGCGATTCCCGATAAGGGTTGCGCAATGCGGCAAAACATCGTAAAAAAACCAGTCCCCGCAATTTGCGAAATCGCGGAAAACCATTTTCTTCAGAGGATGAACGCATGGCGGCAAAGAAAATCCTGATTCTGGGCGTGAACGGCTTTATCGGCCATCATCTGACCAACCGGATCCTGGACGAGACGGACTGGCTGGTCTACGGCATGGACCTGGCGGAGGACCGTCTCGGCCGGGCCCTCCACAACCCGCGGTTCCAGTTCCTCGAGGGCGACATCGCCATCAACCGGGAGTGGATCGAGTACCACGTCAAGAAGTGCGACGTCGTCATGCCCCTGGTGGCCATCGCCACGCCGAAGCTCTACGTGGAGGACCCCATCGGTGTCTACCAGCTTGATTTCGAGATGAACCTCAACATCGTCAAGCAGTGCGTCAAGTACCATAGACGGGTCGTCTTCCCCTCCACGTCGGAGGTCTACGGCGCCTGCGCGGACCCGGAGTTCAGCGAGGACGAGAGCTTTCTCACCGTCGGGCCCATCCGCAAGGAGCGCTGGATCTACTCTTGCTGCAAGCAGCTCCTGGACCGGGTCATCTATGCCTACGGCACCCGGGGCCACCTGGAGTTCACCCTGTTCCGCCCCTTCAACTGGGTCGGACCGCGCCTCGACTCCCTCGACACGGCCAAGGAGGGGAGTTCCCGGGTGGTTACCCAGTTCATCGCGGAGCTCCTCATGGGGCGGCCCATCACCCTTGTCGACGGGGGCCACCAGAAGCGCTGCTTCACCTACGTGGACGACGGCATCGACGGTCTGATCCGGATCCTGGCGAACCAGGACGGCGCCTGCAAAAACGAGATCATCAACATCGGCAACCCCGCCAACGAGTGCTCCGTCCGGGAACTGGCCCACCTGCTGAAGGGCATCTTCATGGAGCACCCGGAGCACCGGGCCGACGGGTCCTACTCGGAAATTGTCGAGAAGCCCGCGGAGGAGTACTACGGCAAGGGCTACCAGGACATCTACACCCGCAAGCCCAGCATCGAGAAGGCGCGGCGGCTTCTGGGCTGGGAGCCGAAGGTCGGCCTGGAGGAGTCCATGCGGCGGACGCTGTACTCCTTCCTGGAGGAGAACAAGATCTGAGCCGCCCGTTGTCGACAGCCCCAATGATCCTCCGGGAGCGTGCATGGATCCTGTCCTGGGCCTGAAGATCGATGTGGACACCTACCAGGGGATGAAAAAGGGGGTTCCCCGTCTCCTGGACATCCTGAAGGAGTTCGGCCTGAAGGGGACCTTCTTTCTCAGCATCGGTCCCGACGCCTCGGGCAGGGCGGTCCTTCAGCTCCTGAAGAACCCGCGGTTCCTGAAAAAGATGCTCCGGACGAACGCCCCGGGGCTCTACGGGCTCCGGACGGCCCTCTACGGCAC
>JBFYXW010000206.1:0-4172 GCA_041310335.1 Syntrophaceae bacterium | reverse complement strand
TTGCCTGGAGCCGGCGGTAGACGGGCTGGAAGAGGCCGGCGATGACGACGGCCCAGAAGAGGGCGAAGAAAAAGGGTTTCAGGAGGTAGAGGGACAGAAGGGCGACAACGCCCCCGAAGGCGATGAACAGGACCCTGCGCGCCACTGCCGGATCAACCATGACGGCCCGCCGTTTTCGCGTTGGTTCGAAGGGGGTGTGCCCGCTCCGGGGAGTTCCCGGCCGGGCGTGATTCCGGGGGATGGGGATCACCGCGGCGGTCCCCATCCCCGAGGGAAGGCATAATGGATTTCACCGGCCCCGTCAATCGGGAAGAGCGGAGACGGGAGTTCCCGGTCGCGGTCAGTCTGCGAAGACCGCCCCGGTGCTGGCGGAGGTGACCAGGCGGGCGTATCGCGCCAGGTATCCCTCTGTGATGCGCGGTTTGAAGGGCTTCAGGGTTTTCCGGCGCTTCTCCAGTTCGCGCTTGTCGACCTTCAGGGTGATTGCCTTTTTCGGGATATCGATGGCGATCCGGTCCCCTTCCCGGACGAGGGCGATGGGGCCGCCTTCGGCCGCCTCCGGGGAGATGTGCCCGATGGCGGCACCGCGGGTCCCGCCGCTGAAGCGGCCGTCCGTGAGGAGGGCCACGGTCTTGTCCAGGCCCATGCCCGCGATGGCGGAGGTGGGGCCCAGCATCTCCCGCATGCCCGGTCCGCCCCGGGGACCCTCGTAGCGGATCACGACGATGTCTCCCGCCTTGATCTTGCCGCCCAGGATGGAGGCGATGGCATCGTCCTCGCTGTCGAAGACCCGGGCGGTCCCCTCGTTGACCATCATGTCCTCCCCCACGGCGGACTGCTTCACCACCGCCCCGTCGGGGGCCAGGTTGCCCCGGAGGATGGCGAGCCCGCCTTCCGGGTAATAGGGATTATCCAGGGGGCGGATCACGCTGCGGTCGAGGATGCGGGCCGCTTTCAGGTTCTCCCCCACGGCCTTCCCCGTCACCGTCAGGACATCCTCCTCGACGACCCCGAGATCGCGGATCGCCAGGAGGACAGCCTGGATACCCCCGGCCAGGTGGAGGTCCTCGATGTGATGGGGACCCGCAGGGCTGAGCTTGCAGAGGTTCGGCGTCCGGGCGCTGATCTCGTTGAACAGGTCGAGGTCCAGCCGGATCCCCGCCTCGTGCGCGACGGCGGGGATGTGGAGGACCGTGTTGGTGGAGCACCCGAGGGCCATGTCCACGGCGATGGCGTTCCGGAAGGCCGCCGGCGTGGCCACGTCCCGGGGCCGGATCTCCTTCCGGAGGAGTTCCATGATCTTCATGCCCGCCTGTTTGGCCAGCCGCCGCCGGGCCGCCTCCACGGCGGGGATGGTGCCGTTGCCGGGCAAACCGAGTCCCAGGGCCTCGGTGACGCAGTTCATCGAGTTGGCTGTGTACATCCCCGAGCAGGAGCCGCACCCCGGGCAGGCGCAGTCCTCCAGGGCCTGCAGGTTCTTCTTCGTCATCCGGCCCGCCTTGACGGCCCCGACGCCCTCGAAGACGCTGATCAGGTCCACGGGCTTTTCTCCCAGCCGGCCCGCCATCATGGGGCCTCCGCTGACGAAGAGGGCCGGGATGTTGAGCCGCAGGGCCGCCATGAGCATCCCCGGGATGATCTTGTCGCAGTTGGGGACCAGGACCAGGCCGTCGAAGGGGTGGGCCATGGCCATGACCTCGACGGAGTCGGCGATCAGCTCCCGGCTGGCCAGGGAGTACTTCATGCCCGTGTGCCCCATGGCGATGCCGTCGCAGACGCCGATGGCGGGAAACTCCACGGGGGTGCCCCCGGCCAGGCGGATGCCCGCCTTGACGTCCTCGGTGATCGTCCGGAGGTGAACGTGCCCCGGGATGATCTCGTTGTAGGAATTCACCACGCCGATGAGCGGTCGGGAGATCTCCTCGTCCGTGTAGCCCATGGCCTTGAACAGGGACCGGTGGGGGGCCCGCTCCAGGCCCTTCTTCATCAGGTCGCTTCGCATTGGTTCTTACCCCCTTGATCGATGGCTGGCATGCCGGGGAAACGGGAACTCCCCGGCCTTGAGGCTGGGGAGGGACGGGAAGCATGGAATCGTGCGAAAGGTCCTATTTCTTCCGGTTCTCGGGACGCAGGGACCGCACCGCCGCGCCGGCCCGCCACATCTCGGAGTTCCGCATCTCGGCGAGCTCCTTCTCCAGGCGTTCCCGGTAATCGACGGCGCTGTTGGCGTCCAGGACGATCTGGGTCTCCTCGCCGCTCACGACCCGCTCGTAGAGCTCGTCGAAGACGGGGGCGACGGCGTCGCGGAAGCGGCCCTTCCAGTCCAGGGCCCCCCGCTGGGCCGTGGTGCTGCAGTTCCCGTACATCCAGTCCATGCCGTTGTCCGCCACCAGGCGGATGAGGCTCTGGGTCAGCTCCTCCACGGTCTCGTTGAAGGCCTCGCTGGGGCTGTGGCCGTGCTTCCGGAGGAGGTTGTACTGGGCCTCCATGATCCCCGCCAGGGCCCCCATGAGGACCCCCCGCTCCCCCGTGAGGTCGCTGACCACCTCGTTGCGGAAGGTCGTGGGGAAGAGGTACCCCGAGCCGATGGCGACGCCCAGGGCCAGCGTGCGCTCGAGGGCCCGGCCCGTGTAGTCCTGGAAGACGGCGTAGCTGGAGTTGATACCGCTGCCGGCGAGGAAGTTGGTCCGCACGGTCCGGCCGGAGCCCTTGGGGGCCACGAGGATCACGTCCACGTTGGGGGGCGGGATCACGCCCGTCCGCTCCTTGTAGACGATGGAGAAGCCGTGGGAGAAGTACAGGGCGTCGCCCTCGTTGAGGCATTCCTTGATGGCGGGCCACAGGGTTTTCTGCCCCGCGTCGGATAGGAGGTACTGGACGACCGTGCCCCTCCGGGCCGCCTCCTCCGGGGGAAAGAGCGTTTCACCGGGAACGAATCCGTCGGCCAGGGCCTTGTCCCAGGAGGCGCCGCCCTTCCGCTGGCCCACGATGACCCGGATGCCGTTGTCCCTCATGTTCAGGGCCTGTCCCGGTCCCTGGACCCCGTAGCCCACGATGGCCACGGTTTCGTTCTTCAGGACCTCCCGGGCCTTCGCCAGCGGAAACTCGTCCGCCGTGACCACCTCTTCCCAGACGCCGCCGAAGTTGATCTTCGCCATGACAACTCCTCCTGTCTTTTCTCGGATTTGCAGATGGAATGGGCCGTTTGCGCCCCTGCGGGCGGTCCGCGAACTCACTCGGGTATGAATTTCTCCAGGGCCACTGTTCCCGACCGGGAAAAGTCTTCGAGCCCCAGCGGATCGAGCAGCTGGATCGCGCGTTCGATGCTGTCCTTGCGGCCCGATACCTCTATGACGCAGTAGAGGTCGTTCATGCAGACCACCTTCCAGTTGTACCGGTCGATGGCGGCCATGACCTGGGGCCGGGTCTCGTCGTTCCACTTCGTGCGGAACAGGACGAGTTCGCGCCGGGAGGCCATCCTCCCCGTGAGGTCGTCCACGGAGATCACGTCGACGATGCGGTTCAGCTGCTTCATCAGCTTGTCCATGGTGGACGCCGACCCCTTGGTGGTGATGATGATCTTCGTTGTCTCCGGGGTCTTGGTGATGTTCGCCGTGATGCTCTCGATGTTGAATCCGCGCCCGCTGAAGGTGCCGGCAATGCGCGCCAGAACGTCGGGACGGTTGCGGACCAGGAGGGAAATGGTGTTCTCTTTCGCTTTCATGATTCCATGAACCTTTCTCGATCGGGATTCCCTGCAGCCTTGCCGGGGGCGGGGCATCGCTGCTCAGCAGCCCGGTCCCGGCGAGGCCGAAAAATGGTCAGTTGAAACTGCGCGTCTGGGGATCCTCCCCGCCGTTGGCCCCGACCGCCCCGTCGGCCGGGAGATCCATCCCGAGATCCATCTCCGCGATGGAGGCCCCGGGGCGGACCATGGGGTAGACGCATTCCTCCTTCTCCACCCGGATGTCCATGACCACGACCCCCGGGGTTTCCAGACCCTTCTTCAGGACCGCCTCCAGTTCCTCCGGGCGGCTGGCCCGGAGCCCCGTAGCCCCGTAGGCCTCGGCGATCTTCACGAAGTCGGGGGCATAGGTCATGTCGGTGTGGGAGTAGCGCTTCCCGTAGAACATCTGCTGCCACTGGCGAACCATCCCCAGGTACTGGTTGTT
>JBFYXW010000205.1:0-7923 GCA_041310335.1 Syntrophaceae bacterium | reverse complement strand
CGACGGCCTGGTATCCGTATCCGGCGCTGAGCGTGATTTTCGGAAAGAGGTTGGCCGTCGCCACGCCGATCTCCGCGCTGGCCTGGTGGAGCAGTGCCTCGGCGGCGCGGATGTCGGGGCGTTGGCGGGTCAGTGCCGAGGGCAGGCTGACCGGCAAGGATTCCGGCAGGTGAATCGAATCGAGCCGGAACGCGTGGATCGTTCCTTCGGCCGGAAGTTGCCCGGTCAGAACGGAGAGGGCGTGTTCGGTCGCGGCCAGCTGCCCTTCGAGGGATGGCAGTGCCGCCCCGTTCGCGGCCAACTCCGCCTGCTGCGACAGCACCTCCGACCGGGAGGCCGCGCCGAGTTCAAACTGCGCCTCCACGATCTCCACGTGTCTCCGCTGTGCCGTGATGATGTCGCCGGTCGCGCGGATCTGCTCCCGGAGCGACGCGTTCCGGATGGCCGTCGTCACGAGGTTCCCGGTCAGGGAGAGGTATGTCGCCTCGAAGAGAAAGCGCTGGTGGTCCTCCTCGGCCCGCAGCGCCTCGATCCTGCGCCGGGAGGCGCCGAACAGGTCCAGGGTGTAAGAGACGCTGACGGAGGTGTTGTACAGGTTGTAGATGTCACTCGGCCCGGTTGCCGCGTTGCCGGAAGTCCGCTGGCGGGTTGCCTGGGCACCGGCGTCCACCGCCGGGAACAGGAGCGCCCCCTGGGAGGCGCGAAGATCCTCCCGGGCCTTCCGCAGGGCCGCCTCGGCCGAGGCAAGGGAGGGACTTTCCCGGACGGCCTGCCGGACCAGCCCGTCGAGTTCCGGTGAGCGGAAGAGGGTCCACCATTGGGAGGAGAGGTCCCCGGTAAAGTCGAACTGCTGCGCCGCGCCGGTCCCGCCGGGTGCGCTTGCCGTTCGCGCGGGGAGCGGCGCCGCCGTGTAGCCGGAAGCGGATACGGGGTCCGGCGGCCGGAAATCCGGACCGACGGCGCAACCGGCCAGCGCGAGGGCCCCCGCCAGGGTGAGGCACAGACGGGGGAACAATCGGTTCATCACGGCGTCCTCTTCCTTTCCGTTGAGGGCCGATCCTTTGCTTTTCCCGGATTTCCAGAAGGCAGGCGGGGAAAGGGAAATCCGGGGCTAAGAAGTGCCCGTCGGGACCATCCGGTCGCGCAACTTGCCGTGGTTGATCGGCACGAGGCCTGCGCGTTTTTCGCTTTCCGGATTGCGAGAAATGCGGCTCGCCCTTACGGAATTACCGGTCGGGCGATCGTAGCGATTTTGTAAACAGGGGCAACATCCGTGTCAAGGGAATTCGTCGGCGGTTGCATGAGAACAGCGCGGGAAGAGGCCTGGAGCCACCCAGAAGTCCGCCCGGGAGCCGTGGGATCCGGGATTCCGCCCGGTCCCTGACGGCATGTCAAGAATATGTCGGTGTCCGTTTCCCGCGCCGTTATGCGGGGTGCGCCCCACCGCCTTCACCCCGGGCGGGAATTCCGGTCAAGTCCGTGATAACTGCATTAAATCATTGTGGATCGGGAATTATTTGCCCCCGTCGCTCAAGTTTTGGCCATTCCGGCACGAAATTGGAATAGAGAAGCTTGTTTCTGTCCGCTGCGACAACCGGAGATCGATGCTAGGACATGACTCTTGACGGAGGTGTTCCATGACATGCGACCGGATAGTCGGGGCGATCCCAGCGCAGGGCATCCTTGAGCCCTGCCTGCTCCTGGCGCCGGGACAATCCGACCCTGTTTGCGCTTGCCCGTCCAGCCCCCTGGACGTCGAGCGGTTGTTCCAGTCCCTGGACCGCGTCACGCGCGACGGCTTTTTCCTGATGGCCCGCGGGAGGGTGCTGGCGGGGAACCGGAAGTTCCTGGATTGCCTCGGCCTGAGGCGGGAAGACCTGCTCGGGCTGGATTTTTCTTCCCTTTCCCCGGCGACCCAGCCGGGAGGCGCGCCCTCCGCGCTGTCGGCGGGGCTGTTCTTGGATGCCGCCGGGCGGGGGGAGCCCCAGGCCTTCGAGTGGGTCTTTGCCGCGAAGGACGGCCAGCCGGTGGAGACGGAAGTGTTTCTCAATCCCATCGCCCTGAACGGGGGGGTGATCATCCAGGCAATTGTCCAGGATATCACGAGACTCAAGCGCATGGAGGCCATGCTGAGTTCCACCCAGGAAGAGCTTGCCATGGCGGTGGCGGCGAGGGTGCGCGAGCTCAGGAAGGTCAACGAGGAACTGGAAAAGGAGATCCGGGAGCGCAACAAGATCGAGAAGGAACTGCTCCACGCCCGGAACATGGAATCCATCGGGACGCTGGCGGGGGGGCTCGCCCATGACTTCAACAATCTCCTGATGGGGATCCAGGGGCAGGCATCCCTGATGCTCTGGGAAATCAAGGAAGACCATCCGCACTACAAGAAACTCAAGAACATCGAAGCCCAGATCAAAAGCGGCACCGACCTGACACGGCAGCTCCTGGGGGTCTCCAAAGGACGGCTGTCGGAAAAGAAGCCCATCGAAATCAACCCGGTCATCGAAAAGATCCTGTCGCTCTTCAACCGCACCCACAAGGACGTCGTCATCCGCTCGTCCCTGGAGGAGGATCTCTGGACCGTTGTGGCGGACTCCTGCCAGATTGAGCAGACGCTTCTCAACCTGTACCTGAACGCCTGCCAGGCCATGCCTTCCGGCGGGGAGTTGCACCTGGAATCGGCCAACGTCCTCCTGGACGACCTGGACGTCCGGCCCTACGGCCTGGCTCCCGGGCGGTACGTCCGCATCCGGGTCCGGGACACAGGGATCGGGATGGACGAGAACGTGCTTCGCAGGGCCTTCGACCCGTTCTTCACGACCCGGGAGAAGGGGTGGGGGACGGGGCTGGGGTTGTCCATGGCCTATGAAATCATCCGGGGGCACGACGGAATCCTCCAGGCTGAAAGCGCCCCCGGCAGCGGCTCCACATTCACTATCCATCTTCCCGCAACGGACACCCCCGTGGAGCGGCCGGAAGCGGCGTCCGTCTCCTGCCTCGGCGGCGAGGGGACCGTCCTGGTCATCGACGACGAGCCGATCATCCTGGAGGTGATGGAGGGCATGCTGCAGATCCTGGGCTATCATGTCCGGGTGATGTCGGACCCCCGGGAGGCCATCGCCTTCTTCCGGGAAAACCACGAGCGGATCGACCTGGTGATCCTGGACATGATCCTTCCCGGCATGAGCGGGGACGTCATTTACCGGAGCCTGCGCTCGATCCGCCGGGACGTGAAGGTAATCCTCATGAGCGGGTACGGCGGGGACGGCAAGGTGAAGCCGATCCTCGAAGAGGGTGTGCGATCTTTCCTTCTGAAGCCGTTCACGCTG
This sequence comes from Syntrophaceae bacterium, assembly GCA_041310335.1. Classification (GTDB taxonomy): domain Bacteria; phylum Desulfobacterota; class Syntrophia; order Syntrophales; family PHBD01; genus PHBD01. The sequence goes on along the minus strand of JBFYXW010000205.1, from coordinate 4,594 downwards.
CAGCAGTTGTCGGAGGGGCTGCGGGAGGTCTTGTCCGGTGAAGCATGACTTTCCTCTCGAAAAGACCCTCCTGGTCGTGGACGACGAACCGTCGCTGCGGGATTTCTTTCGAGACCTCCTGGAAGACGCGGGCTACCGGGTCCTGACGGCCGAGGGGGCCGCCGACGCGCTGGAGATCCTGGAACGGGAGAGCGTGGGGGTGCTGATCCTGGACCTGAACCTGTTCGGCATGAACGGCATCGAACTGGGCCGGAAGATCCGGCGGGAAAGGCCGCTCTGCGTCCTTTACGCCATGACGGGCTGGACGGGTCTCTTCGAGGTGGAGGAGTGCCGGGAGGCCGGATTCGACGACTTCTTCGCCAAGCCCGTCTCCGTCGATCTTCTCCTCCGGGTCGTGGAAGACGCCTTCGAAAAACTCGCCCGGTGGCGAAGGAGTTATCCTCATGGGGCCTGACGCGGCGGGACGAATAGCCGCCCGGAGCCGCTTCCCGGTCTTTCTCGCAGGGTCGCAAAAATCTTCCTACGGAAGGAGCCGGACCGGTTGTCTTCCCGGGGGGATACGGACAGCCCGGCAACGGGGTACGTCATTGCGAAACGGAAAGCGGTTCCCATGAGCGCACTCGACTTCACGGATCTCATGAAAGCCGTCCTGGACGCGATTCCCCACGCCGTCCTGGTGCTGGAGAACCGCCGCATCGTATTCGCCAACCCCTCGGTGCACCGCGTTTTCGGCTGGAGCCCGGAGGAAATCACCGGCCGGGATACGCGCCTTCTGTATCGGTGCGACGAGGACTACGAGGAGGTCGGGAGGCGCTTCTATCCGGTTCTCGAAGAGGAGCGGACCCACAGCGAACTGTTCCCCTGCCGGCGGCGGGACGGGAAGGACATCGTCTGTTCGATCAGCACGTCCCGGACGGGAGCGACGCTCCGGGACCGGATGATCGTTGCCACCTACGAGGACGTCACGGACCGGCAGATGCTCGAGGAGACGGTCCTGCAGACCTGCAGGGCCCTGGAAATGAGGGTTCAGGACCAGTCCCTGGAGCTGTCGCAGGTCCTGGAGGCCCTGAGTGCCAACATCGGCGAGCGGATCAAGGTCGAGGAAACCCTCCGGGAATCGCAGCAGCTTCTGAGCGACATCATCTCTTTCCTGCCCGACCCGACGCTGGTCATCGACCGGGATGGGAAGGTGATCGTCTGGAACCGGGCCATCGAGGAGATGACGGGGGTCCCGGCGGAGGACATGGTCGGCCGGGGGGACTACGAGTACTCCCTGCCGTTCTACGGCGAGCGGCGGCCCATCCTCATCGACCTGGTGTTCATGCCCCGTGAGGATGCGGGGGAAAAGTATTCTTTCATCCGGAAGGAGAAGAACCTCCTCATCGCGGAGACGGATGTGCCCTTCGTGAAGGGGGAGAACCGCATCCTGTGGGGAAAGGCGAGCCTCATCTTCAACGCCCGCGGCGAGATGGTGGGGGCCATCGAGTCCATCCGGGACGTCACGGACCGCAAGCGGATCGAGGACGCCTACCGCAGCAGTGAGGACCGCTTCCGCAAACTGGCGGAAGCCACAACGGCGGCGATCTTCATTTACCAGGGGGACCGTTTCCGCTACGTCAATGCGGGAATGGAGACCATGACCGGATTCAGCGGCGCGGAACTCACCAACATACCGTTCTGGCACATCGCCCACCCGGATTTCCGGGACCTCATCCGGGATCGTGGGGTTGCCCGCCAGAGGGGGGGAACGGTCCCGTCCCATTACGAATTCAAGATCCGGACGAAGGGGGGGACGGACCGGTGGGTGGATTACTTCGGTGTCCTCGTGGAGTGGGAAGGGAAGCCTGCCGGGCTCGGGACGTTTTACGACGTCACGGACCGCAAGCTGATGGAGGAGTCCCTGAAGGAATCGGCGCAGAGCCTCCGGCGGATTCTCGACGGCATGCCCGTCGCGGTCGTCGTTTCGCGCATGTCCGACGACGGGATCCTGTACCTCAACCCGCAGGCGGCCAGGACCTTCGGCCTTTCCGAAGAGGCGGCCCTCGGGAAGCGGGCCAGTGAATGCTATGAGAACCCCGGGGAAAGAGACTCCCTCCTGGAGGAGCTGCGCCGGTCCGGAAGCGTCGCAAACCTGGAGCGGGTGCTCCGGGGCGACGGCGGACCCTTCACCGCCCTCCTGTCGGCCACGGCCATTCACTACGGGGACGAAGAGGCCGTGCTGGTCAGCTACGTCGACATCACGGAGCGCAAGAAGATGGAATCCCGGCTGGCCCAGGCGGCGAAGATGGAGGCAGTCGGCACCCTGGCCGGGGGTATCGCGCACGATTTCAACAACCTGCTCATGGGGATCCAGGGATATGTCTCGCTGATGCTCATGGATCTTCCGCCGGACCATCCGCATGCGCTGAAACTGAAGAAAATTGAGGAGCAGGTGTCCAGCGGGGCGGGGCTGACCGGCCAGATCCTCGGCTTCGCCCGGGGCGGGCGATATGAAATGAAGCCGACGGACCTCAACGAGGTCGTCCGGAAGACCTCCGTTCTGTTCCACCGGACGCGCAAGGACATCACCATCCACGATCGTCTCGATCGATCCCTCTGGGCGGCGATGGTGGACCGGGCGCAGATGGAGCAGGCCTTCCTGGATCTCTACCTCAACGCCGGTCAGGCCATGCCGGAGGGGGGGACCCTTTCCCTGGAGTCGCACAACCGGTTCATCCGCGAGGACTGCGTCACGGAGGTCCCGATGACTCCCGGCCGCTACGTCCTGGTCACCGTCCGGGATACCGGCAGGGGGATGGACGAGACGACCCGCAGGAGAATCTTCGAGCCCTTCTTCACCACGAAGGCGATGGGAAAGGGGGCGGGTCTCGGCCTGGCGTCCGTTTACGGGGTCGTCAAGGCGCACAGCGGCTACATCTTCGTGGCAAGCCGCCTGAACGAGGGAACCCGCTTCGACATCTACCTGCCGGCCCGGCTCGTTTCTGCCGTGGGAGAAAAGCAGGAGCAGGACGGTTTCGTCCGGGGGCACGAGACGATCCTGCTCGTGGACGACGAGGAAATCGTCATGGATGTCACGCGGGAACTGCTCGAACTCATGGGATATCGTGTGCTGACGACGGGAAGCGGGAAGGAGGGCGTCGACCTGTACCGAAGCCTGGGTGGAGAGATTGACCTGGTGATCCTCGACATGGTCATGCCCGGCATGGGGGGAAGCGAGGTCTTCGACCAGATCCGGGGCACGAACCCCCATGCGCGGATCCTTCTCTCCAGCGGGTTCAGCCTGAGCGACCAGGCCCTGGAGATCATGGACAAGGGCTGCAACGGATTCATCCAGAAACCGTTTCAGCCGGGGGAGCTGTCCCTGAAGATCCGGCAGATCCTCGATGCGTGACCCTGCAGAGGCGAGACGGGACGGAAACATGGACGTACGATTCATCAACCCCTTCATCCACGCCACCCGGGAAGTCCTTTCCACCATGGCGGCCACCCGCCCGGTGGTGGGAAAGCCGTTCCTGAAAAAGGGGGACACGGCCTACGGCGACGTGTCCGGCATCATCGGCATCACCGGCGACGGCCTGGGATCCATGGCCATCAGTTTCGCCGAGCCCTGCATCTGCCGGGTCGCCGGCCTGATGCTCCACGAGACGATCCGGGAGGTGACCAACGAGGTCCTCGACACCGTGGGGGAGATCACGAACATGATCTCCGGCTCGGCCCGGCGAGCACTGGAGAAGGATGGGCTTTCGGTTTACGCCGCCATCCCCTCGGTTATTCACGGGAGGAACCACCAGCTGAACCACATCCTGAAAAGCCCCAGCATCGTGATTCCCTTTTCGGCGGAGCAGGGGACCTTTGTGGTGGATATCTGCATCCGCCGCACCGTTCAGGGCGAAAAGCGGCAGGAAGACTGCCGGGTGACGAATGTCCGGACGCGGACAGAGCGGCCTGTGGCCCCCGGCACGACGGATGGAGGCGCCAAGCCGGCCGTTCCGGAGGCCGCGCCGGAGAAGCGCCCTCCCCCGGCCAGCGAGGAAGAAAGGATCGAGCGGATGCGGGAAGCGATCTCGCAGTTGGTCAAGGCCAGGGAAGGCCTCCTGCGGGAACTCCGGGAGAAGCCCTTCATGAACGTCGACCAGAGGCGGTCCTACAAGAAGAAGGTTCCCGTCCTGGACGAGAAGATCAAGCGTCTCAAGCTGGACATGCAGGCCCTGGAAATGCTCCGGAAACTGTCGAAGGACGACCTGGACAGCCCCAGGATCACTCCCCACTACCAGCATTACAGACCCAAAGAGGGACCGTCCTGAAGGCGATGTTTCCGTCCCCGCAATTCAGGCGGGATCGAAAATCTTCAGGGGTTCGGTGTGAATGCCCGCTCTTCCGGAAGCGCTGCGGAGGCGGAATGATGCAGGCGGACCAAGGCGGGCCCGAGGCGGCGGGGATCGGAAGCGGCCCATCGGACGGGTGCGCCGACCGGCGCCGGCGACGATCCCGGTCCGGGAATGCCGCTCGGTCCGGCCGGCCTCGCCGGGTAGCCCGTGGAGGCCGTGTCGCCGCGCGGGCCGGGGGAGGCCGCCCCCGGGGGATTTGCCGGCGC
>JBFYXW010000204.1:0-8421 GCA_041310335.1 Syntrophaceae bacterium | reverse complement strand
CACCACGGCGTACCGGGCGCTCCCTTCCGCGGCGGCGCACTCGACGAGGGGGGTCCCGATGTTCCCCCCCACGAAGGCCTCCGTGCCGCACTCCCGGAAAACCTCGCCCAGGAGGGACACGACGGTGGTCTTCCCGTTGGTTCCCGTGACGGCGATCATGGGGATCCGTAAGAAGCGGGCGGCCAGCTCGATCTCGCTCCACACGGGCACCTCTTGCCGGAGGGCCGCCGAGAGCAGCGGGTCGGAAGGCGGAACGCCCGGGGACGGGACGACCAGGTCGATCCCCCGGAGGGACGAGGGCTCGTAGGAAACCCACCCGACCGAGCGGGTCCCGTTCTCCCCCGTCAACCACTCCCGGAAATCGGCGGCGGGCCGGGTGTCCGTCACGGCCACCCGGGCATCCCGGCGGGCGAGGAACCGCGCCGCCGCTTTCCCCGTCGCGCCGAGGCCGATCACCAGAATGTGCTTTCCCGCCAGTTCCATGATCCCTACCGCAGTTTCAGGGTGCTGATGGCCACCAGGGCCAGCAGGATCGAGATGATCCAGAAGCGGACGATGACCTTCGGCTCCGGCCACCCCTTCAGTTCGAAGTGGTGGTGGATGGGGGCCATCCGGAAGATCCGCTTGCCGCCGGAGAGCTTGAACCAGCCGACCTGGGCGATGACGGAGAAGGTCTCGAGGACGAAGATGCCCCCCACGATGGCCAGGAGGATCTCCTGCTTCGTCATGATCGCCAGGGTGCCCAGGGCCCCGCCGAGGGAGAGGGACCCCACGTCGCCCATGAAGACCTGGGCCGGGTAGGCGTTGTACCAGAGGAACCCGATTCCCGCCCCCACCATGGCCCCGCAGAAAATCGACAGCTCCCCCGTGCCGGACACGTAGGGGATCTGGAGGTAGCCGGAGATGCGGATGTTGCCGGCGAAGTAGGCGAAGAGCAGGTACGTCATGAAGCAGGTGATGGCGGGCCCGATGGCCAGGCCGTCCAGGCCGTCCGTCAGGTTCACCGCGTTGGCGGAGCCCACGATGATGAAAGTCGACAGGAGGATGTACCACCAGCCCAGGTCGGGGAGCACGGTCTTGAAGAAGGGAACCGTCAGGGTCGACGTGAATCCGGGCTTGAGGAACAGGATCACGCTGACGAACAGCGCGATGGCGACCTCCGCGCCGAGGCGGGTCTTCGCGGGCACGCCCTTGCTGTTCCGCCGGGCCAGTTTCCGGTAGTCGTCCATGAACCCGATGAGCCCGTAGGCGATCGTCACGAGGATCACCAGCCAGATGTAGTCCGTCCGCAGGTTGGCCCACAGGAGGGTCGAGACAACCACGGCGAAGATGATGAGGACCCCGCCCATGGTGGGGGTCCCTTCCTTGACCTGGTGCGTGCTCGGGCCGTCCTCCCGGATGGGCTGCCCCAGGTGGAGGCTCCGGAGCTTCCGGATCAGCCAGGGCCCCACGATGAAGCAGATCAACAGGGCCGTGATGGCGGCGTAGATGGTCCGGAACGTGATGTACCGGAAGACGTTGAAGGAGGAGAAGACCGTGTGAAGCGGATACAGCAGGTGATACAGCATCTTACGAGATCTCCTCTGCCGCTGCCGCGAACGCCCCCGAGATCGCCCGGACCGCATCCTCCAGCCGCATGCGCCGGGACCCCTTCACCAGCACCCAGTCCCCCCTGTGGAGGACGTCCTTCAGGGAGGGCAGGATCTCTCCCGGCTCCTCGAAGAACACCACGTCACCCGGGGCCAGGCCCCCTTCCACGGCGCCGCGGGCGGTGTCCCCCGCGAAGGCGCCCTTCAGGTACACCCGCCGGACCCCGGTTTCCGCCAGCAGCCGGCCCGTTGACCGGTGCAGGTCCGCCGATGCGTCGCCCAGTTCCAGCATGTCCCCCAGGACCGCCACGCCCGCGCCGGCACCCTTCAGGTCCCGGAGGGTCCGGAGGGCTTCCCCGACGGAGGCGGGGTTGGCGTTGTAGGCGTCGTCGATCAGGAAGGAGCCGTTGCCGAGGGCGAGAACCGCCATCCGTCCGGGGACGGGACGGAACGCCTCGAGCCCCTCCCGGATCGCCTCCCCGTCCAGGCCCAGCGCCCGGGCGCAGGCCGCCGCGGCCAGCGCGTTGGCGACGGCATGCCTCCCGCACAGGGAGATCCGAACGGGCTCTTCACGACCCTCCAGGCCAAGCCGGAACAAAGCGCCCTGCGCATTGGTCCGGATGTCCGCCGCCGTGATGTCCGCTTCCCGTTCCATGCCGAAAGTGATCTTCCTTCCCGGCCACTCCGCCTCGAGGGTCCGGACCCGCGGGTCGTCCCGGTTGATCAGGGCCGTGGCCGTCTCCTTCATGTTCCGGAAGAGGTCCCCCTTTTCCCGGCGGACGCCCTCCAGGCTGCCCAGCCCCTCCAGGTGGGCGGGGCCGATGTTCGTGATGAGTCCCGCGTCGGGGCCGGCGATGCGGGTCAGGCGGCCGATTTCGCCCGGCCGGTTCGTTCCCATCTCCAGGATGGCCGCCCGGTGACCGGGGCCGAGCCGGAAGAGCATCTGGGGAACCCCCACGAGGTTGTTCAGGTTCCCTTCCGTCTTCAGAATCTCCATGCGCCGGGACGCGATGGCCGCGGCCATCTCCTTCGTCGTCGTCTTGCCCGAACTGCCGGTGATGGCGACGACGGGCACTGTGAACCGCCTGCGGACATGACCCGCCAGGTCGCCCAGGGCCGCAAGGGTGTCCTCCACCCGGATCACGTCCACCCCGGCCCGGCCCGAGAGCCATTCCGCCGGTGGGTCCTCCTGGACGACGATCCCCTTCGCGCCTGCCGCCGCGGCCGCTTCCAGGAAGCGGTGACCGTCGAAGTTGTCCCCCTTGAGGGCCACGAAGAGATTTCCCGGCCGGAGGGTCCTCGTGTCCGTCGAGACACCCTCCGCAGCCCCCTGCCCGTCTCCGCGGAGCAGGACACCGCGCGCGGCGGCAAGGACCTCCCGGATGGCCAGGACGGGCCCCATCAGCGGGCCTCTCCATCCTGCCGGCCCGAGAGGACCTCCCGGGCCACCTGCCGGTCGTCGAAGGGGGTCTTCTCGACCCCGATGATCTGGTAGTCCTCGTGCCCCTTCCCGGCAACCAGGACGATGTCGTCGGGATCGGCCGCCCGGATGGCACGCCCGATGGCTTCCTTCCGGTCCGGCACCACGAGATAGACGGGCCGTCCCGTCTTCCCCGACGCCCCGTCAAGGTCCGCGGCCTTGAGCCGCCGCACCGGGAGCCCCACCACGCCGGCCTCGATCTCCCGGATGATCTCCAGGGGATCCTCGGTCCGCGGGTTGTCGGAGGTGATGATGGCCACGCTGCTCCCTTCCACGGCCGCCCGCCCCATGAGGGGCCGCTTCCCCCGGTCCCGGTCTCCACCGCAGCCGAAGACGGTGATGATCCGCCCCCGGCGGAATCCGGCGAGGTTCTCCAGGACGCGCCGGAGCGCGTCCTCCGTGTGGGCGTAATCGACGAAAACCCGGGGGCTCTCTTCTCCTCCGGGGACCATCTCCAGGCGTCCCGGGACGTTCCGGAGCCTCTCCACCCCGTCGCGGATGGCGGCCTCCGGGATACCCAGGGCCGCCGAGGCGGCCGCCGCCGCCAGGATGTTGTAAAGGTTGAACCGCCCGATGAGGGGGGAGCGCAGGATCGTCGAGATCCCCGGTCCCCGGACCTCCGCCTCGATTCCCTCGAGGGTCAGGCTCACGTTCCGGGCCGACACATCCGCCGGCGTTTCCAGACCGTAGGACAGCGCCTTCACCGGCGAGAGCACCAGCAGTTTTCTTCCCCACGGGTCGTCGGCATTCACCGCGGCGCGGACGGCCCGCCCCTTCCGGCTGGCGGTCAGGATCTCCAGGAACATCCGGCTCTTCGCCGCAAAATAGGCCTCCATCGTCCCGTGATAGTCCAGGTGGTCCTGGGACAGGTTCGTGAAGACCCCCAGATCGAAATCGCAGTCGTCCGCCCGCTTGAGGTCCAGGGCGTGGGACGAGATCTCCCCCACCACGTGGGTCGCCCCGGCGTCATGCATCACCCGGAGGATGCGCTGCATCTCCAGGGACTCGGGGGTCGTGTTGGGCGCCGCCCAGACCCGGGAGCCAAAACGGTAGTTCACCGTCCCGAGGATGCCGGGCCGATGACCCGCGGCCTCCAGGATCGACTCCAGGAGAAAGGTGACGGTGGTCTTGCCGTTCGTGCCGACGATGCCGATCAGGCAGAGCGCCCCGGAGGGGTCCCCGAAGAAATTGCGTCCCAGCATGCCCAGGGCCCGCCGGCTGTCACCCACCCGGACGGCAACGACCCCCGGAGGGGGGGTGAATGTCCGCTCGTGGACGATGAACCGGGCCCCCCTGCGAACGGCCTCGCCGATGAAGCCGTGGCCGTCGACCTTGAGGCCCGGAACGGCAACAAAAAGACTCCCGGGAGCGCACTGCCGGGAGTCGTAGCAGATGCCGCACACATCCCCGGAAAGGTCCCCCGCGACCTCCCCTACCTCCACACCCTGAAGCACATCGGAAAGGAGCACCCGTTCACCATCACTGACCCGGACTGAAGGAAACGCTGCAGAGGCGCCGCTCTTTCATGGCGGTCCCCGGCTGGGGACTCTGGTTGACGGCCCACCCGTTGCCGGTCATGTTCAGTTCGATCCCCCTTTGCCTGGCCCGCTTGAGGGCCTCCCGCATCGTCATGCCCCGGAAATCGGGGACCAGCGCTTCGTTCTCCTCGCTCTCCCCGGCCGCATCCTTCAGGATGACCGTCGGGGCCGAAACCAGCTTCAGCCCCGTCTCCCCCTGGATGCCCTCCGTCTGCCGGGGCGGCGGTTCGGAATTGCGCTCCCGGAGGTCCGTCTTGATGCAGTTCAGGATCTGTTCCCCGATCCCCCGGAACACCGGCGCCGACGCCATGCCGCCCCACTTGTCGATCTTCGGCTCGTCCAGGACGATCATCATGGTGATCCGGGGCTTGTCCGCCGGGAAGAACCCCATGAAGGACGTCCGGACCCGTTCCGACGAATAGGCCCGCCGGCCGACGTCGAACTTCTGGGACGTCCCCGTTTTGCCCGCCACGGTCACGTTGGCGATCCGGGCGTTCTTGCCCGTCCCGTCGTCGTCCTGCACAACGGCGGTCATCATGGCCGCCAGGCGCTTCGCCGTCTTTTCGGAGACCACCCGCCGGACCTGGACCGGGGTGTTCCCCTTGATGATCTGCCCCTTCCGGTCCACGACGGCCCGGACGATGAGGGGCTTCATCAGGACGCCGTCGTTGGCGATGGCGGACAGGGCCGTGATGAGCTGCAGGGCCGTCACGGAGATGCCCTGGCCGAAGGCGACGGTGGACATGTCGACCCGCGTCCAGTTTCGGACGGGACGGAGGATGCCCCGGGATTCGCCGGGCAGGTCCACACCCGTCCGGGCGCCGAAGCCGAACTTGGTGATGTACTCGTGAAACCGCTCCTTCCCCAGCCGTTCCGCCACCTTGATGCAGCCGATGTTGCTGGAGTACTTGATCACCTCCCGGAACTCGAGGGAGCCGTAGCGTTTCCGGTTCGCCTCGTGGAAAACCCGGTCCTTGACCGTGTAGGCGCCGTTTTCGCAGTTCAGCCGGGTCGTCTCCTGAACCGCCTTCTCCTCCAGGGCCGCCGCGGCCAGGAAGGGCTTGAACGTGGAACCCGGATCGAAGACATCCGTGATGGCCCGGTTTCTGCCCTTGTCCGGCGTGTCTTTCGGCGTGTTCGGGTCAAAGCCGGGCTCGTTGGCCATGGCCAGGATCTCACCCGTCTTCGGGTCCATCACCATGGCAAAGCCGCCCCGGGCGCCCTTGGCCTGCACCGCCTCCTTCAGCTTCGATTCCACGAGGTACTGGATCCGGCTGTCGAGGGTCAGGATCAGGCTGTAATTGTCCTCCGGCCGCTCCGCTTCCGTGCTCTCCACCCGGGTATAGAGCGGCTTGCCCTTCGCGTCCCGGATCCAGGCAAGCTTTTCGGGGGTCCCCTTGAGCTCGCTGTTGTACTTCATCTCCAGGCCCTCGAGCCCGTCGCCGTCGATGCCCACGAACCCGATCAAGCCCGCCGCCAGTTCCCCGTTGGGATAGATCCGCCGGGGCTCCTTCACGAGGTAGACGCCCTCGATCCGGAGCTTCTCCAGGGCCGCCGACTGATCCTCCTGGATCCTCCGGGCGATCCAGGAGAAACGTTTCTTCACGGCCAGTTTCCTGCGCAGGGCCTCCGGGTCCATCCGGAGAACCGGTGCGATCTTCCGGGCCGCGTCCTCCGGGTCGGCGATCCGCGCGGGATCCGCGTAGACGGAATCGACATGGACGCTGGCAGCCAGCTTTTCCCCGTTGCGGTCGAAGATGATTCCCCGCTCGGGCTGCATGAGAACCGGCTGGATGTGCTGCCGGTCGGCCATCTTCTTGAGGGTCTTGCCGGAGAGGATCTGCAGCTGGATCGCCCGGGAAATCAGGGCCACGAACAGGATCAGGAAGAAGCACAGGAGCGTCGCCAGCCGGAAGCGCAGCCACTTGGAGGATTCCCTGTTCATGGGCGGCTCCTTCCCGTCATTTCACCACGATGACCTGGTCCGGCTGGGGAAAGGTCATGTTCAGGGAATCCCGGGCGATCGTCTCGATGCGCTTGCGGGACTTCAGGGTGGCGAACGCCATTTTCAGCTTTCTCTGTTCGTCCAGGAGCTGCTCCTTGCGGTTCAGCTCCGCGGCCGTCTTGTATTCCAGCTGGGTCATGCGAACGTGGGACCAGACATACAGGGTGAGCATTCCCATCAGCACGAAGGCCGCAACGATGAACGAAGAATAGCGCCACCAGGAGAAGGCCCCTTCCCCCTGCGGAAGCGACGCGCTCAACTCACCCGTTCTGTGCACCGTCATCTCCGTTCCGCAGCCCTGAGCCGGGCGCTTCTCGCCCGGGGATTGGCATCCGCCTCTTCCGCCCCGGGGCGGATGGGCTTTCGCGTCAGGACCTTCGCCCTTGCCTCCACCCGGCAGGAGCAGACGGGAATCCCGGGCGGGCAGGTGCAGGTCCTCTCCCAGGAGCGGAAGGTCTCCTTGACTCGCCGGTCCTCCAGGGAATGGAAGGAAATCACCACGATCCGCCCCCCCGGAGCGAGGGTTTCGATCCCCTCCTCCAGGCCCCGCTCCAGGTGATCCAGTTCGCCGTTCACGGCGATCCGGAGGGCCTGGAAGACCCGCGTGGCCGGATGGATCTTCCGTCCACCCGTGGCGCCTCCGGGAACGGCCCGGGCGACCAGGGCGGCCAGTTCCGCCGTGGTCTCGATCGGCTCCTCTTTCCGCCGGCCGACGATCACGCGGGCGATGCGGCGGGCGTGCCGCTCTTCCCCGAAGTCCCGGAAGATGCGGGCCAGTTCGGTCTCCCCCGCACGGCGGATCAGGTCCCGGGCGGAAGGGCCCGAGGACTGGTCCATCCGCATGTCCAGCGGGCCTTCCAGGGAAAAGCTGAATCCCCGCTCCGGGGCGTCGAGCTGGCGGCTCGAGACGCCCAAGTCCAGGAGAATCCCCTGCACCGGCCCGATTTCCCGGGCGGCAAGCATCTCCCGGAGGTCGGCGAAGTTCCCCTTCAGGAGGAGAGCCCGGTCGCCAAAGGGGGCCAGGGTGCGCGCCGCCTCGCAGAGGGCCTCGTCGTCCCGGTCGATGCCCAAAAGCCTGCCGTCGGGGGAGGTTCTATCCAGAATGGCCCGGGCATGGCCGCCTCCCCCGACGGTTCCGTCCACGTATATCCCGCCGGGACGGCAGTTCAGAAAGGTGACGGCCTCTTCCAGCAGGACCGGTTGGTGATAGGCCGCCATGGGTCTCCCGGCTCAGATTCCCAGATCGGCGATGTGGCGTCCAAACTGCTCCAGATCGCCTTCCGTCTTCTTCATCTCCGTTTCAAAACGCTCCCGGCTCCAGATCTCGATGACCTTGAGCATCCCCGCCAGGACGATCTCTTTTTCCAGCCCCGCATACTCGCGCATGTGGGGGGGCAGCAGGATCCGGCCCTGTCCGTCGAGGGTGCAGTCCACCGCGCCGGACATGAAAAACCGCTGAAAAGCGCGGACTTCCTTGCGCAAAATGGACTGGAAGGAAACCTTTTCCTCGATGATCCGCCACTCCTCGTAGGGAAAGACCATTAGGTAGCCGTCCCACTTGGTGACGACGAGGCGGTTGTCGTAGCGTTCCGCAAAGACGTCCCGGAGCCGGGAAGGAAAGATGATTCTCCCCTTCTCGTCGATGGTGTGGTAATACTGACCCCGGAAACCCGACATGGAGAAACCCCTCCACAATGATCCACTTCATCCCACGGCCCGACTATAAGGGGGGGTGTTTCCGTTTGTCAAGAAAAAAGACATTTTTCTCTTGAAGAATTGACCATTTCCCGCTGCCCGGCAACCCGGCGC
>JBFYXW010000203.1:0-15897 GCA_041310335.1 Syntrophaceae bacterium | reverse complement strand
CGTCGCAGTCCGTGTCGGGAACGCAGCAGGCGACGCTTCGGTCCCACGTCAGGTCGGCCCGGTACTGCCGGAACGAGCGCCCGAGTCCGATGTCGGTGGAGGCGTTCCGGCGCGGGTAGGAACAGCCGTAGAGGCTGTGGAGCCCGCGCTCGTGTGTGTGGGCCACCGCGTTGTAGGTCGAGAAAAGGACGCTGTCCGGATGGCGCTTCATGGTTTCCAGCATCGCCCGGCGCGTCTGGAGCAGGGAAGCGGCGTCGTGCCGGAGGGGCCCCTCGTAGCCGACGGGGGCAGAAAAGACATTGAAGGTGAGCCTTCCGTCCCGGGCGGCGATGTGCTCCGCGACCTCCTCGACCTCGTCGATGTTCTGCCTGGTGAAGGTGTAAACGAAGATCGCCCGGGGATCCCCGCCGTACATGTCCAGCTGCTTTTCCAGCATGCCGGGGGCCCTGCGGACCCGCCGGCTCGTCTCGTCGTTGCCCCAGACGGAGATGTGGATCTTGTAGTCCACCTCGGGGGGGATCCGCCGGAGTCCGTTGGTGGCGATGCATCCGAGGGGCATGATCTCGGAGCAGGCAACGAGCAGTTCCGGAACCAGGGAGGGCTCGGCGCCGGCCAGGACCACGTAGGTGATGCCCCGCTCCTTTTCCTCCCGCATCCGCTGCCGCCAGGCCTCGGGGTCCTGGTTTTCCGGGGCGAACTGCTTGTCCCCCTCGTAGTAGTAGCAGCCGTCGCACCGGATGTTGCACCGGTTCGTCATGTCATAGGTGGACTCACGCAGGAAGAAGTAGCGGCGAACGTTCTCCCACCGGTCCCGCACCGCGTCGTCGCGGAGAAGGTCGCCGAACTTCCACTTTCTCTGCACCTCGCCCACCGGGGCGGTCCGACTCATCAGCGACCCCTCCCTCGTCCGGGCCTGCGTTTCGGTCCGGGATCATGCGGACTTTTCCAGCAGCCTTTCCCGGATGTATTCGGCGATCAGCCGAAGGGTCTTCAGTTTCGGATAATCGTCCTCGTCGATGCTGATGCCGTACTCATCCTGGAGGACGAGGGCCACGGTCGCCAAGTCCATGCTGTCGATCCCCAGTTCGTCCACCAGGTCCAGATCGGGCTCGAAGGTCTCCTTCGTGACGTCCTCCAGCCTCAGTTCGTCGATGATGATCTGGGCGATGCGAAGGAGCAGCTGCTCCATTTCCATATCGACAGGCATGCATGTTCCTCCTCGAAACGTCAGAGATTGTTGCCGCGCATCCTCACGCCTGGACGCGGGTTGTCCGCATGGATCCCGAACAGACGGTTTCCGCTCCCGAAAGGAGGCGGAAGAGGTACGAACCGCCCCCTCCCTCTTTCTCGGGGGAGACGAGAAGCGTCACGTCCTCGCCCGGTCGGACGGGCTGCCGGAAACGGACCCGCCGGATGGATGCCACGGCGATCCGGCCCCCTCCGGCCTCCTCGCGGCGGATCACCTCCGCCACCAGGTGAAGCAGCGCGATCCCCGGGACAATCGGATGCCCCGGAAAGTGTCCTGAGAACCACAGGGATTCCGGGGCAAAGCGGGCCGTCGCGACGAGTTGTCCGGAGGCGCTTCTCTCTTCCAGCCTCAAGTCCTGCCAGTATTCCGTCATGTCTCGCCGTGATGGACGACCCGAAACGAAAGCTGAAGTGTAATATGCAGCCCCCTCCGTACCCTGTCAAGGGAAGCCGGGAAATCGTGACCCTATATCACTGTTGCCCTGCCGGATCAAAACCTTTTTTCCTCTCCCCAGCCGTCCGCTCCATGATGGATTGTCCAATTAAATCGGACAGATGGATGATGCCAAGGGACCTCTCCCGGAGCCCGGCGACGAGATACCGGACCTCCCGAAGCCAGCAGTCGATCCCGCCCGGACCGGGGGGAGGCACGTCGTGGAGAAGAAGGATGTCCCCGGGGCGGACGCCGCGCAGGAGCTTCCGCGCCACTCCCGCCACCCGGCGGTTTCCCCAGTCGCCACCCCTGCGGTTGAAGGTGACACAGGCCAGGTTCGCCTCCCGGAGCACGACGGGCAGCCGCGGGTTCGTGACCCCCACGGGCGGGCGGAACGCCCCGGGGAGAATCCCTGCTTCCCGCAAGATTCTCTGGGCCTCGACCACCTCCCGCCGCAAGACGTTGATGGGACGCACCATCAGCAGAGGATCGTGATGCCAGGAGTGGTTCCCCACCTCGTGCCCCGCCGCCAGGATCGCCCGGATCAGGTCCGGGTGGCGGGCCGCCCGCTCCCCGGTGACGAAGAAGGCCCCCGGGACCCCCTCCCCGGCAAGCAGTTCCAAGAGGCGGGGCGTGGTGAGGGGGTCCGGCCCGTCGTCAAAGGTGAGGGAGACGGCCTGTTTTCGCCCGTCTCCCCGGCTGATGACGGGCAGGAAGAAGGACGAGCGGGGAAAGAACGGCAGGATGCCGCAGAGGAGCAGGTACAGCGACAGGGGGAGGATCGACCAGCCGGGCTGCACAAACCACGCCCCGGCCGCCGTCACGAGCGACAGAAGGCCGGCCCGGTGGGCCGTCGACCAGCGTGACGACCTCCCGTTCACGGAATCAGGTGTTCCCACAACGGTCCCTTCCATCCCCGGCGGTGGAGGCGGGAGACGACGGAGGCCGTCTCCGGCCCACCGGCCCCGACGACCCAGTGGCCCCGCCCCGCGGCATGCCGTTTCACGAGCCCCTCCAGTTCCCCGGCCCCGAAGGCGCGGGAAACGTAGAAACGGGGTTGCACCAGATCGTCCGCGGGCGCCACGCATCCCTCCCCGAGGGCCCTGTCATGAAGCCCCGTGTGGGGGTAGATCCGAATCCCGCAAAACAGGAAAAACAACGCCTTCCGCAGCCCCTCGGCCCGGTTCAGGGTCTCCTCCAGGGTTTGGCGGTCCTCGCCGGGTCCGCCCGGGAGGAGGTAGTGGGCTACGTGCAGGCCCGCTCCCACGGCCGCCTCGTGGGCCTGGAGGACATCGGCGACCCGGAAAGGCTTCCGGTAGGAGGCGAGCACCCCGTCCGACAGGGACTCGGTGCCGAACTCCACGTGGCTGAGCCCCGCGTCGGCCAGTTCGCGCCAGTAACCGGAAGGGGCCCGGAAGGGGGCGAAGAAGGCCGTCCAGGGGATCGTGAGGCCCGCCCTCCGAAAACTCCGGGCCACGGACAGGGAGTGGGACAAGTCGGTGTTGAAGGTGGAGTCCGTCAGGAAGAGGAAGCGGGCCCCCTTCTCCTGCAGCATCCGCGCCTCCTCCGCCACCTCCCCCGGGTCGCGGCGGCGCAAGGTCCGGCCGTCGATGTGGGGATACGTGCAGTACAGGCAATGGTGAGGGCAGCCCCGCTTCGTCTCCAGGTTCATCATGCCCCCCCGGCGGAGATAGACCGGGACGTGGGGGGCCGAGGGGTCGAAATGCCGGATGACGGGACCGTCCCAAGGCTCCGGCGCCGCGGACACGCCGTTTTTCCCGATGACACCGGGCAGTCCCGAGGGATCCCGACCCTTCTCCAGGGCGTCCAGGAACGGGCGCAGGCGCTCCCCCTCACCGACGATGCCGTAGTCGGCGCCCAGCCGGGACATCAGCGCCCCGGGGAAAATGGTGAAGCCGCTTCCCCCGAGGATCATGGGAACGGCCGTGACGGAGCGGATCGCCTCCACGGCCTCCCGATACTGGGCCACGTATCCCCGGGGATCCGACGCGTCGGTGTTGTCGATGTTGCGGATCGAGAGTCCCACCACGGCGGGTGCAAAACGACGGATCTCCTCCGGGAGCCCTCCCGCCGCTCCGGGAGCGGCCAGGTCGGTGATCCGGACCTCATGGCGGTCCCGGATGGCCCCAGCCACGTAATCCAGCCCGAGGGGGTACACCGGGTAGGGCGCCTCCAGGCGGTTGAGGGATATGAGCAAAACATTCACGGGGTCGGGACCTGTCTCTCCGGATCGGTTGTGATCATGAGAATGCTTCGGGATCATAGCGGTTGGCCGAACCCTTGGCAAACGGAAAATCCCCGCGCTTTTTGGACTTGACAATGCCGGAGCAATCCATGTTATTCTGATTTATCAGATATATCTGACAATTCAGATTGCACAGGAGAGAACATGACGGAAAAGAGAATCCCCGATGCGGGGTGCTGCTCCCCGCCCCAGAACGGACCGGGCTGTTGCCGGGTCGAGGCCCTCCTCGGGGTCGACGAGCGGGGGCAGATGGTCCTGCCCAAGGACATCCGGGAGCGGGCGGGAATCCGGACGGGAGACAAGCTGGCCCTGGTCAGCTGGGTGAAGGACGGCGAGATCTGCTGCCTGACCCTCATCAAGGCGGATGCCCTGGCCCGGGGGGTCCGCGAGTTCCTGGGACCCCTCCTGGGAAACGGGACGGGCTGAACCGACCCGGGGAGATGCGACCGCCGAGGCCGGGTGGCGGGCGTGTCGGGTTGCGGCGTCCAGCCCGCCTCGAAACGGCGTGCGCGAAGGCCGCCCGATCCGAGCCTTCTCCCCTCAACCCGGCACAGCGTCGCGCCGGGTGATCGGCACGACAGACAACGGAGCGAAGGAGGCACAGCGATGAAAGCGGAAGACATCCGGACCACGGTCCGGGAAGGATACGGGATAATCGCCCTCACCGGCGGCTCCTGCTGCAACCTGCCCATGGCGGGTTGCTGCGGCGGAGGGGAGCAGGCGGCCGCGATCGGCAAGTCCGTCGGTTACTCGGAGGAGGACCTGGCCGCGGTCCCGGAAGGGGCCAACCTCGGCCTCGGCTGCGGCAACCCCGTGGCCCTGGCCTCCCTCCGGGAGGGGGAGACGGTGGTGGACCTCGGGTCCGGCGCCGGGTTCGACGCCTTCCTGGCGGCCCGGCAGGTGGGTCCGAAGGGACGGGTCATCGGCGTGGACATGACACCGGAGATGCTCGACCGGGCGCGGGGAAACGCCCGGAATGGCGGTTACGCCAACGTCTCCTTCCGCCTCGGCGAAATCGAGCACCTTCCCGTGGCGGACGGAGAGGCCGACGTGATCCTCTCGAACTGCGTCATCAACCTCTCCCCGGACAAGGAGCAGGTCTTCCGGGAAGCCTTCCGGGTCCTCAGGCCCGGCGGGCGGCTGCTGGTCTCGGACATCGTCCTGACGAGGGACCTGCCGGAAGCGGTGAAGGAATCGATCACCGCCTGGATCGGCTGCGTCGCCGGGGCGGTGGTGCGGGAGGCATACCTGGCGGCCGTCTCCGCCGCCGGATTCGCGGACGTCCAGGTCCTCGAGGCCGGCGTGTTCCCGGTGGACTTCCTGCTGACGGACCCCACGGTCCAGGCCATCGTCCGCGACCTCGAATTTTCCCGGGAGGGCCTCACGGAACTCGCCACTTCGGTCCTGAGCATCCGGGTCTCCGCCGTCCGGCCGGCGGTCTGAAGCTCCTCCCCGGCGGGAACGGGGACATGTCGAAGGACTCCGGACGGAACGGGCCTCAGGGGGGAGATCTGCCCGGGGGAACTACCTGCCGGTGGTCTCGACGGCCGCCAGGGTGTAGCGGCCCGGCCGGTCGCGGTTCACGTGGAGGAGCAGCCGGCCGGGGCAATCCTGGACGAACCGGCTGATCCCCAGGGCGGTGGCGGAATCGAACCAGCCGTACCGGGAAATGTAGTCGAACTCCTCCTCCGAGCCGCTGGCCCGGTGCCAGGCATCCCGCTCCGCCTGCGGAACAGACAGGCCGAAAGCCAGGACAGGCAGCGCGACGCTCTTTTCTTTCAGCCAGGCCGCTCCTTCCCCGGCGTCCCGGACCGCCCCCGTGCCCAGGATTCGGCCCGCCGCCCCTTCCGGCTCGTCCGTCACCCACAGCCAGGCGCTCCCTTCCCTGCCGCGCACCGATTCCGCGGGGATCCCGAAGGTCCGTTCGAAATGGGCCGCCGAGGGATTGGCCTCGTCAACCCCGCCGAGGAGGGCGCTGTGGACCCTCCCCCGCTGGAAATCCACGGCCATCAACTCCATCCCCCGCTCGAAGGACAGCAGGCGGTCCGAGATCGACAGGTTCGGCCCCGCCGCACCCAGCCCCTGGGCCACGTAGAAGGACGCCGTGTTCGACATGGTGTTGATGAAGTTGTAGGGCATGGGGAGGGAATGCTGGCGGAAGATCTGGCGCAGCACCGCCTCCGTCTCGCCAAGGTTGCCCCGCTCCGTCGTCAGGTAGACCCCCGTGTCCGCGGGCAGGGATCGGCCCAGCGCGCAGCGGTGAGCGCCGATGAGGGACAGGAGGATGTAGCGGTTGACCCGCCGGAAATGGGCCGCCGATACCCGGGCCAGTTCCTCCTTGAGGGCCTGGGGCGGGGTTCCCGGTTCGGTGAGAAAGGTCGATGCGCCGTGGATGAACATGGTCACGCTCCGCCGGAAACGATCAGGGACGTGCAGTTGCCGCCGAAGCCGAAGAAATTCAGCATGACGGAGCCCCCGTTCATGGGCAGGGGCTCCGTCAGGGGGCGGACGCCCAGTTCCGGGTCCTCCCGGAGGAATCCCGGCACGGCAGGCAGGAATCCCCGCCGGATGGACTCGGTGACCAGCAAGAGCTCGATCGCCCCGGAGGCGCCCACGGTGTGGCCCACGTAGGGTTTCACCGCCGTGACGGGGGGCAGCCGGTCGCCGAAGACGGCCCGCATGCCGGCGCATTCCGTCCGGTCGTTGAGGTCGCTCCCCGTGGCGTGGGCCTTGACGGCGTCGATCGCCCCCGGATTGAGCCCCGCGTCGGCCAGGGCCAGCCGCATGGTCGAGGCGATGACCGACCCGTTTTCCTCGTGGGTCGTGACGTTGAAGGGGTCCACCCGGTTGGACCCGCCCCGGAGAACGAAGTCCCCCGCCGCCGGTTCCCCCCGCTCCAGGAGCACGACGCCGCACCCCTCGCCCATGATGATGCCGTCCCGGTCGGCGTCGAAGGGGCGGTAGCGCTCGGGGGCCATGAGGCGCAGCGACTCGAACCCGTAGAAGCCCGTCGCGTTGTACAGGTCGTAGCCCGCCACGACGGCCCGGTCCACGACGCCCGTCTCGATCAGGCCCGCCCCGTAGAGGAGGGCGTTGGCCGAGGACGTGCAGGCGGTGGTGAAGGTCGTGCAGGGTCCGCCGATGCCGAACCGGTCTGCCGCCACGCGGGCGATGGAACCGTAGCCCAGGGAGGCGTGGACGAAGTAGTGGATGCCGTTCTCCTCCGAGCGGGCGTAGGCGGCCTCGTAGATGGGGATGTCGATGGAGGTGGACCCGAACAGGAAGGCCGCCCTTCGCAGCTCGTCCCCACTCCACTGGGCGTTCGCCACGGCGCGGGCCACCGTGTCAAACAGGACGTCATAGAAGAACCGCTCCACGTCCGACTCCCGCCGATCGTCCCCGAAGGGAAGCCGGTAATAGGGGCGGCTGTACGGGAGGCCCGCCAGGTCCAGGGGCAGGAGCGACACGGGGGTGCGCCCGGCCCGGACGGCGGCGATCACCGCGTCCGTGTCCGTCCCGAGGGAGCACGAGAGGGCCCCGCCCCGGATGCAGGCCTTCCTTTCCATGGGTCTATTCCGGCCGGAGGTAGTCGGCAAAAGCGTTGATGGACGTCATGACACGGCGCATGACCTTGCTGTCGGTGATGTTGACGTTGTAGCGCTGCACGGCGATGGAAATCTGCAGGGCGTCGATGGAATCGAGGCCGATCCGGGAATCCCGGCCGAACAGGGACTCGTCGTCCCGGATGTCCCCGGGGCGGAAGCGGTCCGCCAGGTCGCACTCCTCGATGATCAACTCCTTGATTTCCCGCTTGAAGGCTTCGTCCAGGGATCCTTTCATTCCTTCCTTCCTTGCCTATGTGGATTCTTCTGCCGCCCCCGCCCGCCCCGGGGTCTCTCCCCACCGGAAACAGGCCGGCCGCAGCGGCTTCTCCCGTTCAGGCGGCCCCGCCCCGCACCGAACGGGCGCGGAGCACCGCGTAGGCCGCTCCCATGAGGACCGCCGCGGAGGCCAGGAGGAGTCCCACCTCGTCCAGGACGTCCCGCACCCCCCCGCCGCGGAGGAACAGGTCCAGGTAACCCTGGAGGCCCCAGGCCATGGGGGACCCGTTCGAGAGCACCTGGAGGACGCGGGGCATCACGAATACGGGGACCATGACCCCGCCCACCGCCCCCAGGAGGAGGCAGAGGATGCCCCCGATCGTGCCGGCCTGCTCGGGGGTCCGCCCGACGGCGGCCACAAGCAAAGCCAGGGCGATGGCACAGAGGCTGAGGCTCGCCGACAGGACGAGGAGCCCGGCGGGGGAACTCCCGAGGGTCAGGGCCGTGCCGCCGAACAGGGGTACGACCCAGAGGCCGACAGCCAACATGATCGCCACCTGGACCTGGTTCACCAGGAAATAGGGAACCGTCTTTCCCAGGAGCAGAAGCCACGGCGATACGTCCATCCCGGCGAGGCGGGAAAAGGTGCCCTGGGTTCGCTCGCCGATGAAGGTGCTGGAAACCGGCAGAACGATGAAGAACACGGCAAAGACGATCCAGGAGGGCACGCTCTGCTGGACTGCGTTGGGCACCTGTCCTTTCCCCTCCGTTCGCGCGACATAGGCGGTGAGAACGGCCGGGTCGTCCGCGGCGGCGGTCCGCTCCGCCAGGACGGTCCGGTCCACCCCGGCGAAATCGAGGAGCGGACCGATCCCTTCCAGGAAGGCGGTCAGGCGGACCTTGCCGGCGGCCCCCAGCACGGCCAGACGGAAGAGTTCCTGGGCCTGGACCTGCACCGTCGGGTCCACCAGGAGCAGGAGCGAACCGGTCTCCTCCCGCCCGTCCCGGGCGGCCATGGAGGCGGAAAAGTCGCGCCGGATCACGCAGGCGAACCGCACCTCTCCCGCCAGCAGAAGCCTCCTCGCCTCTCCCGGATCCGCTCCGGCGGGAGCGGTCCGGATCTCGAACGGACCGGCCTGCCGCAGGACCTCTACCAGGGCGCCGCCCCGGAGCCCCTCGTCCCCGTTGATGACCAGGACGGGGATCCGGACCCGGGAGTGGGCGGTAAAGAGTTCGCCCATCGCCAGGGACATGATGAGAATGAAGACGGCGGGCAGAAAAAAAAGGACCGCCAGGGACACCCGGTCTCGGCCGAGAACGAGGAATTCCTTCCGGAGGATGGCGAGCAGCCGGTTCATGCGTCCCTCAACGCCCGCGACGTGAGCCGCAGGAACACCTCCTCCAGCGTGCGGCAGCGGCCGTTCACGCCGACGATCCGGGCCTCCGTCCCCTCCAGGGCCAGAAGGACACGCTTCAGGGCCGCCGCCATGCCCGGACCCGCGGAGACGACAACGGCCGAATCCTCGACGGCAACACCCTCCAGCGCACGGAGGCGGTCCACGAGGGCGGCATCCAGCGCCGCTACCTCCAGAACGACCGTATCCGCACCCGCCAGCACCTCCTCCCGGCCGCCCGCCTGGACGATCCTCCCCTCGTCCAGGATGACGATGTCGTCGGCCGCCTGCTCCACCTCGTCCATGTAGTGGGACGCGTAGACCACGGTGGTGCCCTCCTCCCGGTTGATCCTCCGGATCGTCTCGAGGATCCAAGTGCGGGACTGGGCGTCCACCCCCACCGTGGGCTCGTCCAGGTACAGGACCCGGGGATTTCCCAGGAGCCCGATGGCCAGGTTCAGTCGCCGCTTCATGCCTCCCGAGTAGGTCTCCGCCCGCTTGTCCAGAAACGACTCAAGGCTCGCAGCGGCAACGGCCGCTCTCACGCGCGCCCGGAGCGCGCGCCCGGAGAGTCCGCAGAGGGACCCGAAAAAAGAGAGGTTTTCGCGGCCCGTGAGGACGGGGTAGAAGGCCAGATTCTGGGGCACCAGGCAGGAGATCCGGCGGATTTCGGCCAGGCGGCCGTCCAGGTCGTACCCACCGACGAAGACCCGCCCCCCGTCCCTGGGAAGGATTCCCATGAGGATGGAGAGCAGGGTCGTCTTGCCGGCGCCGTTCGGTCCGAGGAGGCCCGTCACGGCCCCCTCCCGGAAGGACAGGGTCAGGCCGTCCAGGGCCCTCTGGGCGCCGTAGGCCTTCGTGAGGTTCTCAAGGACAATCATCTGGGTCGCCGTGGCGGAGGATCTCTTCGATGCGGGCGCGGTCTGGCTTTCCCGTGGCCAGGACGGGAATCCGGCGCACCACCCGCAGAAGCCTCGGCCGGGCCGGCGTTTCCAGGACCGACTCCAGGGCCGCCTTCAACTCGTGGTCCCCACGGCCGGACACCACGAGGGCCGCCACCTCCTGTTGCCGTCCTGTCCCGACCGGCAGGGCGGTCACGTAGGCGTCGGAGACCCCTTCCAGCCTCTTCAGCTTTTCCAGGACTTCCCGGAGGTCCACCCGTTTTCCCCCCACCTTGACGATCCCGTCCATCCGGCCCAGGAGGTCGAAGGAGCGCACCCCGGCGGCCTCGACCCGGTCCCCCGTTGCGGCAAACCCGTCGGCGTCCCGCTCCATCTCCGGGGACAGGAAGGGAGAACGGACGTGGAGAAGCTCACCCTGGATTTTCCAGTCCACGACCTCGAAAGGATGCCAGCAGGGGCCGTCGTCGGCGCGGTTCCGGAAGGCGATGCCGCCGGTTTCCGTGGACCCGTACACCTCCGTGATTCCGATCCCCGTTTCTTCATGGAACTGCAGTGCGTCGGAGGCGTCGAGCATGCCCGCCGAGGAGAAGGCCCGGCGCAGGGAGTGGTCCCCCAGGGAGACCGTGTTGAGGACGCGGTAATGGACGGGGACGCTCACCAGGACCGTCGCCCGGAATTTCCGGATCGCCGCGGCAATTTCCGCGGGGAAGGAGGGCATCGCGCCGGAAACCCGGGCCCCCGTCACCAGGGGCAGCAGGACCGAAAAGAGGAGACCGTAGATGTGGACGGGGGGGACGGTTGCCAGGACCCGGTCCGAGGACCCGACCCCAAACCGCTCCGCCAGGTAAAAGGCCTCGCCGAACAGGTTGGCGGGGGTCTTGCTCCAGAGACGCGGGCTTCCGGTGGACCCGCCGGTGAAGAGCTCCAGGAACGGCTCGTTCGCGCCCCTCGTGAGGGCCGGGATTTCCGCTTCCGATTCGGGAGGTTGAACGACAACGGGCACCCCCCGCGGCACTTCCAGCAGATCGTCCGCCAGGACCGCCAGGAGCGGGTAGCTGTCGTGGATTTCGCGGATCACGGTGGAAGAGAGGGTATGGGGCAGAACGAGCCGGGGACCACCGGTCAGGGACGCCACGACAGCGGCCGCAGTCAGCCGCCGGCTCCCCGTGGCCAGGCAGAGGAACCCTGTCGGCCCGCTTCCGGCGGGCAGGCTCCGCCTGATCCCGGCGGCCAGCGCAAACAGGTTGCCCTCGGCACTCTCCCGGGGTAGGAGCAGCCCCCCCTCGTCAAACCGTCTTCGGAGGCACTCCTCCAGCCGCTTGCTGTCAAAATGATTCTCGATGATCCAGACTCCCGGGAAAATTCCAGAAACAATTGTGGTTTCATACCCAAAAGAACCGGGGGGAGTCAACGTATTTCCCCGCCGGGGTGACGGGCGCGCCGGCGACGCCGGTTGAAGGCCCCATGCCGATTGAATATCGCGGGCCCGTGAGGCCGGCTTCGAAGCGGCGGATTCCGCTTGACTTGGAGTGGATTATTTCCTTTAAAGGGAGCGGTTCAAATCGATCCGGGCACCCGAAAGAACGTACATGACGACGGACACGCACATCGAGGACCTGCTCCCGCATCGGGACCGCCTGCGGCTGATCGGCGAAATCGTCGAACTGGACGACCAGGCGGCCGTTACGCGCTCGACGGTTTCGCCGGACTGGCCCACGGCCGGTCCGGACGGCGTGGATCCCGTCGTGCTCATCGAGTTGACGGCCCAGACGGCGGCGATCTGCATCGGCGCCCGGAGAAGGCGCCAGGGAAAGAAGCGGGGCGCCCTGGGGTGGATCGTGGGCATCAAAACGGCCGATTTTCTGACGGATATCGTTCCCTACCAGGCGGCCCTGCACACCCGGGTCCGGCAGCTCTACGGCCTGGAGAGCTACAGCGTATTCGAGGGAACCGTGGAGACCGGGGGGAAGGTCCTTGCCCGGATCCAGCTCCAGGTCTTCGGCGAAGAACAGGAAGAGGAGGCGAAAAAGGAACCATGAGCGATACCAGGGTAGCCATCGTGACGGGAGGCGGCCGCGGGATCGGGCGGGCCGTTGCCATGGAACTGGCCCGGACGGGCTGCTACGTGATCGTGAATTACCGGTCCAACGACGCGGCGGCGGCGGAGACCCTGGAGGCGATCCGGGAGGCCGGCGGCGACGGGGAGACGGTTCGCTTCGATGTGGCCGACAGCGCCGAGACGGACCGTCACATGCAGGAAATCCTGAACCGGCACAAGAAGATCGACATCCTCGTGAACAACGCCGGCGTCACCGCCGACGGGCTGTTCATGATGATGCCCGAGGAGGACTGGGACCGGGTCCTCCAGACGACCCTCAAGGGCTTCTACAACATGACCAAGCCGGTCCTCCGGAAGATGGCACGGAGCCGGTCGGGCTCCATCGTGTCCGTCTCGTCCCTCGCGGCCCTCGTGCCCAACCGCGGACAGGTCAACTACTCCGCCGCCAAGTCGGGACTCATCGCCGCCAGCCGTTCCCTTGCCGCCGAGGTGGCCCGCCTGGGTATCCGGGTCAACGTGGTCGCCCCGGGCCTCATCGAGACGGAGATGATCGCCCATGCCCCGGTGGACCGCATCAAGGACATCATCCCCATGAACCGTATCGGCCGTCCCGAGGAGGTGGCGAAGGTCGTCCGTTTCCTCTGCTCCGAGGACGCCTCGTACGTCACGGGGCAGGTGATTTCCGTCAACGGCGGCATGTTCTGATCCTGGGATGCGTCCCCCGTATCCAGCCCCGGCAGGGCCGGGGAAGGGGGATGTTCCTCTTTCTCCCCCCGGAAAAGGGGGGACGGGTCCCCCATTTCCCAAAGCGGGCGGCACATTGCTGAATCGGAAGAGATTCCAAAAATTTGCATGGTTCGGGAAGGGCATCCGGACTGGCCTCCCCCTGGCCGCGGTGGCCCTGGCGCTGCTCATGGCCGGGTGGGCCGATTCCTGGGATTCCATCCG
Source organism: Syntrophaceae bacterium (assembly GCA_041310335.1). Taxonomy (GTDB): domain Bacteria; phylum Desulfobacterota; class Syntrophia; order Syntrophales; family PHBD01; genus PHBD01. Next base: position 2,826 of record JBFYXW010000203.1, on the reverse strand, counting down.
GAGGGAATCGGAACAGGTCCGCTCGATCCGCGCCCGGTTCGTCCAGAGGAAGCATCTGCCCATCCTGGCCAGGCCGTTCGTGTCGGAGGGCCGCTTCTATTTCAAGACCCCCGGATCGGTCCGCTGGGAGTACGCGAAGCCCGTCCCAAGCATTCTGCTGGTCCACCAGGGCAGGGCCAGGCGCTATGTCCGCGGAAACGGCGGGTGGGTCCCGGAGGCCGGCGAGCGGCTCCAGGGAATGCAGATGGTGATGGAAGAGATCTCCGCCTGGACGCAGGGGCGCTTTGACTCGAACCCCCGGTTCACCGCCCGCCTCGAGGCGGGACGACCCGCCCGGATCGTCCTGGTCCCCCGGGACCCGTCCCTGAAGACCCTGATCGCCCGGATCGAGATCACCCTCTCGCCGGAGAAGCGGGGTGCCATCCGGAGCGTGAAAATCGTCGAGGGAAAGGATGCCTGGACCACGCTCGAGTTCACCCGGGCCGAGCACAACCTGCCGCTCCCGGAGCGGCTTTTCCTCGACCCCGGCGAGGCGGTCCCGTGAAGCGCGGCGGGCCTTTCTTCCGGATCCTGGCGGCGGTTCTCTTCCTGGCCTCCTGCAGCGGCCTCCCGCCCCTCCGTCCGGTTGGGGATCCCGATCTCGAACGGACCCGGCAGAACTGCCTGCTTCCGTTTCTGAAGGAGGAGACCCGGCTGATCCATTCGCTCCAGGCAAGGCTCCCCGACGGCAGCGGAACCTCCGCCATCGGGATCACGGTGGCCGACCCGGCGGCGCGGACGGTGCGCCTCACGCTCATGACCCTCGAGGGGTTCGTCCTCTTCACCGCCCGCCTGGACACCGAGCGCCTGGAAATCGAGCGGGCCGTGGCGCCCTTCACCGACGAGGCCTTTGCCCGTTCCCTGCTCGGGGACGTCACGCTCTGCCTATTCGCTCCCGGCGCGTCCCCGGAGACCGCGGGACTGGACGAGAAAAACCGCCCCGCCTGCCGTTACCGGCAAGGCTCAGGGACCTACACGGACGTGGTCCTCGCGGGTCCGGGACAGTGGGAGATCCGTCTGTACCGCGAGGGGACCCTCGCCCGGACCGTCCACGCAACGGGCCTCAACGAACACGGCCTCCCGAAAAAGCTGGAACTGGCGGGCCACGGCCCCTTCCCCTACCGGCTGACCCTGACGCTCCTGAGCGGAGGGCCCGTCCGGCTGGAGAGCCGGTCCGACGATTTGACACCGGAAGAAGAGGACTTACCTTGATGAAACACCTTGTCCCAAAGAGAAGATTCGATTCATGAAGCTCAAGCTGATCTACCCGCGCTGGGAAAAACTGGACGGCCAGACGGAATTTCACCTGCCTCCCCACGGGCCGGTGGTCTTCGCAGCGGCCCTGCCGCCGGGGGTGGAGGTTTCCTTCACCGACGAGAACGTGGAACTTCTCGACCTGGAGGAGCGGGCTGACCTGGTGGGCATCTCCATGATGCTGACCAGCCAGGTGAAGCGGGGCTGGGAGATCGCCGGGGAGTACCGGCGCCGGGGCGTCCCCGTGATCTGCGGCGGCATCGCCACGATGCTCCACGCCGAGGAAACGGCCCGGCACGCCGATTCGATCTTCCTGGGCGAGGCGGAGGGCCGCATGGAGGAGGTGATCGGCGATTTCCAGGCGGGCAAACTCAAGAAAACCTATGATTTTTTTGACAACCGGCCGCCGACGGAGTGGATCGGGCCGGCCCGGCGGGACATCCTCAAGCGGGACCTCTACAACTACAAGGGCGTCCAGATGGTGGACCTGGTCCACGCCTCCCGGGGCTGCCGCTTCAACTGCTACCCCTGCTGCGTGGCCTATCTCGGGGGCCGGCAGTTCCGCCCCCGGCCCATCGACCGGGTGGTCGAGGAGATCGCCGGCATCGACAACAGCCGCCTCTTCGTGGTGGACAACTCCCTCGCCCAGGACAAGCAGTGGGAAAAGGACCTGTTCCGCGCCCTGATTCCCCTCAAGAAGAACTGGTGCTGCCACCCCATCGAGGACGACCCGGAGATCCTGGACCTGGCCGCCCAGGCGGGGGCCTGGTACGTCTACCAGGCCGTCTTCGACACCTCCGACCTCATCCGGGAGCGCATCCGGCGCTACCACGACCACGGCATCGGCGTCGAGGGGACGATCCTCCTGGGACTCGACAACCACACCGAGGACAGCATCAAGCGCCTCGTCGACTTTCTCATGGAGATCGAGCTGGACCTGGCCGAATTCACCGTCCTGACACCGTTCCCGCACACCCGCACCTTCGACGACCTCCACCGGGAGGGACGGATCCTCTCCTACGACTGGAACGACTACACCGCCGACAAGGTGGTCTTCCAGCCCCGGAACATGACGCCGGAGAAGCTCCAGGAACTGTTCGGCTACGCCTGGGAGACCTTTTACCGGGACGAGCCCCAGACGTACAAGATGTTCAAGCTCCTGAAAAAGGTGATCGAGAAGGAACACCAGGACGGCACGTACCGACGCCGCAGGCGCGACCTGGTGGCGTCCCGGTTCGGGCGCCGCGGGGACGCCGCGGCCGGGGAGGAGCCAACAAAGGGTTGACGGCGGGTATCCCTTCCGATAAGGAACGCCTTCGTTCCGGGAGGGAAAAACTCTCCAGAAAGGCCAGGAACCTTGAAACAGGGCAAGAGACAGAAACCCCTCGTCATCGACGGGCGCTCCGTCGGGCTGGAGGACATCGTGTCCGTGGCGGTGGACGGCCGGGAGGTGCGGATCGGCTCCGGCAGAACCTTCCGCCGCTCCATGGAGCGCTCCCGCCGCATGCTGGCCGACGCGATCCGGGACGGCGT
>JBFYXW010000201.1:0-12275 GCA_041310335.1 Syntrophaceae bacterium | reverse complement strand
CGGAAGGCACTGAAGACGCTTTCGCAGGCCAACCGCCACAACGCGCCGGCCATGAAGTACCTCCAGACGATGGAAGAGGAGTTCCACCGCCTGCTGCCGACGGATTTCCTGGTCCGCTACGACGGGGACCGCCTCCGGCACATCCTGCGCTACCTGAAGGCCCTGGCGGTCCGGGCGGAGCGGGGCCTCCTGCACCTGGAGAAGGCCCAGGCCCGGAGCCGGGAGATCGAATCACTGCTGGCCCGTCTCAAGACGCTTCGGGATAGCCTGCCGGCGGAGGCCTCGACGGAGAAGAGAGCGGCCCTGGAGGACTTGCGCTGGATGATCGAGGAGTACAAGGTCTCCCTCTTCGCCCAGGAACTCAAGACCCCCTATCCCGTCTCCCCCAAGCGCCTGGAAGAGAGGTTCCGGGAGTTCGAGCGGATGGCCTGAAGGGCCGGACGAGAAATCAGAAAGAAATGGGGCCGCCCCTCGCTCAGGAGAGGCGGCCCCGGTTGTTTGTACAGCGGTGCTTTGCTCCGCTCAGTTGCCTAGAAGATCTGCGGCAGGATGAAGAACGAAAGGCTCATGACAATGAACATCCAGAGCCAGCCGATGAAGGTGTAAGGGAGGATGTCTTTGAACTTGAGCCGGAAGGCGCCCAGGATCGGCAGCGCCCAGAACGGCTGGATCATGTTCACCCAGAGGCTCCCGGCGGTGTAGGCGTTGAGCACATCGCCGTATGCGACGCCGAGGTTCTTGGCGGCCGGCAGGATGTAGGGGGCCTCGATGACGAACTTGGACCCCGCGGAGGGGACGAAGAAGTCGATGATGCCCGTGTAGAGGAAGACGATCCAGGTGAAGGTGGCGGGTGTCGAGATGTCGATGAAGAACTTCGTGATGACCTGGGCCAGGCCGGAGAAACTGATCATGCCGAAGATGCCCGCGTAGAGGGGGAACTGGATGATGACGCCGTACACCGTGGCCGTGCCGCGCTGGACGGACTCGACGAAGCTCTTGGAGTTGCCGTGGAGGATCATGCCGACGACCAGGAGGATGAAGTTCAGCGTGTTGAGGTCCAGGGCGGCCAGGCCCTTCGCCCCGAACAGCATGGCGACCCCGTAGACACCGGCGGCGCCGATCAGGACGGGCAGGAAGAAGGAGCGGTCCAGGCGCTCCGCCGGGGGCAGGCTCTTCTTGTCCACCGGGGGATCGGGGGGCGGGACGAAAAACGCCGCCGTGGCGTCGTCAACCTCCACGGAGTGCTCCTTCTTCGGCGTGATGGCCAACAGGATGATCGGGATGGTGACCAGGAGCACCAGGTTCGTGACGAGGAGCTTGATGTTGAACGTCGACTGGCTCAGGGGAATGACGCCGGCGGCCTTCTCCATGAAGTTGCCCGGCGTGGCCATGAGCAGCTGGGCCGCCTGGGAGGGCCCGTTGGACATCAGGGCCGTGACGTAGGAAATGGCGGCGATGAAGGGATAGTGGATCCCCAGGCCCCGCTTCTTGACGGCGATGGCCCGGCCCATGATGATGGCGGCCATCAGGCCGATCCCCCAGTGGAACCACATGAGGACGCACATGAAGATGGAGTAGAACAGGATCGTCTGCGTCTTTGTCTTGGGGATGTCCACCATCCTGAGGAGACCCGCCTTGATGTACTTGGAGTCGCCGACGATGAAGCCCGTGATCATCAGGAGGCACATCTGCATGGCGAAGGTGAGGAGGATCCAGAATCCCTTCATCCAGTCGCCGACGAGCTGTTCGGGACCGTGATTCGTGAGCCCCCAGCCGGCAAAGAAGACGATCACCGTCAGGATCAGGGCGAAGACCAGGGCGTCGGGCACCCACCGGAATGCCCACTGGGCGAAGCCCTCTGTAAAGCGGGAAAGAAAACTTTCTTCGTTGTTGTTCTTGTTTGTGCTCATGGACGCGTTCTCCTTTCGTTGATTCTGGGTGGACCCCTGCGACGCCTCAAAAGGAGCAACAGGCATGCCATGGCCGGCTTCCGGAATGAAAACTCCATCCTGCCGTTCTTGCAGCGGATTCTTGTGGGAGGCACCTGTCCGACCCGGAGGCGAAGGGAACGAGGGTAAGAGGCGGCGGGGGATTGTTGCGCACCTGCGCAAGGAGTTGCACTACGAGATGTCGTACTCCTGGAGCTTGTAGAGGAGGGAACGGCGGCTGATTCCCAGTTCGCGAGCCGTCCTGACCCGGTTCTCCTGGTTGCGCTGCAGGGCCTGGAGGATTGCCTGGCGCTCGAATTCCTTGACCATTTCCTTCAATGGACGAGCGCTCCCCGCGGCTTCCTGCATCTCCGCATCCGGCGCGACCCGACGCTCGGCGTCCAGGACCTGTTTCGGCAGATCCTCGCAGAGAATCACGCTGCCCGTGCTCATGATGACGGCGCTCTCCACGGCGTTGGCCAGTTCCCTCACGTTGCCGGGCCAGGCGTAGCCGGCGAGCATCCGGAGGGTGTCGTCGTCGAAGCTCGCGATCTCCCGGTTGTTCTCCGTGGCGAACCGCTGCAGGAAATGCTCCGCCAGGAGGCGGATGTCTTCGGGGCGCTCCCGCAGGGGCGGCACCCGCAGGTTCACGACGTTGACCCGGTAGTAGAGATCCTGGCGGAATGTGCCGACCCGCACCATCCCTTCCAGGTCCCGGTTGGTGGCGACGATGACGCGGACGTCCGTCTTGATGGTCTCGTTGGAGCCGATCCGCTCGAACTCACGCTCCTGGAGGACCCGCAACAGCTTGACCTGGAGGTTCGGCGAGATGTCGGCGATCTCGTCCAGGAAAATGGTTCCGCCGCCGGCCTGCTCGAAACGGCCCCGCCGCCGGGCGATGGCCCCGGTAAAGGACCCTTTCTCGTGGCCGAAGAACTCGCTTTCCAGGAGCCCCTCCGGGATGGCCCCGCAGTTGATCTTCACGAAGGGACCGCTCTTGCGCGGACTGTTGTAGTGGATGGCCGAAGCGATCAGTTCCTTGCCGGACCCGCTTTCCCCCGTGATGAGTACACTGGCGTTGCTGGCGGCGATTCGGGTGACCGTCCCGCACAGCTCCTTCATCTTCTCGTTGTCCGTCAGGATGCGGTCCAGGCGGTAACTGGCGAGCAGTTCCCGGTGCAGCAGGTTGAGGTCGCTGCGCATCTGGCGCATCTGGAGCGCGCGACCCACCAGGAGCAGGACCTCCTCGATGTCGAAGGGCTTGATGACGTAGTCGAAGGCCCCCAGTTTCATGGCCTGGACGGCCGTGTCGACGGCTGCAAAGGCCGTCATGAGGATCACCGTGGCGCCCCGGCGCATCCGGGATATTTCCTCCAGGGCCTGCAGGCCGTCCATTTCGGGCATCCGGATGTCCATGATGACGACATCCGGCGACGTCTCCCGGAAGACCTCGAGGCCCGTCACGCCGTTGTCGGCGCACGAGACGTCGTAGCCTTCCTTCCCCAGGACGACCGACAGGAGCATCCGCACGCTCTCGTCGTCGTCGACAATCAGGATTCTGCTCATGCTTCACGCTCTTTCCCGCTCTGGGCCGACACTTCCGGAAGGTGGATCGTCACGGTCGTCCCCTTCCCCGGCTCGCTGGCGATGCCGATCCGGCCTTTGTGCCCGCTGATGATGCGCTGAACCACTGCAAGACCCAGGCCGGTCCCGCCCGGCTTGGTCGAAAAAAACGGATCGAAGACCTTGTCGAGGTGGTCCGGGGCGATCCCGATGCCGTTGTCCTCCACGGAAACCGCCAGCTGTCCCGACATGTTTCGAGTCGTCGAGACGACGATCCTCCCCCCCTTGGTGACGGCCTGGCCGGCATTGATCAGGAGATTCAGGAGCACCTGCTTGAGCTGCTCCCCGTCGGCCCGGATCAAGGGCAGGTCCGGGTCGAGCCGCAGGTCGATCTCGACGCCCTGCTTCTCCGCCCGGTTCCGGATCAGCTGCGTCATCTCCCGGATCAGCTCGTTCACCTGGACCGGCCCATACAGGGGCGGATGGGGCTTGGCGAACTTCAGGAGTTCGCCGATGGTCCGGTTCAGTCCGTCCACCTGGCGGATGATCAGGGGGGCATATTCCTGGAGCTCCTCCGGGTCACGGCTCTTCTGCAGGTACTGGACGAAACCGCGGATGGAGGTCAGGGGGTTCCGGATGTCGTGGGCGATTCCCGCCGCCAGTTCCCCCAGGGCGGCCAGGCGGTCGGCCCGCATGACCTGCTTCTGCAGTTGCCGGGTTTCACTGATGTCCTGGAAGACGGCCACCGCCCCGATGACTTTGCCGGTGCCGTCCCTGAGAAGGCTGGTGCTGGCGCTAACCGGCAGGGTACGTTCCTGAAGGGGGACGTCGATGTTCACGCTGACGTGTTCGTTTCCGTTCTTCAGGGTGTCCAGGAGAAGGCTCGTGAAATCGGCATCGCGTTTCAGAAGGGATTCGTAGGGCCGGCCGATCACGTCTTCCGGCGTGACGCCCATCATGTCCTGCCCGGCGGGGTTGATGGAGGTGACGTTGCCGCACACGTCCACGGTGATCACCCCGTCGGCAATGCTCCAGAGGATGTTCTCGTTGAGCGAGCGGGCGTCCAGGAGCGCCCGGGCCATCTCGTTGACGGCGTGGCTGATCTGCCCCAGTTCGCCCTCCAGCGGCCGGATCGGCTTTGAGAGGTCGTGCTTCATCCGGTCCAGGCCGTAGGTGATGATGTCCACGTCCCGCGTCAGGCGGCGGGCCATAAAGAAGCTCAGGGCCAGGCTGAGGACGAGCCCGAGGGTCACCACGACGAAGACCGCCCGGTCCATGGACAGGGTCTGGCTCTCCACCGCCGCCGTGAACTCGTTGGCCCAGATGTAGCCGATGACCTTCCCTTCCCGGATGATGGGCCACATGGCATTCATGATGTGCCCCCGCGCCATCGCCCCGGTTTCGACGGAGGGCTGCCCGCTGGACATCACCACCCAGCCCGGGTGGTCCGGAGGAAGGATCTCGCCGACCTTGTCCCCGTATTCCCGGCTGGGGCCATAGGTGAGGGCGGCGTTCCGCTCCCGGTCGTAGTAGCCCACGCCGACCCCGGGATTGGCATCGGCAACCCGGTCGGTGAAGTCGCGCAGGCGCTCGTTGAGATAGCGGATTTTCGCGTTCTGATCTTCCGGATTGCCCCGGTATCCCTTCAGGATCGCGTCGAACCCCTGCCCCAGGTGGCTGTCGAGGATCTTGGTCAGGCCGAAGAGCTTAGCCGTCTTTTCCTCCAGCAGGGCGGCGCGCCCCTGCCGCTCCAGGACATAGCCTGTCGAGACGATGGGAATGCTGACGGCGACCGCCAGGACCAGGAGCAGGCGCCTGCGCAGCGTGGTCGGGAGGATTCCGGTGGGAAACCTGAATTTCGGCATGAAGCGGCTCGTCTCCTCGGCGGTAAACCCATTGGAATGAGGTGTTCTCCGCTGGACGCGAACCTATAGAAAGTCAAGAGGTGTGTCAACGGGATTGAGTGGGGCCCGGGAATCCGATTTCCCTGTGATCCCGGGAAGGAATTCGAAGGGGCTTTGCGGATGGAATTGGATACGGGCCGGGATCGGCCGGCCCGTCTAGGCCCGGACGTCGATGAAGAGGCCCTTCGGCGGGGGGATGCTCAGGGCGCGGATGTACCCGTGGCTGCTTTCCGGGCCGTAGGTCACATAGCGCCCGGCCGGGCGCTCGCCCCGGAGACGGATCAACGGTTCCCGGGACTCGTCGCACACCGCCCGCAAGCGAAGCGCTTGGCAAGCACTGCGGGTCGCAGGGAGATTCCGGCGCTCCTCTGCGGGTAGGGCTTCCCCTTCCGGCCGGAGGCGGGTTTCTCCCGTGTAGCCTCGGACAACGAGGCTTTCCGGGGCTCCCTGGATGCCCCGCGATGCATCCAGGGCTTTTCCTGTCCGCGCGATTTCCATGGCGGGCCTCACCCTGTCCAATTCGCGGCCCGGCTGCTTTCCGGCCGCGGATTGGGGGTTGTCGAATCCATGTTCCGGGTGATCCGTATCCCAAACGTTACCGCTTGTACATTCCCGAATGGGCCATGTGGCGATCGAAGTTGGTCAGGTAGACCTTCGCCAGGGCCTTGGAACGGAGAATCAGCATGTTCTCGGCGTTCTTCTCCTCCGCCTGCTTCGTGAAGTTGAACGACCCGGTGATCACCGTTTCCCTGTCGACGATCATGACGTTGTTGTTGGCCATGGCGTGGTCGCTGTCGATGTAGACCGGGATGCCCGCCTTCTCCAGCACAAAACCCGTCGATTCCTTTTCCCGCAACTGGCTCTTGTCCAGCAGCACGGTTACCTTGACGCCCCGCTCCCGGGCTTTCCCCAGGGCCCTGGCGATTTCGTACGCGGGAAAGGAGTGCGCCTGGACGACGACCTCGGACCGGGCACGGTCGATCTCCTCGATGACCGCCTCGTTGCACCCGCCCCGGGGGGAGAAACAGACCTCGGCGGAGGAGATGCCCTTGACCTTTTCGGCCAGGGCCGGGGATGCGGCCAGGAAAAGCAGGACCGCCAGAACCGCAACGCACCATCTCGTCTTCATGTTCCGTCACCTCACGACTACTTGAACATCACCGTGACCTCCGCGGGTCCCTTGGGATCCAGGCCCACGTAGCGCGCCGTGACGGTCGTGTTGGGCGCCGCCGGCGTCAGCTTCGTGATCGTGCCCAGCGAGAGGAGGTCGCCTTTCTTCAGCGCAATGCCGTCCGCCTTGAGAGAATCGCGGAGCCAGAGCACGACGTTGATCGGATGCTCCAGGAGGCTGCTGCCGGGGGCTTCCACCAGCAGGGTCCCTTTCTGATCGTAGATCTGGCATTTGAAGGTCTTGAGCCGTTCCATCCACTCGGGGGTCCCCTGAACGGGAATCGGTTCCCCGACAACGCCGTACCGGGCGGCCACATTGACGGCGGCCAGGAGGGCGCCGTTGATCTTGACGTCTTTGGCATACACCAGATCGGGAAGTTCGATGAAAGGAATCGCTGCGTCAATGGCCTTCAAGGCTTCCATGGGGGTTGCCGCCGTGTTGATGGCCTCACTGCCCACGCGGAGGATCAGGTCACCCTCGTAGAGGGGCCGCGCCCCGAAGGCCGCCTCGATCGTAGCGCCCGACTTCAGGATCATCTTTTCCAGCAGGGTGCCGCGGACAGGGGCATTGACGCCGAAGACCTTCTGGACGCTCGGATTCGTGAGCCCCGCTTTGTACCCCACCACCTTTCCGAAGACGGGCTTGATGGCCTGGACATACGCGCCCTGGATCATCATGGCCTGGTCAAGAGTGGGCAACGGATCCGGGGCCGGGGCCGGGGCCTTCTTCAGGTAATGATCCGCCAGCTTCGCCCCTTCTCCAGCTGCAAAGGCCACCTGGCACAGGGAAAGAACAAGGAAACAACCCAAAAGCGCCGCGAAAGACGGTCCCGCTCTTCTCATGGAATACCCTCCTTGGAATCGGAATTCCTCAACGATTTGCCCGTATCATCGTTTTCCTTACACCAGTTGGATGCCGCCGTCCACACCTCATGCGATCGGCAGTTGATAACCTTTTTCCCGAAACAGACTCAGGCAGGCATCGACGACGGCCTGATCGTAAAGAATACCCTTGTTCTTCTCGATCTCCTCCAGGGCTACGTCCGTGCCCAGTGCTGAACGGGAGGGCCTGTGGGAGGCCATGGATTCCACAACATCGGCGACAGCCAGAATTCGGGCCTCCAGGAGAATCTCCTCCCCTTTGAGCATTCTCGGATAGCCCTAGCCGTCCATCCGTTCGTGGTGCTGGTGGACGATCTCCGCCCAGGGACAGGGGGACTTCACATCTTTCAGGATCTCGCAGCCCGTCTCGGGGTGAATCTTGATCAGGGAATACTCGATGTCCGTAGGTGTACTTCAGATCCATGTCCACCACGAAAATGACGTCGGTGACGTTGTCGGCCAGCGGGCGATATTTGCTCTCGCTTTGCCGCAACTCCGCCTCCGACCGCCGGCGCTCCGTAATGTCGACGACCGCCCCTCGGAGCCCCACCGGCTTTCCATCGCAGTGCATCAGGCTTGAGTGGTTTCGCCAGGCACGGTGGAATGGATCCCGGTGCCGGGTTCGGGCGTGTCAGGGAACGAGAAAGCGATTCAAGATATCCGCCACCGCTCCGGGCTGCTCCTCGTGCAGGTAGTGTTCCGTTTCCACTTCGACAACCCGGATATCGCGGAAGCACTCCTCGATATGATTCAGGAATTCGCGAATGATCACCACATCCTTGTTCCCATACACATAGAGTGAGGGCATGGAGAACTTCACGCCCGCCAGTGCATCCCAGCGCTTCCGATCCTCTCTCATCGCGCGGTAGTAAAAGGCCCCCGTGGCCGGGGTGTCCTTGATGGCGTAACACCGGACATACTCGGCCAGGGCCTTTTCGGATATCTTCCCTTCCCTTCCGGCCCTTCCGAAGAAATGGCGAATCCACACCTCTTCGTTTCCCGGAATCAGGGCCTCGGCCAGCCCTCGCTGCTGCTGGAAATACTGATACCAGAGGCGAAAGGATCCCTCCTCCCGCATGACTTCTGTCCCCTCCGCGTTCCCTTTCGGGTTGTTGATGATGTAGATGTTCATCAGGACGAGGCGCCGGGTGCGCTCGGGAATCGCCAGCGCCACTTCCTGGGCAACCGTTCCCCCCCAGTCATGGCCGACGAGAAAGAAGCGTTGTACGCCCAGGTAGTCTATGATTTCGATGACGTCCCGCGCGAGTTCCCTTTTTTGGTAACACCTCGGGTCCATGGTCCTTTCGCTTTCCCCCAGTCCGCGAAGGTCCGGGGCGATGACCCGCAGGTCCGCTCTCAAGAAAGGGGTGAGCGCCTCCCAGCAATAGGAACTCTCGGGCCATCCGTGCAGCATGACGAGAGGAATCCCATCGCTGTTTCCCCTGTCTCGAACGTTGAATGTTCCTCTTTTGAGAGACCGCTTCATCGTTTCCATCATCTCGACTCCTGGCACCCCACTCCCTCAAGAGGACGGGTTTCAATCCGTCGGCTCATCGGCCTGTACCGGGCCTGGAGGTAAGAAAATTTGCCTGTTCCGTTCTCCGGCCATCCATTCCCCCCGGCAGGAGGCGCATCCTCGTCCGGGCGTTTTCCCGGATTTTCTCGTCGCTGAACCACCCGAAGTGCACTTTGACGCTCATGAAGGGGCCCACCTGGTCCGTGTTGTAGCGGTCGAAGAGACGGCCGCCCCGACCGGGAACCCTGGGCTTTCCTTCTTCATGGTCGGCACTCCGTTTCGTAAAGGGCCCTGATGCGATCGGTTCCGTACTTCCTCTCCAGGCTCCTCATGATGAAATGCCCCCGGGCCACGTTCTGGAAGTGGTCGATGAAGATCGTGTTGATGAGGGCGCCTCCGGCCGCGCCGATCACCGGCACGGCGGAGGCGGCGGCTTTCTGCGAAACCGTGACCCCGAACCGGGAGGCGATGGTCGCGATCAGCCGGACCAGAGCGGGCGCCCCCTCCTCGGCGATCCCCCTCTCCAGGATATACCTTGCCGCTTCCGACACCTGCCGGGCCAGGAGGGCCCTCACGGCGTAATACCCGCTCTCCGTGGCATCGTCCTTCCCGGAGTTGCCTCCCAGGGCAAAGACCTCGAGGCACGCCAGCCTGGTTTCCATGAGCGCAAGGTCCTCTCCCTCGCTTCTGGCGATGTCGGCAATGGAGCGGAACATGATGACCGTCGTGGCGGGCAACTCGACGGCCAGGGCAGGCAGCCCGAAGGCGCCCCCGATCCCGCCGGAGGCAACCACGAGCCATTTGTGAAGCGTGTCCCTCGATACCTTCTCTTCGCCACGCCCGATGGTCTTGACCGCGACATCGAGGGCGTGGAACAGGGACTTGTGGGCAATCGTCCGGATGGGGCCTCTCCATTTCGCCGGCAGGCGGTCGAAGGCCTTCTCGAAAGGAATCCCGATCGCATTGGACAGCTTGGCGGCGAGACCCGGCCTTTCCAGGAGGTCTCTCGCGTATTGCAGGCGACGAAGATCTTCCGGTGTCAGTTGACCCATCTTGGCGCCTCGAAGCAGCAAGAAGTCGAATTCAGACCGGTTTCATTTCCGCAGCGCCTGTCCTTCCGCGGGCATTTCCCGCACTCGTTGGCGCGTGTCGGCTTTACCGGCCGCCGACGACGGCCCCCGGCCAGAGGTAGTAGAAGCCGGTGGTCAGGTTCAGGACCTCCGGCAGCTCGATGTTGACGAGAGACAGCCTTGCGCCTCCGGATGCCGTCGCCGCGGTGTTGTAAAAATTGTCGTCGGGATACTCGGCGCGGCGATAGACCACGACCCGGGCGTTATCCGGAAGACCGGCCAGCTTCTTCGTCTCCCCGACGGCGTCGCTCAGGTAGCCGACCCGGTCGATCAGGCCCAGCTTCAGCGCCTCCTCGGCCAGGAAGATCCGGGCCGTGGACATCTCCGCCAGCGCCTGCGGGTCCATCTTCCGATGCTTTTTGACCAGGGACACGAAACGATCGCCGAGCCGGTCGATGGTCGCCTGAAGGAGCTTCTGCTCTTCCGCCGTGCTTTCCCGGAACGGCGAGCCCATGTCCTTGTTCTTTCCATACTTCTGCACGTCCACCCCCAGGCCGATCTTGTCCATCAGGCCCATGGCCTTGGGCTGAATGAAAATGACACCCACCGAGCCCGTCAGGGTGGTCGGATGCGCCACGATCAAGTCCGCCGGCAGGGACATGTAATACCCGCCGGAGGTCGCCATATCCATCATGGCAGAGACGACCTTCGCCGACGAGCGCTGTTTGTACGCCGAGATCTCGTGATACAGGATGTCGCTGGCCGTGATGGTGCCGCCCGGCGTGTTGACCTTGAGGAGAACCGCCTTGATGCGCTTGTCCTTCTCGGCCTTCCTCAACTGGGAGACAACCTCCTGGACCAGGCTGGGATTGGTGGTGATCAGGCCCTCCCTGGGGCTGTCGGAAATCAGCCCCCGGACGGGGATCAGCAGGATCTTGTCCTCGCCGGTGCCCTCGATCGTGAACTCCTTCAGGGGGTCCTTGGTGTCGGGGAATAGTTTGACCTGGGGGCCGGCGCAGGCGGTGAGCAGAGCCAGGGCCAGCAGGACCGCGATGAGATGCAGCCTTTTCATATCGTCCTCCTTTGCAAAATCGCTTTCGATGAATTCCTTCACCGGGGCCTGAAATGCGTTTTCAATGGATATCCTGTCCGCCATCGGGCGGCGCCGCATCGCCGCCGATGCCAACGACCTTCCCGGCCTCTGGTCAGGTCTTCTTCGGGAACCACGGGAAGAAGACGCTGGTCCGACGCTTGTAGTCGGCAAAGAGGGGATTCCCTTCCATGAGCTTTTCCGTCATCGGGACGCCCGACACGAACAGGATCAGGAGCGTGATGGACACGGGACCGACGACGGAAACCCAGCCCCAGGGAACCGAAAGGGCCACGATGTAAAGGCCCCACCACATCACGACCTCCCCAAAATAATTGGGGTGCCGCGAATAGCGCCACAGACCCCGGTCCAGGATCCTTCCCCGGCTGTCGGGGTCCTTCATGAACCGGTCCAGTTGCCGGTCCGAAACGGCCTCGAAGAAGAATCCCGCCATCCAGACCAGCAAGCCGACTCCGTCCAGGAATGACCATGTCCCCGCATCACCCGCATTGATGAAAAACAGGGGGGAAACATTCAGGAGCATCAGGAATCCCTGCAGCATGAATACCTGGAGATAGCTCCGGACGAAAAACGAACGGCCCCATTCCTCCCTCCACCGGCGGTAGCGGACATCCTCCCCTTTCCCACGGTTTCTCAGGTAGATCCGGATGGAGAGCCTCAACCCCCAGATCAGGACGAGCGTGTTGGCGATCAGCTGCCGCTGCGTGAACGCGCCGAAGGCGATAAGCGTCGTCCAGGAAACCAAGACAAACCCCATGCCCCAGGCCACATCGGCAATGCTGTTGTCGCGTCGCCCGATCGCCACGAAGAAGAGCATCGTCATGTAGAGAAAAACAATCAGGGCCGCGGACCAGACGATTCCCAGAAATTCCATCTCTATCCCTCCCCCGGGTTCGGGATGGTTTCACGGCCCGCAGGCGGCCGGAGGCATCACGTTTCGAGCCTGGCATGGAGGTCGATGCCTTCCTGGATGACAGCCCTCACGTGCCGGGTGAACTCATCGAGGCGGTTTTCGCCGTATTCCCTGCCGGACACGGGCTTGTGAACGACCAGCGTGACCCGTCCCGGAAAGAGGTCCAGCGTTCCGGGCGGCAGGATGTGCCTCGTGTCCACGATGGATACCGGGAGCAC
>JBFYXW010000199.1:0-9313 GCA_041310335.1 Syntrophaceae bacterium | reverse complement strand
CGCCCCGCCTCGATCTTGGACATCTCCAGGATGTCGTTGATGAGCATGAGCAGGTGCTCGCCGCTGCGGTTGATGATGTCCAGGTGCTCCCGCGACTGCGGCGAGAGGGACGGGTCCCGCTCCATGAGCTGGGCGAACCCGAGGATGGCGTTCATGGGCGTCCGGATCTCGTGGGACATGTTCGCCAGGAAAACGCTCTTGGAGCGGTTGGCCGCGTCGGCGGTGTCCTTGGCCTCCTGGATGATCGTGATGTCCCGGACCGTGCCGCGGAAGCCGGCAATGGCGCCCCGGCCGTCCCGCACGGGGTAGGCGGAGGCGGCCGAGTAGGCGCTGGTCCCGTCCTTCCTCGCCAGGCGCCAGTAGAAATCCCCCGAGGGCCGGCCGCTCGTGTAGACCTGGTTGAAGATCTGGAAGACGCGGCGGGCCTCCTGCTGGTCCATGTAGGCGCCGAAGGGAAGGCCCTGGAGCTCCGTTTCCCCGTACCCGAGGAACTGGCTCAGGGCGGGGTTGCAGAAGAGCATGTTTCCCCGGAGGTCGACCTCGTAGTAGCCGCTGTCCATGGTCTCCAGGATGGTCCGGTACTTTTCCTCCGCTTCCTTCAGATCCGCTTCCACCCGCCGGACGTCCGTGATGTCCCGGATGGACTCGATGGCGCCGACAATGCTGCCGTCGGAGCCGTACAGGGGGCTCGCGTACCCGACCAGGACGATCCCCAGGTTCGGGATGAAGGCCTCCGCCGAAAGGATCCCCCCTTCGCGGCGGACGTGGCCGTACTGGGTCGCGAAGTCCTCCTCCGGGGCGAAGACCAGGTCGATCAGGATGGGTCTCCGCTCCCCGTAGAAGGGGAGGGCGTATTCGTGGTCGCCCTTTCCCAGGACCTCCTCCCGGCCTGTCCCGGTGATGGCCTCCATCGTGCGGTTCCAGGCGGTGACCCGCCCCTGGCGGTCGATCACCATGGTGGCGAGGGGGAGGAAGTCGATGATGTCCGCCAGCCGCCGTTCGGATTCCCTGAGGGCGGCCTCCGCCGTCTTCCGCTCGGAGATGTCCCGGGAGACGCACACAAAGCCCTTTACGCGTCCCGCGCTGTCCCGCATGGTCCTCAGGGACACCTCCGTCGACACGGTGGATCCGTCGGTTTTGTATTGATCGATCTCGATTTGTGACCGGGGATTGAACCCCTTTTCGATTTCCGGAAGGATGCGGTTGAATTCGGCCATGGCCACCTCGAGGGACGCGGGGGTCATGACATCCGCGAGGGTTTCCTTCATGGCCTCTTCGGGTTGCAGGCCGCGTATTCTCTGAACCGCAGGGCTTACGTACGTAAAGCGCAAGTCCGTATCCAGCGTGAAAATGAGGTCGCCGCTGTTTTCGGTGAGGAGCCGGTACTTTTCCTCGCTTTGGCCGAGCGCCAGGGCGACGGCTTCCCGCTCCGCGTCCGCCCGCTTTCGTTCCGAGATATCGCGTGTCACACCGGTGAACGCGACGATGTTGCCGTGTTCGTCCTTTTTCGCCACAGCATTGATTTCCATCCACACCCGGCCGCCGTCCCTGGCGATGTGCTCCGCTTCCATCAGGACCCGGTCCGACGGCGATCCGGCCGCGAAGACTTTCCGGAAACCCTCCTCCACGGCCTTCTTGGTCTCCGGAGAAAAGATGTCGTCCAGCGTCAGGCCCACCGCCTTGTCGGTGGCGTAACCCAGGATGCGCTCCAGCGAGTGCGAGCCGAAGGAGTAGGTCATGGTGGCCAGGTCGAAGATCCAGATGATGTCGTTCGTGTTCTCGACCAGGAATTTGTACTTCTCCTCGCTTTCACGCAGGGCTTCGGCGGCCAGCATGCGGTCGGTGATGTTCTGGGCCACGCCCGTCTGGCCCGCGACCTGCCCGTCCTTGACCACCAGCGTGGACAGGAAGCTGAACCACTTGACCCGGCCCTCCGTGTCGACGACCCGGAACTCCTGGATGCTGGAGGGCTGGCGGACCTCGGTCTGCTTGAGGAAGGCCTGGGCCACCCGCTCGCGGTCCTCGGGATGGACAAACTGCAGGTACGGCCTGCCGATCAGCTCGTCTGGGTTCCCGAGCCCCAGCGCTTTGGCCATGGCCTCGTTGGCGTACGTGAAGCGCCCCTGCCTGTCCACCCGGACCAGGGACGCCTGCGTGCCCTCGATGATCGTGCGGAGCCGCTCCTCGCTCTGCCGCAGGGCACCCTCGGCCCGCTTGCGCTCCGTGATGTCCACCGCCAGGCCGTCCAGCCGGACGACGTGCCCTTCCCCGTTCCGGACGGCCCGGGAGTGGAGGGACAGCCAGACCGGGCTCCCGTCTTTGCGGCGATGCCGCACTTCGTACGCCGAGAGGATGCCCTCGGTCTCCATGATGCGGAGGATTTCCGCACGGTCGGCGGGGTCCATGAAGATCTGCGTACCGATGTCTCTTATGCTGTCGATCAGCTCCTTTGGGGAGTCGTATCCGTAGATGCGGGCCAGGGCCGGGTTCGACGAGAGGAACCTCCCTTCCGGCGTGGACTGGTAAATGCCCACCAGGGCGTTCTCGAAAAGGCCCCGGTACCGCTCCTCGCTCTGCCGCAGGGCCTCCTCCGCCCGCCTCCGCTCGGAAATGTCCGCCGACAGGATGACGATGCCGACGGGTACTCCCTGGGCGTCCCGCAGGAACGTGATGGTGTTTTCCAGGGGGATGATGGAGCCGTTGTTGTGGTTTGCATCGAGTTCCAGGACGCGCAGGTTGTGGCCCGGAGATGTCGCCCACTCCTGCTCCAGGTCTTCCCGGTAGGCCTTCAGGGCGACCTCCAGGGACTCCGGGGTGACCAGGCGGTCCATCGTCAAGGCCAGCGCCTCCTCCGGGGTGTAGCCCAGCAGGCGCTGGATCGGGGGACTCACGTAGGTGCACCGGAGGTCCATGTCCCAGATCGAGACGGCGTGGGGGATCGTGTTCACGATCAGCCGGAGCTTCTCCTCGCTCTCCCGCAGGGCCTCCTCGGCCCGCTTGCGCTCACTGATGTCGCGCAGGATGTAGACCATGCCGTAGGGAACGCCGTCCTCCGTCTTGAGGACGCTGCCGTTCACCTCGTACAGGGATTTCAAGCCCTCCCGGAGGATCAGGTGGTACTCCTTGGGCCCGAGGGGCTGCTCCATCATGAGGATTGTGTTCTGGACCGCCGCATCGACGTCCTCGGGGGCAACAAAGGAGAGAATGTTCCGTCCGAGGATGTCCTCTCGCATCCGCCCGCTCACCTCGAGTCCCTGCTCGTTCACGTACAGGATCACTCCCAGGGTGTTCGTGCGGATCACGATGTCGGGGACCGCCGCGACGAGCTGCGTGGAAAACTCCTGGCTCTCCCGGAGGGTTTCGTTCTGCTGCCCGATCCTTCTCGATTTTTCCCAGCTGCCGAAGCGCAGCCGGTCCAGCAGGTAGATGAAGAGGGCCGCGATCAGGACGGTGACCAGGAGGTCGTTGAGGCTGTAGCGGAGCCGCACGGTGTCGAATCGCATCCCGCCGGCGAAGCCCACGGTGAAAAAGAGGAGCAGGGAAACGGCGAGGATCGACCAGGCCGCCCTCCGGGGGATCGGCACGAGGGCCATCAGGATGAGCACCAGGAGGTAGCCGCCCATGTAGGCCGGGTCGGCTTTGGTAAGACCGGTGATCACCCCCGTCGCCGCTTCGAGATACGCGCCGAGGATGATCATGAAGGTCAGGCTGTGCCGGTCGAAGCGACGGAAGCCCTGCAGGATCAGGACCGTGACCCCGAGGAGGGAGAGGCCGACCCGGAGCGGGAGAATGAGCGGCTCGTCGGGGTAGAGCTGGCGGTCGATGGGGATGTAGGGGAGCCAGGCGAAGGTGAAGATCAGGGCGGCGAAGAGGATGATCCGGCCGCACTGGTCGTTCAGTTCCTCCCGGAAGGTCGCCGGGTATGCGACGAGCCCGTCCCCGGAGACGAACGGTCCGCGGAGGCGCTTCCAGATGCGTTGCCGGATTGTCACATGGACCCCCCTTCATCGTTTGCGAAACGTTGCGAAGATAAACGGATTCTGTCGGAAAGGCAACCGCAAAGTGAACGGCGGTTCCTCTTCGCGCCCGTCCCGGAAGGGAATCCCCTGTCGCATCTTTTCGGTGATAAGGACCGAAAGGCCGGTTGCAAAACGGAAATTTGTCTCTATAATGCCCCCTGCAGCCTCCGTCGGAGGTTGCGATTCCTCTCAGAATTCCGAAAGGTTGATCATGGGTTACGCGGTGATGGACGACGGGCTCCTGGCCCGGCAGATCTTCTCCGGGGAGGACCGGCTGGGTGCCGATTTCGTGGAGGAGGTGAAAAAGCGCCGGGAGGCGATGCTGCCCCTTCTGTGCGAGGTCCTCTTCCACGAGGAGAATTACGACTGGGAGGACGGCCGGGGCTGGGGGGTCATCCACGCTGTTCACCTCCTGGGCATCCTGGCGGACCTGCGGTCCATCGATGCCCTGCTGGAGGCCTCGGGCTTCGCGGCGGACCGGCAGATCGACTGGATCGCCGAGGCCCTGCCGGAATCCTACGCCCGCCTCGGCCCCGCGGTCATCCCGCGCCTGCGGGAGCACGTCCGGGCCAATGTCGTCCACGGCGAGCCTTATGTCGTCAACGAGATCCTGGGACTCTGGAACTTCTGGCACGCATTCCCCGAGGTGCGGGAGGGCGTGGAAGCCTTCCTCCTGGAGCTCCTCATGGAGACTGGCGGGGATTTCGTCATCCGGACGAACCTGATGGCCGACTTCGCGCAGGCGGGGCGGCGGGACCTCAAGACCCTGTTCCGGCAGTACTACGAGCGGGGCGAGGCGGACCTGGAGACGGTCACCTGGGAGGACCTGGAGTCCTACTTCGAGGAGCGGCCCAATCCGCCGTCCTCCCGGAGAAACCTGGAGGATTTCTACGCCCCCGACGCCATCCGGGAGCGGGAGGAGCACTGGGCAGTCCGGGAGGCCATGTTCCGCCAGCGGGACTGGGAGGACTGGCTCCTGGAAAACATGGGGCGCATCGGCCTGAAGGAGCCCTGCCCGTGCGGCTCCGGGGGCCTCTTCGAGCAGTGCCACCTGCCTTGGGCGGAAAAGGAGCGGGAGCGGCTTCTCCGGGAGGACGACATGGCCCAGAGCCGCCTGGAGGCCCGGACGTTCGTCAGCCAGGAGCGCACGGAGGAAACGGCCCTGCGGCGGTTCCTGGCGGCCCGCGGCCAGGAGGACCTGTTTCCCCTCATCAAGCGCAAGGCCCTGGAGATCGCCCGGGCCACCACGAGCAAGTCCCGCAGCCGCAGTTTCACCGCCGCCTTCCAGACCTTCTTCGGCCAGGTGGAGTTCCGGTCGCAGGACGAGTTCAACGAGTTCATGGAGCACCTGACGGCCTACTACAACGCCCTGACAGGCCAGTTCGCCGACCACCCGGGCAACGGCCGGAACCTGCACTGACGGGGGTGCGTGCGGAACCGCGGGAGCGCGGGGCGCCCGGCTTCGATTCCTGCACGCGAAAGTGTGCGATCACGCCCGCTTCGAGTGCAGAGCCACCGGCAGCCCGACGGGTCGCCGGTGGAAAATCGGGGACCGCGCCACGGAGCATCCAGGCCCCGGATACACCGGGGATCTTTGAACCTGCATGTCGGGAGAATAAGGAGACGGCCATGAAAGGATTCGAGACACAGCGGCGGAAGAGGGGGGGCGCGTTCTGGGCGACCTTCGTGATCCTGATCCTGGCGGGGCTTGCGCTGGCCGTGCCGGTCCAGGCGCTGCCCGGGGGGAGCTACAGCAAGTCCTGCAAGGACTGCACGGACGACGGAGAGCAACTCATCTGCCAGTGCAGCTACAAGGGAAAGTACTCCGGCACGTCGATTTACTACGGCCTCTGCGAGGCGAACAGCATCTCCAACACGAACAGCAAGCTGACCTGCACCGCGAAGGGGAGTTTCCGCAGAAGCTGCAAGAACATCTCCTGGAACGCCTCGCGCCTCCAGGCCGTCTGCAAGACGAAGAAGGGCAAATGGAACGGTACGGTCCTCAGCAACTGGCGGTCCTGCGAAGGCGACATCGCCAACTGCGACGGCGCCTTGACCTGCGGCGGCTGCCCGTGATCCCGGTTGCACCCGGGTCCGCAAGCCTCCCATCGGGCGGGCTTGCAGGAAGTGACTCATCACGGGCGCGCCGGCGGGAGGCGCCGTGAAACAGGAAGTTCCCATTTTGGACGCCCCGGAGCAGGACCGCATCACCCGGGTCCGGGAGATGTTCGGTTCCATCGAGGGGCGCTACGACTTCCTGAACCGCCTGCTGAGCCTCCGGCGCGACGTGGCCTGGCGGCGTTTCGCCGTCCGTCGGATGTGCTTTCCCGGGACCCGGCGGTTTCTCGACGTGGCCACCGGCACGGCGGACCTGATTTTTGAGGCCCTGCGGGTCCACCGGGGGATCACGGCCACGGGGCTCGATTTCGTCCCGGAGATGATCGAGTCCGCCCGGCTCAAGGTGGGCGAAGCCGGGGAGACGGGGCGGATCCGGCTGCTCCATAGCGACGCCCTGGCGCTCCCCTTCACCGCCGGTTCCTTCGACGTGGCCGCCGTGGCCTTCGGCATCCGGAACATGCCGGACCGTCTGGGCGCCCTTCGCGAGATGGCCCGGGTGGTCGTCCCCGGGGGGCAGGTCATGGTCCTGGAGATGCACCTGCCGGAGATGCCGGTGTTCCGGGAGGTCTACCGCTTCTACCTCTGCCGGATCCTGCCCCGCCTGGCCGGCGCCCTCTCGGGCAATCCGGAAGCATATCAATATCTGGCCGAATCCATCGTGGCCTTCCCGCCCCCGCGGCTCTTCTCGGACATGATGCGGGCCGCGGGGCTCGTGGCGGTGGAGTGCCACCCCCTCACCCTCGGCGTCACGTGCCTTCACGTCGGCCGGAAGCCGGCGTGAACCGCGTTTGCCCGGGAGAGGCGGTCAAGGGAAGGAGAAGACGGGATGCGCGAAATCATTGACGCCCGGGGCCTGGCGTGCCCCCAGCCGGTGCTCCTGGCCAGGAAGGCCCTGGAGGCCCACGAGCGGGTCGTGGTCATGGTGGACAACGCCGCGGCGGTGGAGAACGTGCGCCGCCTCGGGGCGAAAATGGGCTGCGAGATCGTCGTGGAGGATAAGGGTGGGGGGATCGTGCACCTTCACCTGACCCGGGACGCAGCGGCGCCGGCGGAAGCGGCCCCGGGTGAACCGGCGGTCTGCGCGCCCGCGGGCGGGGGGACTTACGTGGTTGCCCTCCCGGAGAACCGCATGGGCCGGGGGAACGCGGAGTTGGGAGACGTCCTCATGAAGGCCTTCGTCCACACCCTGACCCAGCTCGATCCCCTGCCGGGGAAGGTCATCTGCTACAATGCGGGGATCTTCCTGGCCCTCGATGACTCGCCGGTTCTCGAGGACCTGCGGCAACTGAAGGATGCGGGCGTGGAGATCCTCGTGTGCGGGACGTGCCTGAACTTCTTCGGGGTCGCGGACCGCCTCGCCGTGGGTTCCGTCTCCAACATGTACGAGATCGCCGGTTCCATGACGGAAGCACGGGTGGTGTCGCCGTGAGCGCCGACGTGGAAACCTGGTGGGTCGTTCTCTTCGACTCGGTTCACCACGCCGTTCAGGCGGAGAAGTTCCTGAAAGAGGAGGGCGTTCCCCACAAGATCGTCCCGGTGCCCCGCCACATCAGCTCCGACTGCGGCGTCTGCATCCGCTTCGCCGCCGCGGAGCGGGAACGGGTCGAGGACGTCCTGGGCCGCCGCGGCACGTACCGGGAGATCCGTCCCCTCTGATCCGCCGGGCGTCCTTCCGCGGCACCCGCTTTCCGCCCGCCCCGGCCCCTCTCCGGGGGGATTGCCTCAGACGCACAGTTCCACCACGTCTCCGTCCCGGAGGGCGTAGTCCCGCTGGACCATCTGGCCGTCCCGGACGGCCCGCCCCCAGATCCGGGCGTACTTCAGCTTCGCCACGAAGTCCTTGTGGATCCTCTCCGCCAGCTCCCCCACGGTGCACCCCGCGGGGATGACGAAGGGCGCCGTCATGTCCGGCTCCTTCCCGGGCCGCCGGGTGTAGACCCGGGTCACCCCGGACATCCCGTAGAGCCGCTCCAGGAAGGCCATCAGGTTGCGCCCCGTCTTCGCGGAGATCCCCATGGCGGGGATTCTCACCTCCGACAGTTCCAGGAAGGTCTCGAAGTCCGCCTCGTTCTCCGGCCGGTCCGTCTTGTTGACCGCCACGAGCATGGTCTTCACGAAGGGGATCTTCTTCAGGTCCGGCGGGAGCGGGTGGTCCTCCGGGAAGACCCGGAAGCCGGAGAGGACCGCCAGGGTCTCCTCCAGCTGGGTCAGCGGGTCCGCCTGGAGGTCCAGGAGGATGACGACGATGTCCGACCGGCGGAGCAGGTCCCCCAGTTCCGGATCCGTGTATTCCAGGGTGACGGGGGGCGTGTCGACGAGCTGGATCTGGACGTTCTCGAAGGGCGCCATGCCCGGCGTGGGCCGGTGGGTCGTGTGGGGGAAGTCGCCCACCTCCGCCGTCGCCTTGGTGAGCCGGTTGAGAAGGGAGGACTTGCCCGTGTTGGGCGCCCCCGTCAGGACCGCCTGGGAGACCCCCTCCCGCTCGATGCTGTAGGGGGGTTTCGCTTTCGCTCCCCCCGCCTTCTTCTGCCCCTGCTCCCGGAGCTTGGAGATCCGCTCCCGGAGCATCGCTTTCAGCTTGTCGGTGCCCTTGTGCTTGGGCATGATGGCGAGCATCTCCTCCAGGGCCTCGATCTTGGCCGCGGGGGTCCGGGCTTCCCGGAAGCGCTGTTCCGCCTCGAAGTAATGGGGGGGCAGGTTCGCAGGCATGGCCTCTCGCTCAAGACGGGGGAATGCCCTATTTTATAGGGCAAAAGGGACGGGGGTGTCAATGGCGGGTGGGCAAAGCGCGGAAAATGTGCTATGGAGCCGCCGATTCTGGTTGAGCCGGTTCTGGCCGGTGGGGCGGGTGGCCTTGAAAGAACGGACGGGACATAGACCATCAACGAGGGGCGGAGGGATACTCTGCCCCTTTTTTCGTAAAAAAAAGGAGAGCGCGACATGATCAAGGCAAGCGAAGTGAAACGGGCGGTTGTCGTCGGTGCGGGGACCATGGGGCATTCCATCGCCCAGGTGTTTGCGCAGAACGGGATCGAGACGGGGCTGGTGGACGTGAAGGAGGAACTCCTGGAGCGGGCCATGCGGCTGATCCGGTTCAACCTGGAGACCCTGGCGGACTATGGCTCGGTGAAGCGGGAGGAGATCCCCGCCATCCTCGGCCGCGTCACGCCGAGCAC